>JADLBL010000001.1 GCA_020847735.1 Candidatus Eisenbacteria bacterium
GGCGATGCTGCCGGCGGCGGGCGCGAACTTCAAGAACCCGTTCGACCGTTCGGTCGGCACGGCCAACGCCTGGGAAGACGTGGCGACGTACTCGCCGACGCTGGTCACGACCGGCAAGGACGGCATCGTCGCGTACGCGGACTCCTCGAGCATCAAGTACGCGATCGCGGGCGAGGGCTACGGCGCTCACCTGTCGCTGATCCTCACCAGCGGTCAGTAGTCGCACGGGGCGCGGGGGCGCTCGCCGCCCCCGCGCATCCGAATCCGGACTCCGGTCCACAACGAGCAGACACGAGCCGCTCGCCGGCCCAGACGGGCCGGCAGGCTCCCAATCCGAGGTGAAACCAGATGCGAAACGGCGAACGGGGGTTCACGCTGATCGAGCTGATGATCGTGGTCGTGATCATCGGCGTCCTCGCCGCGATCGCGATTCCGAACTTCATCTCGATGCAGGACCGGGCCAAGGAAGGCGCGACCAAGAGCAACATGCACACCTTCCAGCTCGCGGCCGAGGACTACTCGGTGTTGAACGACGGCGTCTATCCCTCGGCGGTGGCGGACATCGCCGCGCGCCTGCCGGTGAACGCGACGCTGTTCAAGAACCCGTTCGACCGCACGGTCGGCGACGGCAACGCCTACGAATACCAGGGCAGTTGGACGATTCCGCTCGCGACCTCGGGCAAGCCCGGCATCATCGCCTACGGCGACTCGGCCAGCTGGTGCTACCAGATCGTCGGCCACGGCAAGAACGCCGACTTCGCCCAGATCATCCTCTCGAACGGCCGCTGACGCTTCGCGCGGCCCTGTTCGCGCCGCCGGAGTACGGACCGGGTTCCCACGGTCCCGGTGCCCGGCCGGCCCCCCGACCCGGCCTCCTCTGCGCAGCCGGGTGAATCGCGGCACATCCGTTGCAGTTGGCCCCGGGCGGTTCACCCCCGCAGTGCCCGCACGGACAGAATCACCCATGCCGCAAGGGATTGGAGCGCATGAGCACGAACGCGAACGAACCCGGACCCGGGCAGAGTTCGGTCGCCGACCGGCCGGGCCGGCCAGCCGGTGACCGATCGTCCTTCGCGGCGGCGTCCGGACCGGACGCCGCGGCGGTGCGGATCGAGGAGATGTCGAAGGTCTACCGGGCCAACTGGTCGCTTCGCTCGTCGGTCGGCCTGGACCGCCTCAGTCTCGAGGTTCGCCGCGGCGAGGTGTTCGGCTATCTGGGTCCCAATGGCGCCGGCAAGACGACCACGCTCAAGATCCTGACCGGGCTGCTCAAGCCGTCGGGCGGTCGTGCCTGGCTGATGGGGGTTCCCATCCACCGCGTCGAGAGCCGGCGATCGCTCGGCTTCCTGCCCGAGCAGCCCTACTTCTTCGATCACCTGACGGGCGTCGAGTACCTCGAGTTCGCGGCCCGGCTCTCGGGACTGTCCGCGCACGAGGCGACGCGGGCGGCCCGCCACTGGTTCGGGCGCGTCGGGCTGGGCGACCGGCTCCGACTCGGGCTGCGCAAGTATTCCAAGGGCATGCTTCAGCGCCTCGGGCTCGCCGCCGCGCTCGTCCACGCGCCGCGGCTCGTGATCCTCGACGAGCCGATGAGCGGCCTCGATCCGTTCGGCCGCAGGGACGTGCGGGATCTGATCCTCGAGCAGCGCGAACGGGGCGTCACCGTCCTGTTCTCGTCGCACATCTTGCCCGACGTGGAAATGCTCTGCGACCGCGTGGCCATCGTCCTCAAGGGCCGGCTCGAGCGCGTGGCCGGCGTCGGCGACCTGATGGACGACGGCCGGCATCCGGTGGAAGTCCGGGTCGAGGGCGCGCCGGTGCTGGAGCTGCCCGCCGCCTGGGCGGGCCGGGTCTCACGCGTGGAACGCCCGGGCGAGTCCGTGTTCACCGTCGGCGACGGGGCGCTCCTGCAGGCGGTGATCGCCCATCTCGTCCAGTCGCGCGCCGCCATTCGCGCGGTGACGCCGCTGCGCGCCTCGCTCGAGGAGCTGTTCATGGCCGCGGCCGAAGGCTCGGCCCTGCGCGCCGGCGACGGCCGGAGGAGCGCATGAACGTCACGCTCATCGCCCGCAGCACTTATCTCGAGGCGATCCGCGACCGCGTGCTCGCCGGCGTGATCGCGGCGGGCGTCGCCCTGCTGCTGGTGACGCTGATCGCGCGCCCGCTCGCCATGGGCGAAGGCACCCGCGTCACGATCGACCTCGGGCTTTCCTCGATCACCTTCCTCGGCCTGCTCGTCGTGCTCATGGTCGGCACGAGCCTGGTGGCCAAGGAAATCGAGCGCCGCACGATCTTCAACCTGCTGTCCCGGCCGATCGCGCGGCCGGTCTACCTGGTCGGCAAGTGGGCCGGCCTCTCGGCCGCGCTGTGGACGGTCGCCGCCGTGCTCGGTCTCGCGCTGTGGACGCTGCTCGCGGCGCTCGGACACGCGGGCGCCGCGCTGTCCATCGCCGAAGCCGTCTACCTCGCCGGACTGGAACTGACGGTGGTGACCTCGATCGCCGTGATGTTCTCGGCGCTCTCGACCCCGGTGCTCTCGTCGCTCTACACGCTCGGCCTGTTCGTGGTCGGGCAGTGGTCGGACGACCTGCGGCGCTTCGCCGCCGACGCCCCGGCCGGCATGCGAGGGCTGTTCGAGGCGTGCGCGAACCTGGTGCCGAACCTGTCGCTCTTCAACATGCGTTCGCTGGCCGCGTCGGGCGAGGCGACCTCCGTGCTGCACCTGGGGGTCGCCACGGGCTACGCGCTGCTCTACTGCGCCTGCATGATGGCGCTGGCGGCGGCGGCGTTCGAATCGCGGGACTTCAAGTGAGCGCCCTCGCTCGGGCCCCGCAGCCGCTGCGGGTGAGGCAGGCGGTGGCGTGGGCGCTGGCGCTCGCGCTCGGCGCGGCGGTGTTCCAGCTGGCGAACTGGTCGTGGACCGCGTTGCCGCGGGTCTCGCCGCTCGAGGAGCTCGCCTACTACCCCTCGGGACAGCACGTGCGTCCCGCGACGCTCGGCCACGAGGAGACGGCGGCCGACCTCGCCTGGATCCGGGCGATCCAGTACTACGGCCAGCACCGCCGAACCGACAACCGCTTCGATCATCTCTACCACGTCTTCGACATCCTCACGACGCTCGCGCCCGGGTTCGAGAGCGCCTACGTCTTCGGAGCGTTCGCGCTGGCTCAGGAGGGGCGCAACTTCCCGTTCGCCGAGGCCCTGATGCTCAAGGGTCTCGACCGCAACCCCCGCAGCGGCCGCCTCGCGTTCGAACTGGGCTTCCTCTACTACGTGAAGCCGAACGGCCGGGACCTGGGGCGCGCCGCGGAGTACTTCGAGCTGGCCGCGCTGCTGCCCGGGCGGCGCGACGTCGCCCGCCGCTTCGCCGCCTTCTGCCGGCAGAACTCCGGCAGCCCCGCCGTCGCCTACGCGCTCTGGCAGCAGGTTCGCGAAACCAGTCCGAACGCCTACCTGCGCGAGCTCGCGGAGCGGGAAATGGCGCGGATCCACGACGCCATGGCGGCCGGCCGCAACGACTTGGTCCGTTCGAGGCTGTCCACCCCGGTGGTCCTCCTCCGGGAGTCCGCCCCGGCGGGGCAGGGGACGAAACGCAACGCGCCGTGAAGAACGCACTTCAGGAAACCCCGGGGTTGGTCGAAAGAACAGGTGGCAGGTGGAGCGGGGCGGATCTCCTTCCCACGCTCTCCAGGTCGAAGGCGGCTGCATCGGTGATCGAACCGTCGAGCAGGCCGGCCGGGACCCGCACCGCATTCAGGGAGTGAGACCCATGCTCTTCGGCAAGAAGCAGTCGCTCGTCGGGCTGGACATCGGGAGCCACAGCGTCAAGGTGGTCGAACTCGAAGCCCAGTCGAACAAGGCGTATCGGCTCGTGAACTGGGGCGTCTCGCAGCCCCTGGCCGAGGCGATCGTCGACGGCGAAATCATGGACCGCCAGCTCGTCACGGACGCGATCTCGAATCTGCTCGAGTCCCGCGGGATCCGGTCCAAGAACGTCGTCGCCGCCGTCAGCGGACGCGCCGTCATCGTCAAGAAGATCGTCATGAACAAGCTGTCCGCGGACGACGCGCAGCAGGCGATCTACTGGGAGGCCGAGCAGCACGTCCCGTACGACATCAACGACGTGTCGCTCGACTTCGAGATCCTCGGCGACTCGCCGGCCGACCCCAAGCAGATGCAGGTGCTGCTCGTGGCGGCCAAGAAGGACATGGTGATGTCCTTCAGCGACCTGATCCGCGAGGCGGGCCTGGCGCCCAGCATCGTGGACGTGGACTCGTTCGCGGCCCAGAACGCGATCGAGGCCAACTACGACTTCGCGCCGGAAGAGGTCGTCGCGATCCTCAACGTCGGGTCGGAGATGACCAACATCAACATCGTGCAGGCGGGCGTGCCCTACTTCACCAAGGACCTCCAGGTGGGCGGCAACACGTTCGTCGAGGCCGTGCAGCGCAAGTTCAACCTCAGCCAGTCGGAGGCTGCCGCAGCGGTGCGGGGCGAGTCCGGCTCGGGGCTCGAGGTCGCGCCGGTCATCGAACAGGCCTGCGAAGGCGTCGCGACCGCTCTCGAACGCGCGCAGGCCTACCTGCGGACGGCGGGCGAGGCGGGCAACATCAGCCGCATCCTGCTGTGCGGCGGCAGCGCGCTCACGCCGGGCGTGCCGGAGTTCCTCAGCCGCCGGTTCGGCGTTTCGACGGACATCGTGAACCCGCTGCAGCGCGTGGCTTTCGATCCGGCGCTGTTCGCGGGCCAGGACGTGATGAAGGTGGCGCCGCTTCTCACGGTCGGGATCGGACTCGCGCTGCGCCGACAGGGGGACAAGAAATGATTCGCGTCAATCTCCTGCCGCGCGAAGAGAAGGGCCAGCGAAAGGCCGTCGCGATCGATCTCAAGATCGGCGACATGGTGCTTCCGGGCGCCGTGGCCGGCCTCGCGGCGCTCGTCATCGCCGGCACCACGATGTCGCAGGGCACCCGCATCACGGCGCTGCAGACGTCCATTGACCAGGTGGACGCCGAGTCGCGCGCGCTGGCGCCGCAGATCGCCCGCGTCAACCAGCTGGCCAAGGAGCGCGCCGAGCTGGACCTGCGCATGGGCATCATCAACCGGCTGGAAAAGGGCCGCACCGAGAGCGTTCGACTCATGGATGAGCTCGCGCGGTGCGTTCCCGACCACCTCTGGCTGACCGGAACCACGCAGGATGCGGGCGGTTCCCTCAGCCTGGAGGGGGTCACTTATTCGAACCTCGTCGTGTCGGACTTCATGTCGCGCCTCGAGCGCTCGCCCCTGTTCGCGAATGTCGAACTGGGCGTCGCCGAGCACGGCACCGCGACGGGCAAGGACGTGGTCAAGTTCCGTCTCACCTGCCAGGTGACGCCGGACGAGAGCGCCAACTAGGGGGACGCGAACATGGCCAGCATGGATCTCAAGAGTCCGGCCCTGCAGAAGCTCCTGCTCGCGATCCTCATCGCGGGCGGCGCGCTCGGGGTCTTCTACTTCACGCACCTGGTGCCGTTCGGGTTCATGAACTCGAACGAGAAGCTCTCGGCGCTCAAGAGCGACTACGAGCGCAAGTCGTCCGAGCTGGCGCGCGCCCGCGCGTCGGTCGCCGACCTGCCGCGCTTCGAGGCCGAGTACGAGCAGCTGCACCAGCGCTGGGAGCTGGCGTCGGAGCTGCTGCCGACGGACCGGCAGCTGTCCACGCTGCTGCGCAAGATCACGCTCGCCGGCCAGCAGACCGGCGTGAGCTTCGTGCTCTTCCGCCCCGGCGGCACCCGTCCGCAGGAGTACCACACGGAACTGCCGGTGCAGATCTCGGTGCAGGGCAACTATCACGACGTCGGCGCGTTCCTGGCCGAACTCGCGAACCTGCGCCGGATCGTCACGGTGTCGAACCTGAAACTGACCAGCGTCACGAAGCAGGGCGCGGGCACGACCCTGGCGGATTTCACCGCCTCGGCCTACAGCCTGAACACCGCTTCGACGCAGCCCGCGCCCGTCGCGAAGGACGGGAAGAAGGGGGAGACCAATGGCCGGAAGTCCTAACTTTCTCGCGCAGGCGGGCGGGAACGTGAAGAGCGCGATCGTGCGCCGGATCGTCCTGGCCGTCGTCGCCCTCGTTCTCGCCGGCGTGGGTCTCGGCTGGAACTACGTGAAGGGCCTGTTCTCGCCGCAGGACGAACCCGTGGCGGCCGTCGTTCAGCCCGTGGCGCAGCCCGCCCCGGCGCCGGCGGTGACCACGCCCGCTCCCGCGGCGACGACACCGGCTCCCGCCGCGACGGCGAAGTCCCGGCAGGGTTCGCCGGCGGCCGCCGACGCCCCGGCGACGGTCCGTCCCGGCACCTCCGCCCGCGCGGCGTCCGGTGACGGCGCCGGCGCTCCGGTCGTCACGGCGGTCCCGCAGCCGTCGCAGGCGCCCGGCTCGGGCCTCGCGCACATCGACGACCACCTGACCTACCAGTACAACGCGCTCGGTCGTCGCGACCCGTTCCAGTCGCTCGTGGACGGCGGATTCGTCGGCGCCGACGTCGGCGGCGACGCGCCCCCGGATCCCGGTGGCATCCGGGTCGTGGGCATCGTCTGGGGCGCCACCGACCAGTTCGCGCTCGTCGAGGACGTGCGCGGCAACAGCTTCGTGCTTCGCAAGGGTGACAAGGTGCAGAACGGCTACGTCGAGAGCCTCAAGCGCGATGCGATCGTCGTGACCATCACGTCGGACAATCAGTCACAGTCGGTGGAGATCCCACTGGTGCGGAAGGGAGATCAGAATGCACGCTAACAGGGTCGTGATCGGCCTCCTCCTGGCGGCCGGCCTGGTGCTGGCCACGGGCGTTGAGCCGGCCGGGGCGCAGTCCAGCGCCTCGTCCCAGGTCGGACTGACGCGGACCAGCTCCGGCGGATTCAACCTCGACGTCACGGGGGCGGATCTGCGGACGGTGCTGCGTGCCATCTCCGAGTTCAGCGGTCGCAACATCGTCGTCTCGCAGAACGTCAAGGCGACGGTGACCATCCAGCTGCGGAACGTCGCGTGGCAGGACGCCCTCAAGGCGGTGCTGCGCGCGAACGGCCTCGATTTCGTCGAGGACGGCTCCGTGGTGCGCGTGGACGAATCCGGCAAGCTCAACACCGAGAAGGTGGAGCGCGAGACGGCCAACGCCCGCACGCTCGAACTGGTGCCGCTCGAAACCCGCATCGTCAAGCTCAACTACGCCAACGCGAACGAGATGACGACGCCGCTGGCGCCGGCGCTCTCGAAGCGCGGCAGCATCCAGGTCGAGAAGCGCACCAACTCGCTGATCGTCACCGACCTGACCTCGAACCTCGACGCGGTCGTGAAGATGGCGCTCGAGCTGGACTCGACGACGCCGCAGATCGAGATCACCGCCAAGCTGGTGGACGTGGACGCTTCGGCGCTCCGCAACCTGGGCGTCGAGTGGAACATCGCCCCGCAGAAGCCCGAGTTCTGGGCGGGCGTGGACGACGGAAGCGGCGGCAAGAAGCTGCAGGGCGGCGGCCCGCTGCACAACGACGACTACTCGCTGCAGGTGGGCGCCGAGCACAACACCGGCGTCGAGGCGGCGAACAAGATCACGTTCGGCATCTTCAAGGACTGGGCTTCGATCGAGGCGCAGCTGCAGAGCCTCGAGGAGAAGCGCAAGGCCAACATCATCTCGAACCCGCGCATCACGACGGTGGACAACCGCGAGGCCAAGATCATCGTCGGCCAGAAGATTCCGCTCATCGTGCAGGACGTCGCCGGCAACCCGGTCTCGCAGCTGCAGACGATCGGCATCCAGCTCAAGGTCACGCCGCATCTGACGCAGGACAAGAAGATCGTCATGGACCTGCACCCGGAGGTCAGCGACCTCTCGACGCAGTCCACCGTGCAGGGCGGCATCATCATCAACACGAGCGAGGCCGACACGCGCGTGATGGTGGACGACGGGCAGACCGCGGTCATCGGCGGCCTGATCCGCACCAACGAGTCCACCGTGACCCGTGGCGTGCCGTTCCTGAAGGACATCCCGCTCGTCAGCTTCCTGTTCAGCTCGCACAGCACCGTGCGCCAGAACCGCGAGCTGATCATCTTCGTGACGCCGCGCATCGTCACGAATCTCGCTTCGAACTGACCCCGCGATCTCCCGCGCACCGCGCCGCCGTCTCCTTCGGGAGGCGGCGGCGCACGTGCATGCTGTGCTAGCTTCCGCCCGCATGAGGGACTCCCGGTGAGCTGGCCGAGTCGGCGCCCCGTCGCGCTGGTCGGCATGATGGGTGCGGGCAAGAGCGCCGTCGCCGCGCTGCTCGGCGAACGTCTCGGCGCGTCGGTGGCGGACCTCGACGCCATGATCGAGGCGATCGAGGGCCGCGCGATCGCCGAGCTGTTCGAGAGCTCCGGCGAGGCCTGGTTCCGGCGCCGCGAGGGCGAGTTGCTCGCCCGGGTGCTGGACCAGGGCGTCCGGGTCATCGCCTGCGGCGGAGGCCTGGTGACCGACGAGGCCCACCGCCGGCTGCTGCGGGAGCGGTGCACGGTGGTCTGGCTCGAGGTCACGCCGGGCGAGGCCGCGCGCCGGGTGAGCGCCGGGAACGCCGATCCCGCACGCCAGCGGCCGCTGCTCGCCGGCGGCGATCCCGAGCGGCGGCTGCGCGAGTTGCTCGAGCAGAGGGCGGCCCGCTACGCCGAAGTGGCGGACCTCCGCATCGGGACCGACGGCCTCGATGCCGCGCAGGTCGCCGACGCGGTCGCTCGCGCGCTGGCGACCCGGCCGTGAGGGGCGAGCGCGTCCGACGCCGGGCGTTCGCGGCGCTGGCGCTCGCAGCAGCCGCGCCGCTGGCCGGCCTGCTCGGCTCCTGCGCGCCGCCGGTGCGTCCGGTTCCGGCGGTGGACGACATGGCCGCCCGTTACGACGAGAGCCGCGTGCGTCGCGAGCAGGCGCTGCAGGCGCTGACCGCGGACCTGCTCGTGCGGGTGGACGGCCGCGCGACCGGCCGGCTGCCGGGGCTGCCGGCGACGCTCGCGCTGGCCGCTCCCGACCGGGCACGCCTGCGGGTCGGGGCGCTGTTCGGAACCGCGGTGGACGTGTGCGCGCAGGGCGACTCGGTGATCGCCTGGCTGCCGTCGGAGCGCACCGCGCTCGCGCTCGCCGGCGCGCGGGAGTCGCTCGGCATCGCGCCGCCCGTCGGACTGCTGGCGCGTTCGTTCGGCGCGACCTGGAACCCGCCGCGTGAGGCGTGGCGCGAAGCCTCGCCGGAGAGCGCGGGGCTGCGGCTGAAGTGGCGCGAAGGGAGTGATTCGCTCGAGCTGCTGATCGACCGCGACTCCCGGCCGGCGCGGGTTCGACTGGCGGGCGAATCGGGAAGCGTGTCGGTGCGCTACTCCGGCTGGGAACGGGTGGCCGGAACGGAGTGGCCCGGCCAGCTGGAGATCGGCGACGGCACGGGCTGGGCGCGCGTGCGCCTCGGGGTGGACGCCGTCCACGTCGCCGAGCGGGCGGACGACGGCTGGTTCGCGCTCCGCATTCCCGACGGCGCGAGACGGCTGGACTGGGACGGCCTGCGCGACTGGCTCGAGCGCCGAAAGGGCGCACGATGAACCGCGCCCCCGGCCTGCTGGCGATTGCGCTCGCCGCGACGTGCGCGAACGCGGGAGTCTCCCGGGCGGCCCGGCTCGAGTCCTCCGCGGCGCTGTCACGCGAGCTGTCCATGGGGCGCAGCGCGCAGGTGACGCTGCACTGGACGACGTCCGCGCTGCCGGGGATGCCGCCGCGCACGGTCACCGGAACCCTGACGCTCGAGGCGCCGGATCGCGTGCGCCTCGACCTCGCCGGAACGGGAGAGCGGCTCGTGGCCCGCGACGACGGCAGCGAGTGGCTGCAGCCCGCGACGCGGCAATTGCTTCGCTTCGGAGCGCAACAGGGAGCGCCGGCGCTGCGCTGGTGGCGCGCGCTGCTCGGCGACACGTCGCAGGTGACCGAGCGCCCGCTCGCGCCCCGGCGGTTCGCGCTCGTTCAGCGGACCCGCGCCGGCGTGGCCGACAGCGCGCTCGTGCGGCTCGACGGCCGGGGACTTCCCGGCGAACTCGAGATCGCCTCCGGCGACGGCACACTGCGCTACCGGCTCTCGGGCTGGCGCTTCGCGCGCGGGCGGGGCCCGGCCTACTTCCGGATCGTCGCGCCCGCGGGCTACGAGACGGTGGACGTGCGCTGAGGTGAGCGGCTCACACGCCGCTTCCAGCCGCACGCGCAACTCTTTGCAGGGCAGGGTGAAGCAGCGCCGTGAGTCTTGACACTTTGGCGCCTCGCCCGCATCCTGCGCGGCCGGACATGAGAGTGATCGCGGGGGAGTTGGGTGGGCGCAGGCTGGAGGCGCCGCGCGGCCTGGGAACGCGGCCGACCTCCGATCGCGTGCGTGAGGCGCTGTTCATGTCGCTCGGAGAACTCGGCGGCGCCCGCGTCGTGGACCTGTTCGCGGGAAGCGGCGCGCTCGGCATCGAGGCGCTCTCGAGGGGGGCCGCGTTCGCCGACTTCGTCGAGGCCGCGCGCGCCCCGCGCGAGGTGCTCGGGCGGAACCTGGGCACGCTCGGGCTGCTCGAGCGCTCCCGCGTCTGGCCGCTGCGCCTGCCCGGAGCGCTCGCGCGGCTGGCCCCCGCGCTGGCCGCGGCGCACCTGGTGCTCGCCGATCCGCCCTACGGTGGCGGGGAGGCCCGGGCCCTGCTGGCGGCGCTCGGAGCGCCGGGCGTGCTCGCCCGGGGCGCGCGCGTCGTGGTCGAAAGGCACCAGAAGGATGACGTACCCTCGCGGAACGGAGCGCTCGTGCTGGTGCGCGAGCGACGTTACGGCGAGACGACGGTGAATCTCTACGAGGCGGAAGACACACCCCCGCCGGAGGCCGAACGACCATGAAGCACGAACGCGTGGCGCTCTTTCCGGGCAGCTTCGACCCGTTCACCAACGGTCACCTCGACCTGACCGCGCGCGGGGCGCGGCTCTTCGACCGTGTCGTCCTCGCGGTCGCGCACAACCCGTCGAAGACGTCCCTGTTCACGCCCGAGGAGCGGGTGGACATGATCCGCGACTCCGTGCAGCGCCTGAAGAACGTTTCGGTCATGCACTTCGCCGGCCTCGTCGTGGACTGCGCGCGGCAGGTCGGAGCACAGACGATCATTCGCGGGCTGAGGGCGGTGAGCGATTTCGAGTTCGAGTTCCAGATGGCGCTCATGAACCGCCGGCTGCAGCCGGGACTCGAGATCGTCTTCCTCATGCCGGACCAGGAATACACCTACCTCAACTCGACGCTCGTGAAGGAAGTCGCCCGGCACGGCGGCCGGGTGAAGGGGCTCGTGCCGGCGACCGTCGAGCGCCGGTTGCACGTTCGCTTCGGTCGCCGCGCCGGCAGGCGCGGAAAGGAATAGCGGCGTGGCCGGCGCCATGGAGCGGATTCGCAGGCTCGCGAAGGCCAGGCCGCGGCGGCTCGCGCTGGCCGAGGCCGGGGACGAGCGCATCGTCGTCGCCGCCACCCGGCTGGCCCGGGACGGGATCGCGAAGGTGAGTCTGATCGGCCCGCCCGAGGAAGCACGCGCCACCGCGCGCCGTGCGGACGTGAGCCTGAACGCGATCGAACTGCTCGACCCGCGCTCCGCCGAGGCGTTCGAGCGGACGCGCGCGGCGCTGGAGGCCGCGCGCGGCGGGCGGCTCGCGGCCCCGGATCGGGACCGCCACGCGGCCGACCCGGTCTTCCAGGCGGCGGCGCGCGTGCGCGAGGGGCTCGCCGACTGCTTCGTCGCCGGCGCTTCGCGCCCGACCGCCGACGTCCTGCGCGCGGCGTTCTGGCTGATCGGCCTGCGCGCGAACGTGAAGACGGTCTCCTCGTTCTTCCTCATGGTGTTTCCGGCCGCGGGCGGCGCGCCGGGGGCCTCCGAGCGCGTGCTGACCTTCGCCGATTGCGCGGTCGTGCCGGAGCCGACGGCCGAGCAGCTCGCCGAGATCGCGATCCTCGCGGCCGACAATCACCAGCGGCTCGTGCAGGAAGTGCCGCACGTCGCGATGCTGAGCTTTTCGACGCGCGGCAGCGCGCGTCACCCCCGCGCGGACAAGGTGCGCGAGGCCACGCGGCTCGCCCGCGAAGCGCGACCGGACCTGCACGTGGATGGCGAACTGCAGCTCGACGCCGCGCTCGTTCCGGAGGTCGGCCGCCGGAAGGCGCCGGACTCGATCGTGGCGGGCCACGCGAACGTGCTCGTCTTTCCGGACCTCGACGCGGGCAACATCGGATACAAGCTGGCGCAGCGCCTCGGCGGAGCGGCCGCGATCGGGCCGATGCTGCAGGGACTGGCGAAGCAGGCGAACGACCTGTCGCGCGGTTGCAGCAGCGACGAGGTCGTGGATACGGCGACGGTGGCGTGCGCGCTGGCCGCCGGACACGCCTGAGAGCGGAAGGAGCGGGAAGTGCCGACCTACGATTATCGCTGCGACCACGGGCACGTGTTCGAAGTCTTTCATTCCATGACCGACGACTCGCCGCGAGTCTGCCCGGAGTGCGGCGCGCCGGCGAAGCGCGTTCCCGGCGGAGGAGCAGGGCTGCTGTTCAAGGGTTCGGGCTTCTACGCCACCGATCACCGCAGCTCCGCCTACCGGGAGAAGGCGAAGTCGGAATCCCCCACGCCGGCCGAGCCGAAAAAGCCCTCGGAAGGCCCGGGCAAGAGCGACTGAGGTCCGGCGCGTGGCCGAACACCTGACCGCGTTCCTGTACGAGTCGAACGGGGCGCTCTGGAGCGGACCGGACCAGCTCGTGAGCGTCTCGCCAGGGCACGTCGTGCTCGACGAGGAGGGCGGAGTCGTCTCTCTGCTCGCCTTCGAAGCGCTCGGCGAGCCGGCGGTGCGCTGCGCCGTGGCCGTGGTGGCTCCGGGGCGGGAGGCCCGCGGACCGGACGCGCTCGACGACCAGAACTTCCTGCGCACCGCGGCGGCCGCCTACGGCATGTGGTTCGCGCGCCCCGGAGCCGCGCCCGCCGCGGCGCTGCATCGCCGACGCTTCGCGGCCCCGGGCGCGGTGCTCGCCTCAAGCGCGCCGGGAGCCGCGGGCGCCGGCGCGTTCGGCATGCTGGCGCTCCCGACGACGCCGCTCGAGTGCGCCGCCGCGCTCGCGGGCCGGCCGCTCGCGCGCCCGAGGCCAAGGGTCCTCGGCGTGCACGTCACGGGCTCGCTGCCTCCGGGCACCGGCGGCGCCGAGGCGCTGGCCCGTCTCGCGATCGCCCTCGGGCGCGATGCCCGCGACGTCGTGCTGGAATACTTCGGCGAAGGCCTCGCGGCGCTCCCGATGACCGAGCGGATCGCGATGGCCTCGCTGGCCCCGCGGCGTCTCGGGGTCCTCGCCAGCGTCTTCCCCTGCGACGACGCGACGCGCGGGCACCTCGCGGCGCAGGGACGCGAGGCGGACTGGCGGCGCTTCGCGGACGCGGGCGTGGGATTCGATCGGACGGTCGAACTGGACCTGGGCTCGGCGGCCGCCGCGACGAGCGTGCAGGAGATCGTCGCGCGCATCGGGCCGCTGGCCGAGGACGACGACCTGCGCTCACTCGCCGACGCGCTGGCGGGCACGGCCCTGACCGCCGGGGCGCGCGTGCAGGTCGTGACGGGTGGGCGGGCGGCGCGCGCGGCGCTGGAGGCGGACGGCACGCTCGGGCGGCTCGAGCGCGCGGGGGTCGTGCTGCTCGACTCGGGCGACCCCGAAGCGAGCACGCCGCTGCCCGAGGGGGCGCTCGCCTGCGCCGACGAGGACGCGCTCGCCGGCGGTGCGGTGGCGACCTCCGTCGCCGCGCTCGTCGCGCGCTGGGCCGCACCGGCGCAGCGCATCGCGCGCACGGTCGCGGTCCCCGGCTCGGCGGCGCTCGATCCGGCCGAGCTGCTGGCGCCGCCCGACGAGCCGCCGCCGGTCGAGCACGGAGCGGCGCACCGGGTGCCGTCGCCCCTGCCTCCGCTTTCCGGCGGTCTGCGCGGAGAGGTGCTGGCGAGCGCGGCGGGTCGTGTCGCGTGCGGCGAACTGCTGCCGTGGGGACCGCGCGTCCGCGCGCTGCGCGGCGACGCCCGCGCGCTCGCCGAGAGCTGGGGACGCGGACTCGACCCCGACGCCGCTTCGCACGGGCTCGCGGCCGGCGGCGGTTTCGCGGTCGCCGCCGGCGAGTACGGAACCGGCGAGCCTTCCGAGGAGGCCGCGCGGGCGACGGCGGCGCTCGGCGTCCGCGCGGTGATCGCGGGCTCGTTCGCGCCGGCGCACGCGCGCGCCCTCGTGCTGTGCGGCGTCGTGCCGCTGCGCTGGATGCGCGCGTCGGATGTCGCGAACGTCGCGAAGGGCGACGAGTTGGAGTTGCCGACGCTCGGCGAGTTGCTCGAAGCGGGGCCGCGCGTCACCGTGCGCCACCTCACGCGCGGCCTGTCGTTCGGGGTCGTGCACGATCTCGATTCCGACGCGCTCGCGCTGGTGCGCGCGGGCGGACTGCTGGCGCGCGCGCGCGCCACCGGGAGGACCTGACGTGCTCGTGGACCACGCCCGCATCCACGCCATCGCCGGCAAGGGGGGCGCCGGTTGCATCAGCTTCCGGCGCGAGAAGTACGTCCCCAAGGGCGGGCCCGACGGCGGGGACGGCGGCCACGGCGGAAGCGTCGTGCTCGAGGTGGACCCGCACGTGCGCACGCTCCTTGACTGCCGTGAGGCCCCCCGATACCGTGCCGACGCCGGTCGCGCGGGCTCGGGCAACAACCGGACGGGCCGCGACGGCGACGATCTGGTGATCCGGGTGCCGGCGGGCACGGTGGTGAAGGACGCCGACAGCGGCGAGGTGCTGGCCGACCTGGTCCGCCGCGGCGAACGTTGGGTGGCCGCCCGCGGAGGGCGCGGCGGTCGCGGCAATACCCGCTTCGCAACCCCGACCCACCAGGCGCCACGTCGCGCCGATCCCGGAGAGCAGGGCGGCGAGCGCATGCTCGAACTCGAGCTCAAGCTCATCGCCGACGTGGGGCTGGTCGGACTTCCCAACGCGGGCAAGTCCACGTTGCTGTCGCGCGTCTCGCGCGCGCGTCCGAAGATCGCCGACTATCCGTTCACCACGCTCGAGCCCAATCTCGGGATCGCGGCGCTCGACCTCGAGCGCAGTTTCGTGGTGGCGGACCTGCCGGGGCTCATCGAGGGCGCGAGCGCGGGCCGCGGACTCGGACACCAGTTCCTGCGTCACGTGGAGCGCACGCGGGTGCTGGCGTTCCTGCTCGACGTCGGCGCTCCGGAGCCGCTCGCGACCCTGGAGATGCTCGAGCGGGAGATTCATCAGTACAGCGCGGCGCTCGCCGAGAAACCGCGGCTCGTCGTGCTGACCAAGTCGGATGTGCTGTCCCCGGAGGATCGCGCGCAGGCGCCCGCGAGGCTGGGCCTGCCGGGCGCGCACCTCACGAGTGCCCACAGCGGAGAAGGGCTGCGCGAACTGCTCGAAGGCCTGTGGAAGGAGATCGCCGCGGCCGCGGCGAAGGAGACGACCGAGGATCCCGATGGCGGATGACAAGTACGGACCGGGCGGACGCACCTACGACGCGATGAACGCGCGCGGCCTCGCGGGCAAGCGCGACTACGTGCGCTCGCTCGAGCAGCGCCGCGACGAGGAGGCGATGTCGCTGCTCGTCGAGTGCCTGTGCGACGAGTCGTGGTACCTGCGCGAGCTGGCGGAGAGCGCCCTGCTGCGGCTCGGGGAGCGGGCCGGGGAGGCGCTGCTGCCGCTGCTCGAGCAGGGTCTGTGGTACTCGCGCGTCAGTTCCGCGCGCGTGCTCGGCCGGCTCGGCTACGCGCCCGCGGCCGCAGGGCTGCTGCGGCTCCTGGGAGACTCTGTCTCCAGCGTCTCGCAGGCGGCGGGCGCGTCGTTGTGCGATCTCGCGCATCGCAACGGCTCGGCGCGGATCGCGTGGGAGCTGCGCCGCATGGCGCCCGAGCAGCGGCACGCGCGGTTCGAGCGGCTCGCCGCGCTCGATCGTCCGCTGCACGAGCGGCTCGAACGGCTGGTGAAGAACGACGACCTGATGGACAACGAGGACCCCGAAAACCTGCGCGACGACAGCGAACTCGTGCGCGCGAGCGAAGAGGGAGTCGAATGGGAGGTCCTCACAGGGCCACCGCCGCGGCGGCCGCTGGAACCTGCGGGAGCGGACCCGAAGCCGTCGGCATGAAGGCCGCGGCGGTGGCCGAACCACCGCCGTCGCCCCGGCTTCCGCCCGCGCCGGCGAGAAGCGTCATGCGAGGCGAACCGGGCTATCCGGACGCGCTGCTCGACCTTCGCGATGCTCCCGCGCGCGTCTGGCTGAGCGGCGCGCCGGTGCCGGCGCGGGAACGCTGCGTCGCGATCGTCGGCTCGCGCGCCGCCTCGCCTTACGGCACCGAGCTCTCGCGCCGGCTCGCCGCGGACCTCGCGGCGCTCGGCCTCACGGTCGTGAGCGGCCTCGCGCGCGGCATCGACGCCGCGGCGCATCAGGGCGCGCTGAGCGGCGCCGGCGCCACGATCGCGGTCCTGCCCTCGGGGCTCGACCGGGTGACGCCGGAACATCACGCGACGCTGGCCGCCGACGTCGCGCGGCGCGGGACGCTGCTCAGCGAGTTCGCCGCCGGTCCGCCTTTCGGTCCCGGGGCGTTCGTGCGTCGCAACCGCCTGATCGCCGCGCTCGCGGAAGTTCTGGTGGTCAGCGAAGCCGCCGAGCGCAGCGGCGCGTTGACGACCGCCGCCGCGGCGCGCGCGCTGGGGCGGACGGTGCTGGCCGTGCCCGGCGACGCGGACCGGCCGACCTCGCGGGGAACGCTCGCGCTGCTGCGCACCGGCGCGCGGCCGTGCGCCGACGCGGGCGACGTGCTCGCGGCCCTTCGCGCGGTCGGCCAGCCGGCGCAGGCGGCGGACCCGGCCGCGCGGCTCGCGGCGGCGCTCGACGGCACGCCCCGCACGCTCGACGATCTCGCGGCGCGCGCCCGGATGGAGCCGCAGGCGGCGCTCGCCGAACTGCTGCGCCTCGAGTGGGCCGGAATTGCGCGGGCCCGCCCCGGCCAGCGCTGGATCGCGCGCCCGTGAAGACGCACGCGCTCGAGGCGCTGCTGGTGAGGGGCTTGTTCGGCGCCAGCCGGGCGCTGCCCTGGCCGGGGGGCACGGCCGTGGGAGCGGCCGCGGGCGGGCTCGCGCGCGCGCTCGGACTGCGCCGGCGCGTCGCGGAGTCGAACCTGGCGCTCGCCTTTCCGGAGCGAACCGCGCAGGAGCGCGCCGCCATCCTCGCCGCGCACTGGCGCGAAGTGGGCCGGATCGCCGCCGAGTATGCGCGGCTGCCCGAACTGGCGCGCGCGCGCGCGGACGCCGTCGCCGAAGCGCACGGCCTCGGGCACCTCGAGGCCCTGCGCGGCCGCGGCGCGCTGCTGCTGACCGGGCACTTCGGCAACTTCGAGCTGCTCGGCGCGCACCTCGCGCGGCTCAACCCCGTGGACTTCGTGGTCAAGCCGCTCTCGAACCCGAAGGTCGAAGCGCTGGTCAACGACCTGCGCTCGCGCGCCGGCGTCGGAATCATTCCGCTCGGCGGCGGCGTGAAGCACGTCTTCAAGGCGCTGCGCGCCGGCCGCTGGGTGGCGCTGCTCGCCGATCAGGATGCCCGTCGTCACGGCGTGTTCGTGCCCTTCTTCGGCCGCCTCGCGAGCACCCCCGAGGGGCCCGCGAGGCTGTCGCTCCAGACCGGCGCGCCGATCGTCTTCGGAACGATCCGCCGGCGCGCCGACGGACGGCATCGCCTCGACGTGGACCCGCCGCACGCGAGCGCCGGCCCGCCGGACGAGGCGCACGTGCGCGCGCTCACCGCCTGGCACGCGGCACGGCTCGAACGCGAAGTGCGCGCCGCGCCGGAACACTGGTTCTGGCTCCACCGCCGCTGGAAGACTCCACCGCCCACGCCCTCCGGGAGCTGACATGCATCGTTTCGAGATCCGCGTGCGTTACGGCGACACCGACCAGATGGGCTGGGTCTACTACGGAAACTACCTGCGCTGGTTCGAGATCGGTCGCGCCGAGATGATGCGCTCGCTCGGGCGCAGCTACCGCGAGGTCGAGGACGGCCTGGGCGTGCTGATGCCGGTGCTCGAGGCGCACTGCCGCTACTTTCACGGCGCGCGATACGACGAGCGCGTCACCCTCGAGACCGGCCTGCTCGACCATGACCGCGCGAGCATGCGGTTCGGCTACCGTGTGCGCGGCGAGGACGGCGCGGTGTGCGCGATCGGCTGGACCTCGCACTGCTTCACGACCCGCGAGGCGAAGCTCGTGCGCCCGCCGGCGATGCTGCGCGACCTGCTGGGCGTGGCGCCGGTGGTGGACGCGGAGTTGCGCGCGCAACTCGGCGAGCCGGCGGGCGGAGGCGTCAGCTCGTGAACCCCAGTTCCTTGCCCTTGCTCGGTTCGCCCGGCAGCTTGATGGGTCCGAAGTTGTTCTCGTAGTTCCGCAGGTTCTGCTCGAGCGCCCCGAGCAGTCCCTTGGCGTGCTGCGGCGTCATGATGATGCGCGAGAACACGCGGGCCTTCGGCAGGCCGGGCAGGGCACGCGCGAAGTCGAGGATGACCTCGGCCTGCGAGTGGGTGATGAAGACGAGGTTCGCGTAGATGCCCTCGGCCTCGCGTTCGCCGAGGCCGATCTCGAGGGGTTGGGGCTGCGGCTGCGGTGCGTCCACCGGAAGCCTCCGTGGTGGGTGGGGGTGAAATCGGACCGCGGCGGACGGTAGGAAGCGCGCAGGGCGCGGTCAAGCGGCCGGGGGCGTTCGCCGATAACCCCGGTGGCGGCGGCCCGCGGGAAGCCGCGGGCGCCTTCCCGTCTCCGGGATCGCGTCGCGCCGTCCCACCGACCCTCTGGGAGCCCATGAATCGCAGGGATGCATCCCCGTCCGAGCGGACCGGAGCCGGCCGCTTCCCGCTGCTTCCGGCGCTCGCGCCGTTGTTCGACTGCGAGGCCGATGCGGAGGCGCTCGAACGCGTCCTGCTGGCGCTCGCCGTGCACCCGCAGGGGGCGGCAGCGTCACGGGCCTGGTGGCTGCGCTGGACGCCGGCGCACGAATCGCTCGTCGGCGCCCGCCAGGACGCCGCGGTGCCCGATGCGGAGCCGCTGGCGCAGGCGCTCGGCCGCGCCCGTCGCGCGGCGCCCGCCGATGCGTCGGGAGAGCGCCGGCTGCGCGCCTGGTCGGAGCGGCCCGAGCATCTCGAAGGTGCGCTTTCAGCGGCCTGGCGCGGAGCCGACGGAGCGCTCGGAGCCGGAGGCGATCAGCCGGGCGCCCCCTGGTGCGAAGCGCCCCGCGTCGCCGCGGTCCGCCTGCGCGTCGAATCGGCGAACGTCGGTCTGCTCGTGTTCGAGCCGGCGGAGCACGACACCGACGAAGCCGCCGCCGCCGTCGCCGCGGCACTGGGTTCGCTCGCCGAGTCCGCCTTCGCCGCGCAGCGACGCCTGGCGGTCGCGAGGACGAGGTCGCGCCAGGCCGCGCTGCTGGGCGAGTTCGCCGCGGCGTGCGTGGCGTCCATCAACGTGGCCGAGGCATTGCACCTGCTGGCCCGGTTCGCCGCCGAAGGCGTCAGCGTGCGCGGCTCCGCCGTCTTTCTCGCCAGCGATGCCGCCACGCCGAAGCTCGAGGTCTCGCACGGCAGCGCCTCGAGCCGCGAACGCCAGGCACTGGGCTGGCAGGAGGCGGCCGGCGAGGCGCTGGCGGGCGGCCAGCGGCGCTCGGGCGCGAAGCCCGGGGAAGCGCGGGGCGTGCCGGACGCGGTCGCGGCCGAGGTCGGCGCCTGGGCGGTCGTGCCGATCTCGGCCTACGCGCGCGGTCTCGGGGTCCTCGCCGTGTGGGACTCGCACGAAGGCGAGGGCGTGCCGAACGGCTTTTCGGCGCACGACCTCGAGTTCCTCGCGACGCTGGCGGCGCAGGCCGGGCTGCTGCTCGCACACTCGGCGGCGATCGCCGAACTGGATCGCGCGCGCACGACGGGTCGTGAACAGGCCGCCCGGCTGCTCGATCAGGACCGCCTCGCCGGCGTGGGCGATCTCGCGGCGCGCGTCGCGCAGGAAGCGCGCAACCCGCTCGCCACGATCGCCGCGTTCGCGCGCCGTGCGCACCGCGGTCTGGAGGGCGGCGAGCCGCAGCACGAGTTCCTCGAGATCGTGGTGCGCGAGACGGAGCGGCTCGAGGCGATGCTGGCCGAGTTGCTGCGCTGGAGCGAACCGGAGCGACCGCGCCTGCGCATGCAGGCTCTGAACACGGTGGTGCAGGAAGCGCTGCGGCAAAGCGGCGAGATGCTGGTGCGCCGGCGCGTGAGGCTTCTGAAGAAGCTCGCGCCGGACCTGCCGGCGCTGCTGCTCGACGCCTCGCGGATCCGCCGCGTGATCGGGAACATCCTCGCCTACGCGCTCGAGTGCGTGCCGGCCGGCGGGCGCATCCAGGTGGAGTCGCGCCGCGCGCAGGGACACGTGCTGGTCGAGGTGGCGTTCGACGGCCAGCGCCAGGGAGGCGATCTGCTCGAGCAATTGTTCGTGCCGTTCGCGACCGGGCCCGTCGCCGGCGCGGCAGTCGGCCTGGGAATGGCACAGCAGATCGTGCGCGAGCATGGCGGAGAGGTGCGCGTGAGGGGCGAAAGCGAGTGGAACACGGTCTTCTCGTTCACGCTTCCGGTGGCCGGGAACGAGGACCGGCGGCGCCGGCGCGGACGCCGCTCGCTGCGCGGCGATCGGCGCCGTTCCGGGGACGATTCCGGCGCCGCCGGGGTTTGACGCCTTCGCGAGGCCCATGCTAGAAATCCGTGCCCCGAAACCACCTGCGGTGGTTCTCGGTACGACTTCGCCACCCTAGCTCAGTTGGTAGAGCACGTGACTGAAAATCACGGTGTCCCCAGTTCGATTCTGGGGGGTGGCACCATGGTCCGGTGCGGCCGGCCACGCGCGGTCCCGCCGGAGCGCTGGGGAGCTGGTGTAGCTCAGCTGGTAGAGCACGTCACTCGTAATGACGGGGTCACCGGTTCGATTCCGGTCACCAGCTCCATTACTCGTTCGGGATCTCGAATCGTCCCGCCCGTTCGGCCCCCTGCACGGCCGTTCCGGGCGAAGCGGGCCGGTGCCGGGCGCCTCGCGGTGCCGGACACTGGCCCGTCGTCTTGATCGCTGCGCCATCGTCGAACGGAGGCCGTCTGCCGTCGTCGCTCATGATCAGTGTCGCCGGTGTGCGTGGCGTGGTCGGCGAAACGCTGACCCCACCGGTGCTGAGCCGCTTCGCGGCGGCGTTCGCCCGCTCGCTCGGCGACGGGCCGGTGGTCGTCGGCCGTGACGCGCGCACCAGCGGGCCCATGGTGCTCAGCGCCGTCAGCGCGGGACTGAGCGCGGCGGGCCGCGACGTCGTGGACCTCGGGCTGGCGACGACGCCCGCGACGCAGCTGGCGGTCGAGCACCTGCGCGCGGCCGGCGGCGTGATCCTGACCGCGAGCCACAACCCGGCGCCCTGGAACGCGCTCAAGTTCCTGTCCGCGCGCGGCGAGTTCCTGGGGCCCGGGGAAGGACGACTCGTGCGCGAGCGCTACGAGGCCGACCGCGACCTGTGGCTGGCCTGGGACCGGCTCGGCGAGGTGCGTGCGGAGCCCGGCGCGCTCGGCTGGCACCTCGAGCGCGTGCTCGGGCTCGGCTGCGTGGACGTGGCGGCGATCCGCGCGCGCGCGCTGCGGGTGGTGGTGGACGGCTGCGCGAGCGTCGGCGGCGTCGCCGTCCCGGCGCTGCTCGAGCGGCTCGGCGCCAGCGTCGTGGAGCTCGACTGCGAGCCCAACGGGGCGTTCACGCGCGAGCTCGAGCCCCTGCCGGAGCACCTCGGCGCGCTCGGGCGAAGGGTGCGCGAGGAGCACGCCGATCTCGGCATCGCACTCGATCCGGACGCGGACCGGGCGGCATTCGTGGACGCGGCGGGCGTCCCGCTCGGCGAGGAGTACACGGTCGCGATCGGCACACGCGTCGTGCTCGCGCGCGAGCGCGGTCCGGTTGTGACAAACCTTTCGACGTCCCGTATGCTGGACGCCGTTTGCGACGAGGCCGGCGTGGAGCTCCATCGCACGCCCGTGGGGGAAGCGCACGTGGTTGCCGCCATGCACGCCCGCGGTGCCATCGCCGGGGGAGAGGGAAACGGCGGCATGATCCTGCCGGCTGCTCATCATGGTAGGGACGGGCTGGTGGCGATGGCGCTGCTCGCGCAGGCGATGAGCGGTGGGGCGACGATCCGTTCGCTCGCCGACTCGCTGCCGCGCTACGTGATGGTGAAGGACAAGCTGAAGCGGCCGGACGAGCCGTGGGACCGCGCCGGCGTCCGGCTGCGCGACGCCTTCGCGGGCTGGTCGGTGGACGAGACCGACGGCCTGCGTTTCGCGCGAGGAGCGGAATGGGTGCACGTCCGGCCGTCGGGCACCGAGCCCGTCGTGCGGGTGATTGCGGAAACGCCGTCCACGGACGCGACTCGGACGCTGATCGGTCTCGCGCGACAGGCCCTGGCGGGCTGACCCTCGGAGGATCGGGATCATGTGTGGAATCGTCGGGTACGTCGGCAGCCGGGACTGCCTTCCCGTCCTGATCGAGGGCATCAAGCGGCTCGAGTACCGCGGCTACGATTCGGCGGGTGTCGCCGTGCAGACCCCGTCGGAGCTGTGCGTCGTCAAGTCGGCCGGCAAGATCCGTGCGCTCGAGAGCCGGCTCAAGCAGGGCGCTCCCGCGGGCACGTTCGGCATCGCGCACACCCGCTGGGCGACGCACGGCGAGCCGAACGACGTGAACGCCCATCCGCACACCGACGAGCAGTGCACGGTCGCGCTCGTCCACAACGGCATCATCGAGAACTACGCGACGCTCAAGGCCGCGCTCGAGGCGGAAGGCCACACGTTCGCGACCCAGACCGACACCGAAGTCCTCGCGCACCTGATCGAGAAGCACGTCCGTCGCGGGCTCAAGCTGGAGCGCGCGGTCGGGGCGGCGCTGCGCGACGTCGAGGGCACGTACGGCATCGCGGTGATGTGCTCGAGCGAGCCCGGCACCGTGGTGGGGGCGCGTCACGGCAGCCCGATGGTGCTGGGCATCGCCGACGGCGAGTACTACCTCGCGTCCGACGTCGCCGCGATCGTCGAGCACACGCGCCAGGTCATCTACCTGGACGACGGCGAGATGGCCGTGCTGACCCCCGACGGCTTCCACACCACGACGATCGCGAACGAGCGGGTCGAGAAGGCCGTTCACGACGTGGACTGGGACCTGAGCCAGATCGAGAAGGGCGGTTTCGATCACTTCATGCTGAAGGAGATCATGGAGCAGCCCGACGCGGTGCGGAACGCGATGCGCGGACGGCTCAACGTCGAGGAAGGGCTCGCGCGTCTCGGCGGGCTCAACATGACCCCCGAACAACTGCGCGAGATCCGGCGCATCATCATTCTCGGATGCGGCACCTCGTGGCACGCGGGACTGATCGGCGAGTACATGCTCGAGGAGTTCGCCCGGGTTCCGGTCGAGGTCGAGTACGCGTCCGAGTTCCGCTACCGGAACCCGATCGTGGACGAGGGCACGCTGGTGCTCGTGATCTCGCAGTCGGGCGAGACGATCGACACGCTGGCGGCGATGCGGGAGGCGCGGCGCAAGGGCGCGCGGGCGCTGGGCATCGTGAACGTGGTGGGTTCGACCATCGCCCGCGAGTCCGACGGCGGCGTCTACATTCACGCCGGCCCCGAGATCGGCGTGGCCTCGACCAAGGCGTTCACCAGCCAGGTCACCGTGCTGGCCCTGCTGACGCTGGCGCTCGGGCGGCACCGGGGCCTGTCGCGCGATTACGGGCTCGAGGTCGCGCGCGAACTGGCCGCCCTGCCCGCGAAGCTCGAACGCGTGCTCGCGACCGACGACGCGGTGCGGCGCATCGCCTCGCAGTACGTGAAGCACAACAACTTCATCTACCTCGGCCGGGGCTTCAACTTCCCGGTCGCGCTCGAGGGCGCGCTCAAGCTGAAGGAGATCTCCTACATCCACGCCGAGGGCTATCCGGCGGCCGAAATGAAGCACGGGCCGATCGCCCTCATTGACGAGCACATGCCGGTGGTCTTCATCTGCACGCGGGACAGCGCCTACGAGAAGGTCGTCAGCAACATGATGGAGGTGCGGGCGCGCAAGGGGCGCATCATCGCGATCGCGACCGAGGGCGACGAGGACGTCGCGACGCGCGCGGACCACGTGCTGTACGTGCCGAGCAGCATCCCGATGCTGCAGCCCATTCTCTCGGTCGTGCCGCTCCAGCTGCTCGCGTATCACGTCGCGGTCGCGCGCGGCTGCGACGTGGACCAGCCGCGCAACCTGGCCAAGAGCGTCACCGTTGAGTGACGCGGGAGGATCCGCCCTTGAACGCCCCGCTGAACGTCGCGAACGCACCGAAGGCCATCGGCCCCTACAGCCAGGCGCAGGTCGTGCGGTTGCACGGCGGCGGCCGGATGGTCTTCACCTCGGGCCAGATCGGGCTCGATCCGGCCTCGGGAGAACTGGTCGCGGGGGGCGTTCGCGAGCAGGCGACACGCGTCCTGCAGAACCTGTCGGCCGTGCTCGAGGGCGCGGGCCTGACGCTCGCGGACGTGGTCCGGACCACGGTGTACCTGGCGGACATGCAGGAGTTCGCGGTCATGAACGAGGTGTACGCCGCGGCGTTCGGCGCCTCGCGGCCGGCGCGGACCACCATCGCGGCCGCCGGCCTGCCGAAGGGCGCGCGGATCGAGATCGACGTGGTGGCCGTGAGCCGCGACCTGTGACGGAGTCGGGCGCGCGTTCCGCGCGACGACCCACGAGGAGCCTGTGACGCGGATCGAAGTCCCGGACGCGCGGCTCACCGCGACGGTGGCCGCCGCCGGATGTGCTGCGAAGCTCGGTCCCGGCGACCTTCGCCTGGCGCTGGGCCGGCTGAAGCAACCCCGGCGCGACCGCCGCGTGCTGGTGGACGCGTCCACCCTGGACGACGCGGGAATCTTCGCGCACGGCCGGGGGGAGGTGCTGGTCCAGACGGTGGATTTCTTCACCCCGATCGTGGACGACCCGTACGACTTCGGGCAGGTGGCGGCCGCGAACGCCCTGTCCGACATCTGGGCGATGGGCGGCCAGCCGCTCACCGCGCTCGCGCTGCTGTGCGTGCCGGACCACGGAGTGGACTCCGAAGTGGTTGCCGCGATCCTGCAGGGCGGGCTCGACAAGGTTCACGAGGCGGGGGCGAGCGTCGTCGGCGGGCACAGCCTGCGGGATCCGGAGCTGAAGTTCGGATACGCGGTGACGGGCGTCGCGAAGCGCCGCCGGCTGCTGCTCAACAGCGGAGTCCGCCGCGGGGACCGGCTCTACCTGACGAAGCCGCTGGGCACCGGCGTGCTGACGACCGCTCTCAAGCGCGGGCTGCTCGAAGCGCCGCTGCTGCGGCGCGTCACACGGCAGATGGCGACGCTCAATCGCGCCGCCGCCGAGCAGGCGGTCGCCTTCGGTTCGCGCGCCGCGACCGACGTGACCGGGTTCAGCCTGCTCGGCCATGCCTCGCAGATGGCGGACGCCAGCGGCGTGACGCTGCTGCTGCGGCCGACGGCCGACTGGCTGCTGCCGCGCGTGCGCGAGTTCCTCGCGGCCGACGTGCAACCCGGAGGCCTCGCCCGCAACCGGGATTTCTACCGGGCCCGGATCGCGCCGGGAGCGGTGCCGGACGATCTTCTGAAGGCGTTGTACGATCCGCAGACGTCCGGCGGCCTGCTCGTGGCGATGCCCGCGCGCCGGGCGGCGGCCTTCGAGTCGGCGCTTCGCCGTCGTCGCCTGTGGCACGTGGCGGCCGGCGAGGCGATCGCGCGCGAGGCGACGGCCGTGCGCCTCGACGACGGCGCTCGGGTCGTGGTGTGAAACGGGAACGAATGGGATCTGGTGGTCCCCGAGGACTTCAAATCCTGCGGTCGGGCGCTTGCGTCCGAGGTGGGTTCGATTCCCACGCGTTCCCGCCACTCTTGTTCGTTGCCGGCATGGCGGTGCTGACCGCCCTCGCGTTCGCGCGGCCGGCCGCGGCTCAGGGCGTCGCGCCCGACACGGTCTCCCGGCCCGCGGCGGCCGCCGGCTCGTGGACGGAACAGCCGCGCTTCGTCATGTTGCGCTCGCTGCTGATTCCGGGCTGGGGACAGGTGCACAACCGCGCCTGGCTCAAGGCCGCCGGGGTGGCCGGCACGGAGACCTGGCTGATCTCGTCCATTCTGCGCGACCAGCGGGATCTCGACGGGCTGCTCTCGGAGGTCGAATCGGCACGGCTCGCGCAGGACGAGGCGCGTTACGCGGCCGCCGCGAACCGCTACAATGCCCGGCTCGACACCTACGTCGGCCGCCAGTGGCTGCTTGGCGGCCTGCTCGCGTATGCGCTGGTGGACGCGTACGTGGACGCCCACTTCCGCAACTTCGACCTCGAGTTCAAGCACGACCCGGCGCTCCCCGAGCCGCTGCCCTCCGGCACCCCCGCGCCGGAAGGAGGCGGCCCGGCGCGCGGCGGGCGTTCGAGTCTCGCGCTGAGATGGCACTTTTGAACGATCCGCGCACACGCGACATCCGCAACTTCTGCATCGTGGCCCACATCGACCACGGCAAGAGCACGCTGGCGGACCGGCTGCTCGAGATCACGCACACGCTGACGCCGCAGCAGATGAAGGCGCAGGTGCTCGACGACATGGATCTCGAACGCGAGAAGGGGATCACGATCAAGTCGCACGCGATCGCCATGGAGTACGTCGCCCGCGACGGCCGGAAGTACGAGCTGAACCTGATCGACACGCCCGGGCACGTGGACTTCACGTACGAGGTCTCGCGCAGCCTGGCGGCCTGCGAGGGCGCGATTCTCGTCGTGGACGCCTCCCAGGGAATCGAGGCGCAGACGCTGTCGAACTACTTTCTCGCCCGCGACCAGCACCTCGCGATCGTCGGGGCGATCAACAAGATCGATCTGCCGGCCGCCCGTCCGGACGACGTGGCGCTCGAGATCGAGCACGTCGCCGGAGTCCCGGCCGAACAGGTGTGCCGAATCAGCGCCAAGACCGGTCACGGCGTCGCCGAACTGCTCGAGCGCGTGATCTCCGACGTGCCCGCTCCCGCGGGCGACCCCGACGCGCCGCTGCGCGCGCTCATCTTCGACTCGAAGTTCGACCAGTACCGCGGCGTCGTGTGCCTCGTCCGCCTGGTGGACGGCAGCGTGCGCGCGGGCGACCACATCCGCTTCCTGTCCACCGGCAAGGAGCACGAGGTGACGGAGGTCGGCCGCCTGCGGCTCCGGCTCGAACCCGCCGCCGAGCTGCACGCCGGGCAGGTCGGCTACGTGGTGGCCGGGGTCAAGTCCGTCGCCGACGCACGGGTGGGCGACACCATCGGTCTCGCCTCGCAGGAGGCGACCGAGCCGCTGGCGGGCTTCCGCGAGACCAAGTCCATGGTCTTCTCGGGGCTCTACCCGATCGACGCCGAGCAGTACGAGGCGCTCAAGGAAGCGCTCGCCAGGCTGCGGCTCAACGACGCCTCCCTGATGTACGAGCCGGAGACCTCGGTGGCCCTCGGGTTCGGGTTTCGCGTCGGCTTCCTGGGACTGCTGCACCTCGAGATCATCCAGGAACGACTGCGGCGCGAGTTCCAGATCGACCTCATCGCGACGACCCCGAGCGTCGAGTACCACATCCTGCTCACCGACGGGGAGTTCCTGAAGATCGACAACCCGGCCAACATGCCGCCGGTGCAGAACATCGAGACGATCGAGGAGCCGCTGGTGCTCGCGCACGTGGTCACCCCGACCGACTACCTCGGCAACGTCATGAAGCTCTGTCAGGAGCGGCGCGGGGCGTTCGTGGACATGGTGCATCTCGAGGAGAAGCGGGTGCGGATCGCCTACCGCCTGCCGCTCGGCGAGATCGTGCTCGACTTCTACGACCGGCTGAAGTCGGTCTCGCGGGGTTACGCGTCGCTGGACTACGAGTTCGCCGGGCATCAGGCGTCCGACGTGGTCAAGCTCGACATCCTGCTGAACGGCGAGCCCGTGGACGCGCTGTCGGCGATCGTCCACAGGGACAAGGCCTACACCTACGGCAGTTCGCTGTGCGAGAAGCTCAAGGAACTGATCCCGCGGCAGATGTTCCAGGTGGCGATCCAGGCCGCCATCGGCGGCAAGATCATCGCCCGCGAAACGCTCGGGGCGATGCGCAAGAACGTCATCGCGAAATGCTACGGTGGCGACATTTCGCGCAAGCGCAAGCTGCTCGAGAAGCAGAAGGAAGGCAAGCGGCGCATGAAGCAGATCGGCACCGTCGAGGTGCCGCAGGAAGCGTTCCTCGCGGTGCTGCGAGTGGACCGGAGCTGAGGGCGAAGGGAGACCGATGGCCAGGGCGAAGCAGGCGAAGTCGCAGCTTCAGGAATACGTGGAAGCGATCCTGTGGGCGGTCGCGCTCACGTTCGTGCTGAGGGCGTTCGTCATCCAGGCGTTCCGCATTCCGTCGGAATCCATGGTCAAGACGCTGCTGGTCGGCGACTTCCTGTTCGTCAACAAGTTCGAGTTCGGACCCAAGATTCCGTTCACGCACGTGCGCCTTCCCGGCCTGCGCAAGCCGAGGCGCGGGGACGTGATCGTCTTCCAGTTCCCGCCCGACCCGACGAAGGATTACATCAAGCGCTGCATCGCCACCGAGGGCGAGACCGTCGAGGTGCGCGACAAGGTCGTGTACGTGAACGGCAGGCCGCTCGACGAGCCGTACGCGTCGCACATCTCGCCCGACACGCTGCCCGCCTCCATGGGACCGCGCGACAACATGCCGCCCCGAACGGTCGAGCCGGGCGAGCTGTTCATGATGGGCGACAACCGCGACAACTCCTTCGACAGCCGCTTCTGGGGCGAGGTGCCGATGGACCTGGTCCAGGGTCGCGCGATGTTCATCTACTATTCGACCGGCGGAAACTCGTGGTGGAACTACCTGCTGGACACCCGCTTCAACCGGATGTTCCGCCCGATTCGCTGAGCGACGCCGGTCCGCAACGCCGCGCCCGCGACGAGGCGCGGCTCGGGCTGTACGTGCACGTGCCCTTCTGCGCCGTGCGCTGCTCGTACTGCCATTTCTCGACCGCCGCGTTCTCGGGCGCGGGGGTCGAGAAATGGTTCGCCGCGATCGAGCGCGAGGCGGAGCTGCGCGCGCCGCTCGCCGCCGGGCACGCGTTCACGTCGCTGTTCTTCGGGGGCGGAACGCCGTCCGCCCTCTCGGCACGCCAGTTCGGGCGCCTGGCCGCGATCCTGCGGGCGCACTTCACGCTCGCACCGGGCGCCGAGGTGACCCTGGAGGCGAACCCCGAGAGCGTGCGCGCCGGTCTGCTCGACGCCTGGGCCTCGGCGGGCGTGAACCGTCTGTCGCTCGGCGTGCAGAGTTTCGATCCCGGCGAGCTGGCGCTGCTCGGGCGCATTCACGACGACGCGCGGCCCGCCGAGGCGGTGGCCCTCGCGCGCGCGCACGGGTTCGAGCGGCTGTCGCTCGACCTCATGTTCGGGTTCCCCGGACACGGCGCGTCGGCCTTCGCGCGCACGCTCGAGCGCGCGCTCGAACTCGGGCCCGAGCACCTCTCCGCCTACGCCTTCATCGTCGAGGCGGGCAACCCGCTGAGCGACGAGGTGCTCGCGGGGCGGATCGCGGTGGCCGACGACGACCTGCAGGCCGACCTGCACGCGCTGTTCCTCGAACGGTCGGCCGCGGCCGGACTGCGCTTCTACGAAACCTCGAACGTCAGCCGTCCGGGCGCCGAAGCCCGGCACAACCTCGTCTACTGGCTTCGCCGGGATTACCTCGCGCTCGGTCCGTCGGCGCACGGCCTGTGGCGCGGCGAACGCTGGGGAAACCGGTTTTCGACTTCGGCCTGGGCGGACTCGGTGCTCGCGGGCGATTCTCCCGAGGACGGCCGGGAGTCGTGTCCGCCCGAGGCGGTCGCGGACGAGATCGTCATGCTGGCGCTGCGACTCGGGCGCGGCCTCGAGCCCGACGCCTACGGGTCAAGGGATTGGCAACTTGTGCGGCGCCGATACGGTCCGGCCATCGAAGCGGGTGAACGCGAGGGCAGGCTGGAACGCACGGCCACCGGCTGGCGGGTGCCGGCCGGCCACCGCTTCGTCGCCGACGACACCATCGCCTGGCTGGCCGCACGCGCCGGGCGCGGTTGACATGCTTCCCAGCTTCCCTAGAGTCACGCCCATGTTTGATGCCACTTTTCCCGGACGCTCGCACCCGGGCCAGCTCGATCTCGAGGCCCGGCAGGGCGCGGTGCTCACGGCGCTCGTGGAGCTGCACGGCCGCGCCGCCGGGCCGGTCGGCTCGGAGCGCATCGCGCGCTGGGGCCGGCTGGCGATCTCGCCCGCGGCCGTTCGCGTCACGCTCACCGAACTCGAGGAACTCGGGCTGGTCGAGCGCGCGCGCGCCGGGGCCGCGAGGGTGCCTTCGGCACGCGGCTACGAGCACTACGTCCGCGCGCTGCTCACTCCGTCCGGGTTGCCCGACGCCGTCGGAACGCTGATCGATCGCCATCTGGGCGAGTCCACGCGCGACGTCGAGCGGCTGCTGCACGAAGCGTCGCGCCTGCTGGCCACGCTGACTCGCCAGATGGGACTCGCGCTGGCGCATTCGCTCGACGACGAGCGGCTGGCCTCGGTGGACCTCGAGCCGCTCGGCGAGCGGCGCACGCTGCTGGTGCTCGGGCTGGGCGGGCGATCGCGTTCGCTGGTGCTCGATCTCGACTCGCCGCTCGACGACGCCTCGCTGGCGCTGGTCGCGCGGGTGCTGCGCGAGCGGCTGCTCGGACGCTCGCTCGGCGAGGTTCGGGAACGCTTCGCGCACGACCCCGAGCTGGCGCGACACACGGCCGTGCGCATCCTGGTTCGCGCGGCGGCGGCGAGTTGGACGCGCCCCGTCGAGACGCAACTGCTCAGCTCGGGCGCGAGCCACATCGCCGAGCAGCCCGAGTTCGCGAACGCCCAGGATCTCGGCCCGGTCCTGCTCGCGGTCGAGACCGGCGATCCGCTGCGGCGCCTGCTGGTCAGCGGCGCGCAGGGCCAGGTCGCGGTGCGCGTCGGGCTCGACGGACCGGCCGCCCTGGCCGGCTGCAGCCTCGTGAGCTTTCCGCTTCCGGGCTCCATCACCGGCGCGGTCGGAGTGCTCGGGCCCCTGCGCATGGATTACGGGCTGACGCTCGCCGTGGTGGACCGCGTGGGATCACGCGTCGCCGACCTCCTCTCGGCCTGAAGGCCGGACCCGACGAAAGGAATCCGCTCCCCATGATCGACGACGTCCGCGAGACGTTCGCGGGCGAGGGCCCCGACACGACCCCGCCCTCCACCGAAGCCATCGCTCCGCCGGCGACCCCGGAGTCGCCGGCGCCCGAAGCCGGCCCGCCCGCGGCGGAAGCGGCCGAGTTCCGCGACCGCTGGCTGCGGGCCGAAGCCGAGATGCAGAACGTCCGCCGCCGCGCCGCCCGCGAGCGCGACGAGGCGATCGCTTCCGCGGAAAACCGGTTCCTGCTCGAACTGGTCGAACTGCTCGACGACCTCGAGCGCGCGCTCGGGGCCGTGACCCCCGCCGAGCAGGCGGCCGCGTGGGTGCAGGGCGTCGCCCTGACGGCGCAGCGGATGCGCGACACGCTCGCGCGCTGGAACACCTTCGCGATCGAGGCCGTCGGCAGGCCCTTCGATCCCAACCGCCACGAGGCCCTCGCCGAGATCGAAGCGCCCGAGGGATTCGAGCCCGGGCAGGTGGCCGGCGAGGTGCTGAAAGGCTGGCGCCGCGGCGAGCGCACGCTGCGCGCCGCCCGGGTGCTCGTCGCGCGGGCGCGGGGCTGACGCGTGGCCCGGCGCGATTACTACGAGGTGCTAGGGGTCGCGCGCGGCGCCTCGGAGGAGGAAATCAAGAAGGCGTACCGCAAGGTCGCCATGCAGCATCATCCGGACCGCAATCCGGGCGACAAGGACGCCGAGGCGAAGTTCAAGGAGGCGACCGAGGCGTACGAGGTGCTGCGCGATGCGCAGAAGCGGGCGCGCTACGATCAGTTCGGCCACGCGGCGGCCGGAGGCGCGGGTGGCGCTCCGGGCATGGGCGCCGAGTTCAGCGGTTTCGACCTTGCGGACGCGCTGCGGGCGTTCATGCGCGACTTCGGTGCCGGCGAGGGCGGTCTCGAGGACCTCTTCGGCGGCGGGCGGCCGGGCGCTCACGGCCAGAGCCGCGGCGACGACCTGCAGGTGCGATTGCCGCTGACGCTCGAGGAGATCGCCGAGGGCGTCGAGAAGAAGATTCGCGTCAAGCACCTCAAGAAGTGCGGGACCTGCGCGGGCCGGGGCGGCAAGGGCGAGAAGCAGTGCTCGCAATGCCACGGCCGCGGGCAGGTCCGGCGCGTGCAGCAGACCGTGTTCGGCCAGTTCGTGAACGTCTCGGCCTGCCCGCGTTGTCACGGCGAGGGCAGCATCGTCAGCGAACCCTGCCGCGCGTGCGGCGGGGAGGGCCGGGTGAGCGAGACCGAGACGGTCTCGGTCAAGGTCCCGGCCGGGGTCGCGAACGGGAACTACATCCCGCTGCGCGGACTCGGCGACGCCGGCCTGCGCGGGGGCCCGGCGGGCGACCTGGTCGTGCTGATCGAGGAGAAGGAGCACGACGTCTTCGCGCGCCACGACAGCGACCTGCTGCTCGAGATGCCCGTCGGCTTCCCGACCCTCGCGCTCGGCGGAAGGATCGAGGTCCCGCTGCTGGGCGGCGGCGTGCACGCGCTCGACGTGAGCGCCGGCACCGCCAGCGGGCAGGTGGTGCGCGTGCGCGGCAAGGGGCTTCCCGGGCTGCGCGGCGGCCGCGGGGACCTGCAGGTGCGGTTGCGCGTCTGGGTGCCTTCGCGGCTCGCCGCCGCGGAGAAGAAGCTGCTCGAAGAGCTGCGCCGCAGCGAGGGACTCAAGCCGCCGCGGGCGGCCCGCTCGCTGTTCGAGCGGGTGCGGGATGCGTTCGGAAGCTGACGGCGCTCCGTCGTTCGTGCACCTGCCGGGTCTGCGCGCGGCGGGTGGCGAGTTCGGGATCGCCGGCGACGAGGCGCACTACCTGCGCCGCGTGGTGCGCGTGCGCGCCGGCGAGCGCGTGACGGCGAGCGACGGCGAGGGCACGCTCGCCGAGCTGCGGGTCGTCACCCTGGACCCCGAGCTGCGTGTCGAGCGGAGCGCGCTGCGGCAGGTCGAGCGCCGGGGCCGGCTCGAAGTGTGGTGCGGCGCGCCGGAGGGCGATCGCGCCGACTGGCTGGTCGAGAAGCTCGCCGAACTGGGCGTGGCGACCCTGCGGCCCGTGGACGGCGAACGCGGCGGCTGGGAGCGCCTCACGCGACGGACGGAACGATGGGAGCGACTCGCGACCGCGGCCCTGCGCCAGTCCCGGTCCGCCTACCGGCTGGTGATCGCACCGCCCGCCCGACTCGACGAGACGATGGCCGCAGCCGGCGTGCTGGATGCCGCCTACCTCGCGGACGTCGCAGGCTCCCGTTTCGCGGCGCCTCCGTCGACCGGCCTGCTGCGGGTCGCGGCGGCCATCGGCCCCTCGAGCGGATTCTCGGCCGGGGAAATCAAACAGTTGGTGGACAAGGGGTTCGTGCCGACGCGACTGGCGGCTTCGAGGCTCAGGACCGAGACCGCGGCCGTGGCGATGGCGGCCGTGGTCGCGGCCGCCCTCCCGGCGCTCCTCGAGGTCGCGGGACCTTGACGCCCCTCGGGACACGGCCATAGACTCCGCTCCGCGTTTCGTGCCAGTTCCTGCGTCGGGCCACACGGCCCACCCACATCTCTCTTTCTCTCCGCAAAGGAAGATCGTCAGACGCGAGAGGGGGGAAGTTATTGCCTGGAATCAGGGTGAAGGAAGGCGAGTCCTTCGAGAGCGCCCTGCGTCGGTTCAAGAAGAAGTGTGAGAAGGCCGGCATCATGGCCGACCTGCGTCGGCATCAGCACTTCGAGAAGCCCAGCGAGCGACGCAAGCGCAAGCTGAACGCCGCCAAGCGGAAGAACACGGCGCGCAGGGCTCAGGAGAACTAGGCGCACTGAACGACCTGAACGGAATGACCTGGCTGGACTGGCTGTTGATCCTCCAGCTGGGAGTTCTCGCGGTTCGCGGACTCCTGCGCGGCACCATCGCGCAGGTTTTCGCTTTTCTCGGGATGGGCTTCGGCGTGTGGGCCGGAGTGCTGGTGGGGGGATGGATCGGCCACCACTGGTCCGGGGCGCATCCGGTGGCCCTTTATTTCGTCCTGCGCTGGCTCGTCGCCGGTCTCGCGGGCCTCGCCGTCGCGGCGGTCTTCCAGTGGTGGGGAGACACGATCGCGAAAGCGGCGCACGAGGGACCCTTCGGCTGGCTCGACCGGCTGAGCGGCGGTCTCATCGGGGCCGCGATGGGAGTGGCGATCGCCGCGGTGGTGATCCTGCTCCTGCTTCAGCCATCGCTGTTCGCCGCCACGGCGGGCGTCGCCGGGCGCGCGGCGTACGCGCGGCCGATGGTGCGAGCCGGGCTGGCGGTGACGAGTTCCGCTTCACGCCTGCCCGGCGGCGCATGGCTTCACGGAAGGTTCGCCGCGGCGGACGGCCGCCTGGGCGGACGCAGGCCGCCGGCGGAGGCGAAGCCGGCGCGCTGAACGCGCGCGGGCATGGCCCGGGCGCGGGGACCCGCCGCCCGCTGCGCTCGAGCGGCGGCGCAAAGTGCAGGACGGAGTGGATCGCGAATCGCTGATACGTCTCGAGTTCGAACGCGTCTGCGCGGCGATCGCGCAGCGCGCCGAATGCGATCGCGCGCGCGGCGCGCTCCTCGCCTGGAGCCCGCCGGACGATCGGGGGGTGCTCGCCCGCGAGGCGCGGCGGCTCGATGAAGCGCTGCGGCGGACGCGCGAGCCCGGCGCCTGGTGCGCGGTCGGGCGCGGCTCCGTCACGACCTGGCTCGATCCGGAATCCCGGGTGGACCTGGACGGCGCCGCGATGGTGACGATTGAGGGCTGGCTCGCCGCCGCGCGCGAGACGCGCGAGGCCTGGCAGGACGCGGGGCTTCGCGAGCGGTTCCGCGAGCTGTCCGACCTCGCCGATCGACTGCCGGAGCTTGAGCCGCTGCGCGTCGAACTGGCGCGCTCGCTCGCGCCCGACGGCACGGTTCGCGACGAAGCTTCGCCCGCCCTCCGGCGCGCCCGCGCGGGAGTGCTGGACGGCGAACGCCGGCTGCACGCGCAGCTGGAGCGCTGGGCCGCCGGTTTCGGCGAGGGCAGCTACGTCACCCGTTTCGCGGACCGATTCGTGGCCTGCATCCCGGCGGCCGGCTTCGCGCGCCGGCGCGGCATCGTGCACGACACCTCGAACAGCGGGCAGTCGCTGTTCGTCGAGCCGCTCGAGGCCTGCGACGGCAACAATCACCTGCTCGAGCTGCGCGCGACCGCGCAGGAGGAGGCGCTGCGCATCCTCCGCGAACTGGCCGGCGCGGTGGCCGGCGCGGGCGACGCGCTGCTCGAGACCGAAGCCGTGCTCGCCGACCTCGACGCACTGCGGGCCCGCGCCCGCTGGGCGGGAGAGTTCGGCGCGACGGTCGTCCCGGTCGCGGAAGGAAGCCTTCGACTGGTGCGCGCCCGGCACCCCCTGCTGGCCATGGGCGAGCGGCGCGACGACGTCGTCCCCCTCGACCTCGTGCTGGAACCACCGGGCCGGCTGCTGCTGGTGAGCGGGCCGAACATGGGCGGCAAGACGGTCCTTCTCAAGACCGTCGGCCTTGCGGTGGCGATGGCCCACGCCGCGCTGCCCGTGCCGGCGGAGGAGGGGAGCCGGGTGCCGCCGATGGACCATCTGATCGTGGACCTGGGCGACGGACAGTCCGTGGACCAGGGACTGTCCACGTTCGCGGCGCACCTTCGCCGGCTGCGGCGGATGGCCGAAGTCGCGGGGCCCCGCAGCCTGCTGCTCGCGGACGAACTCGGCGCGGGCACGGATCCGGAGGAGGGCGCCGCGCTCGGTCGCGCGCTGGTCGAACACTTCGCGGCGCGCGGGGCGTGGGGCGTGCTGACGACCCACCTGGGAAGCCTGAAGCGCGTGGCGGGCGAAGTGGCGGGCGTCGTCAACGGCTCGCTCGAGTTCGACCTCGCCACGCTGACGCCCCGCTACCGCTTCCGGGCCGGCGTGCCCGGTGCGAGTCACGCGCTGGCGGTGGCGGCGCGCCTCGGGTTCGAACCCGCGGTGCTCGAGCGCGCCGCGGCGCTCACCTCCGACGAGTCGCGCGCGCTCGAACGACTGCTCTCGGAGCTCGGCGACGCGCTCGTCGCCACGGGCGAGGAGCGGGCCGCGCTCGCGACCGCCCGGCGCGAGGCGGACGACGCCGCGGCCGCGCACCGCCGCGCGGCCGAGGACGCCCGCCGCGAGCTGGCCGGCATGCGCCGCCGGCTGACCGGCGAGAGCGAGGCGTTGCTCGCCCGCGCGCGCGAGCTGTGGCAGGACCTGCAGCGCGAAGCGCGCAGGGCCGAGAAGTCGGCGGTCGCGGCGCAGGAGGCGCGCGGCCGGCTCGAGGCGATCGAGCGCGAGACGGCCGAGCTGGCGAGCCGCGTCGCGCCGGCGGCCGCGCCTCCGGCGGGCGCGCCGGCGGGCGAGATCGCCGTCGGAAAACGCGTGCGCGTCGCCGACCTCGGGATCGAAGCCGAGATCGAAAGCCTTCCGGACGCCGACGGCCGGCTGACGCTGCGGCGCGGCAGCTGGAGCATTCAGTCGCACGTCTCGAAACTGCTCGCCCCGTCGGCGGAACACGCGGCGCCGACGCGCCCCGCCGGTGCCTCGTACGATTCGGCTCCGGAAGTCCCCCGGCTGGAGGTGGACCTGCGCGGCATGGAGCCCGACGACGCGCTGCGCGAGGTGGACCAGGCGCTGGACCGGGCCGCGCTCGCGAGCTTTCACGAGCTGCGCATCATCCACGGCATCGGCCGGGGCGTCCTGCGCGCGGCCGTCGAGCGTCACCTGAAGAGCCATCCGCAGGTCGAATCGCAGCGCATGGGCGAGGGACGCGAAGGCGGCCGGGGTGTCACCGTGGCGAGGCTCAGGTGAGTGGCGGTGGGCGCATGGGTGACGACTGGGTCGAGCGGGTCCGTGCGGCCAGCGACATCGTCGAGATCGTCGGCCAGGCCCTTCCGCTGCGGCGCGTCGGGCGGAACTGGATGGGCCTGTGCCCGTTTCACCAGGAGAAGTCACCCTCGTTCTCGGTCAATGCCGAGCGGCAGTTCTACCACTGCTTCAGCTGCAAGGCGGGCGGCGACGTGTTCCGCTTCGTCCAGGAGACCGAGAAGGTCGGCTTCCTGGAGGCGGTCGAACTCCTGAGCCGGCGCGCCGGCATCCCGGTGCCCGAACGGCGTGTGGGCGAGCGGGGCCGGCGGGCCCCGCTTCTGGAAGCGCTCGACAGCGCCGCGAGCGCCTACGAGGCCTGGCTCGGCGATCCCTCCGGCGGCGCTCCGGCGCGCGCCTACCTGGAGCGCCGCGGCATCTCGCGCGATCTGCAACGGGAGTTCCGGCTCGGGTTCGCTCCCGCGGGATGGGAAAACCTCGTGTCCCGGCTCAAGGGCCGCTTCCCGGACGAGGTCCTGCTCGAGGCCCGTCTGGCCGGGCGCCGGGAAGGGGCACGGTCGCTGTACGACTGGTTCCGGAACCGGCTGATGGTTCCGCTGATCTCCCCTGGGGGCGCCGTGATCGGCTTCGGCGCCCGGACCATGGGAGAGGAGCAGCCGAAGTACCTCAACTCACCCGAGTCGGCCGTCTACCACAAGGGCCAGTTCCTGTTCGGACTTGACCAAGCCCGAAAGCAGGTGAAGCCCGACGGAGAAATCGTCGTGGTCGAAGGCTACTTCGACGCCATCGCCATGCATCAATCCGGCATCCGAAATACCGTCGCCACGTCGGGGACCGCGCTCACGCCGGACCATGCCCGGCAGCTTCGCCGGCTGGCTCGCGGCGTGGCCCTCACCTACGACGGAGACTCGGCCGGCCAGGACGCCATGCTTCGTTCGCTGGGGGTGCTGCTGGCCGAGGGGCTCGATGTGGCGGTGGTGGACCTCCCCGCGGGCGACGACCCGGACACGCTGGTGCGTCGCGAAGGGGAGGCGGGTTGGTGTAGAGTGCGCGATTCCGCCTACGATGCGATCGAGTTCGTCCAGCGGCACATCCTGCGGCGCGGCGGCGGGGGAGATCCCCGCGAGCGGGCGCTGCAGCTGGTCGTTCGGCTGCTCGTGGGCATTCAGGACACCATTCGATTCCGGTTGCTGGTGGAAAGGGCGAGCCAGGTCTTCGGGCTTTCCGAAGGCGTGCTCGCGCGCGCCGCGCAGCTCGCGCGGAGCGGGCAGTCGAGCGACGCCCCGATCGCCTCGGCGGTCCGGGCGCAGCGCAGGACCGAACACGATCTCGAAAGGAAGGCCTTGCAGGCGCTCCTGCACGCCGGGTCGCATCGCGAGTGGGCGCGTGAACTGCTGTCGGCGGAGGAGTTCGCGGACCCTTCGGCGCGCGCGCTGGCGACCGCGATCTGGCGGGACGAGGACGTCGCGTCCCTGGAGGGTGACGCGGGCGAACTCGCGCGCGAACTGCTGGCGGCGGCGCCGGCGGAGTTCGACTGGGGCGCGGAGGCCGAAGGAGCGGTTCGTGCGGTGAAGGTGCGCGCGCTCGAACGGGAGCGGCGCCGGATGCAGTCGGCCCTGGCGAAGGCGCAGGGCGGGGAGCAGGTGCGGTTGCTCGAGGACGTCCATCGAATTGCCCAGCAGATCAGGGAGCTCAAGCAATAGGAGTGCGGAACACATGCCGGCTGCGACGGTGAACCGGAAGCTGATCAAGGAAAAGGAAAAGGCCGTTCAGCGCAAGCGCCTCGACGAGATCAAGTCGCTCGCGTTGCGGCAGGGGTACGTCACCGAGGACCAGATCGTCTGGCTGCTCGACGACGACCTCGACCCCGAGAAGCAGGTCGAGCAGATGGAGGAGATCCACTCCATGCTCAACCAGATGCACATCGAGGTCTTCGCGAGCGAGGAAGAGGCCCACGAGCGCGCCAAGAAGCTGCGCAAGCTCGAGGACAAGAAGCCTTCGCCTTCGACCAAGGCGACCGCGCCGCAGCCGGTCCGCTACGACGATCCCGTGCGGATGTACCTGCGTGAGATGGGCCGCGTGCCGCTGCTGACCCGCGAGGGCGAGGTCGAGATCGCGCGCCGCATCGAGGCCGGCGAACGCCAGGTGGTGTCGGCCCTGTTCCGCGCCGAGCCGAGCCTGACCGAGATCCGCAAGCTCGCCAAGCGGCTCAAGGAAGGCCAGCTCAAGATCGAGGACTTCATCAAGGTGGACGAAGCGGCGGCGACCGAGCAGGCGTTGAACAAGGAACGCGCCCGCGCCGTGAAGATCCTCGAGCGGGTGTTCGTCCTGCAGAAGCGCTACAACGACAACCTCGCGCGCCAGGACGAGCGGATGACCGACCGGCAGCGCTCGAACTACCGCGGGACGTTCGCGAAGGTCGAGGCCGAGCTGCAGCAGGAGATCCACAAGCTGTCCATGAACTCGCGCATGGTCGAGGGACTCGCGGCGCCGGTGAAGGCGCTGACCGAGCGCGCCACCCAGTTCGACGAGCGCGTCGAGGAGCTCGAGAAGCGCTTCGGTCACGGGCTCGAGGACATGAATACCTACGCCCGGCGGCTCAAGAAGGGGCCGAAGGAGCTGCGCGCGGTCAAGCGCGACTCGAACCTGCAGCCCGCCCAGATCGCCGAGTTCCAGAACGAGCTCAAGCTGGTGCGCAGGAACATCAAGGCGCTCGAGGACGAAGCGCTGATGTCGCGCGAGCACCTGCTCGACATCTCGCGCCAGATCCGCGACGGCGAACGCGCGACGGCCCAGGCGAAGAAGGAGATGATCGAGGCGAACGTGCGCCTCGTGATCTCGATCGCCAAGCGCTACACGAACCGCGGCCTCGAGTTCCTGGACCTGATCCAGGAGGGCAACTCGGGCCTGATGCGCGCGGTGGACAAGTTCGACTACACGAAGGGGTACAAGTTCTCGACCTACGCGACGTGGTGGATCCGCCAGGCGATCACCCGGGCGATCGCCGACCAGGCGCGCACGATTCGCGTGCCGGTGCACATGATCGAGCACATCAACCGCGTCGTGCGCGTCTCGCGCCGGCTCGTCCAGGAGCTGGGCCGGGAGCCCACCCCCGAGGAGATCGCGGAGCGTCTCGAGCTGCCGGTGGACAAGGTCAAGGCCATCATCAAGGCGGCCCAGGAGCCCATCTCGCTCGACCGTCCGATCGGCGAGGACGACGACAGCAACCTCGGCGACTTCATCGAGGACACGAGCGTCGTGAGCCCGGCCCACTCGGCGGCGAGCGCGATGCTGCGCGACGAGGTGAGCGAGGTCCTCAAGACGCTGACACCGCGCGAAGCCAAGGTCATCCGCCTGCGCTTCGGCCTGACGGACGACGGCGCGCAGCGCACGCTCGAGGAGGTCGGCGCGTTCTTCAACGTCACGCGCGAGCGCATCCGGCAGATCGAGGCGAAGGCGCTGCGCAAGCTGCGGCATCCCACCCGCAGCCGGCGGCTCAAGGCCTACACCGAGCTGCTGTAGCGGCGCGCGTCGTGTCGCGGCACGCGGCGCGGGGAGCGATCCCGGCGCCGCGCTCGCGTTCCCGGGCGCCGGCGGTCAGGGGTCGGAGAACAGCGTCACCGCCGGCACGACGACGCTCGCGCCGGGCGCGGGCACGACGACCTCGGCGATGCCCGACTTCCAGCCGGTCATGGAGCAGGTGACACTCCAGCGTCCCGGCGGCAGGTCCAGCAGCGTGTACGCGCCGGCCGAGTCGGTCACGGCGCCGGGTTGCGCCGCCAGACAGCTGACGAGAATGCCGCGGTGGTCCGGGCGGTTCGCCAGCAGCGCGACGCCGCTCGCGCGCGCCGATACCCGGCGCTCGAGCCGGACGAGCAGGGTCTCGGCCGGCTCGCGCGAGCCTCCCGGGACGACGAAGCTCCCGCCCGCCGCGCCGCCGCCGCCGCCGGTCCATGCGATCCAGCCGCCTTCGGCCAGCACGCGCCGGAGTCGGCCCTGATCGTCAGTGTCGCCTTGCAGAACGGTCACGAGGCCCGCCGAATCGAACTGCGACGTCAGCCACAATGCGGCGCCGGGGACGGGGAGGCCGAGGCTGTCGCGCACCTCGATCGTCACCGTCCGGCGCAGCGCGACGTGCCGCAGCGGCGCGCTCGGCGAACGGCCGCACGCGCCGCACGCGAGCAGTCCCGCCGCGGACACACCGGCGAGGGCGAGCGGCAGGAACCGGCGGGCTGCGGGCATCGGGCTCCTCGTGGACCTCGGGGGAACGCGCGCAGCATCCGGTTCCCGTCCTGGGTCCGCAAGCGCTGGAAACAGGCTTCACCCCGGTCGCCGTGGCGGGCGCACGGTGGATGCCGCAGCGCTTGACCGACCCACCGCCCCGGTGTACAAACGCCCGGCTTTCGTCGCAGGTGCTGGGCAGAGCGCGCTGGGCCCATAGCTCAGCGGTCCAGAGCCGCCGGCTCATAACCGGCAAGACCCTGGTTCGAATCCAGGTGGGCCCACACCCTGCAGGCCGAATCGATGGGCGAATAGCTCAGCTGGCAGAGCACCTGGATCACAACCAGGGGGTCGGGGGTTCAAGTCCCTCTTCGCCCACCATCGATGGCTTCCGGAACGCCACCGTGACCGACGAACTCCTCCACCACTGGGCGCTGCATCTCCTCGACGAGGAGGCCGTGCGGCTCGGAGCCGAGCGCGCGAAGCTCCCGGAGTTGCGCCGCGTGCAGGAGGCCCGGATCGCCGCGGAGCGCCGCAAGCTCGACGCGAACACCGCGCGGGCCGGGGAACTGCTCGCCCGGCGGCGGGCGCTCGAGCGGGACATCGCGGCGTTCGAGACGCAGGAGAAGAAGTTTCGCTCGCAGCTCGACGCCGTGACCGATCAGAAGCAGTTCGAGGCGGTGAATCACGAGATCGCGGGAGTGTCGGGCAGGCGGAGCGACCTCGAAACGGAGGTGCTCGAACTCCTCGAGTCCGAGGAGCGGCTGACGCTCGAGAAGCCGGCGCTCGAACGCCTGCTCGAGAAGGCGCAGCGCGAAGCGGGCGAGCAGCTGGCGCGGCTGGCCGCCGAGGACGCGCGCCTGGCGGAGCGGCTGGCCGAACTCGACGCGCGCCGCGAGCAGGCCGGCCGGCCGCTCGAGCCGGCCACGCGCACGCGCTACGAGAGACTGCGCGCCTCGCGAGGGGGGCGCGCCGTGGTCGCGATCACGACCGGGGCCTGCGGCGGCTGCGCGCGCAACCTGACGCCGCACGCCCAGCAGGACGCCCGTAAGCGGGAGCGGCTGCTGGTGTGCGACGGCTGCGGGCGTCTGATGATGCTGCCGCCGGAATCCTCGGGAACCTGAGCCGTGTCGTCGCCGCGTCTCGCCGCGAACCTGCCGTTCCGACGCATCGCGGTCGTGCTCTCGGGCGGCGGCGCGCTCGGCGCCTACGAGGTCGGCGTGCTCAAGGTGATCGAGGCGCTGAAGGTCGTGCCGTCGGTCGTCGCCGGCGTCTCGGTGGGAGCGATGAACGCGGTCTGCTGGATCGCGCTCGGCCGCGAAACCGCCCCGCTCGAGCGGCTGTGGCTGCGCCTGCGGGGCGCGAACGTCGGTCTTCACTGGCTGACGCTGGCGCTGCGCGCGGCCGGTTCGCTGGGGCTGGCGCTGGCGCTGCTCGAAGTGCTGCTCACGTTCGTCGGCTCCCGCGAGCTGTCGGGCTCCTACTGGATCTGGAAGAAGGCCAGCGGTCACGTGGACCTGCTGTCCACGAAGCTCGACCTGGCGGGCTGGGCGGTGGCCGCGGTCGCCTGCCTGGCGTTGCTGCTGTCGGCGCGACAGATCGAGTCGTGGTTGGTCCGGGGCGCCGCCACGAGCGATCCCGCGCGCCAGCGCGTGATGCTCGGACGCGTGCTGCTGGGGGTGATGTTCGCGCACGTGGTGGTCTGGATCATGGGCTGGCCCTGGCCCCACCGCTTCAGCGCGGTGGTGCTCGTCGGGCTGGCGTTCCTGTGGCTGGCGGGCGGCGCGGGCCGCACCGGGCGCTGGACGCGGCGCCTGGCGTTCGGCCTGATGCCCGAAACCGGCGGACGCGGACTGTGGAGCGGCGCCGCCCGACGACGGGTGATCCAGCGACTCGTGAACGAAGGGGACGCACGAAGGCTGGTGAACGGCGAGACGGCGCTGGCGATCGGCGCGCTCGCGGTGGACAGCGGCCGGATCACCCACTTCATCAACTGGCCCCACCCTTCGGAGGCGTTCGTCCGCCGGGTGGATCTCGCGATCGGCGAGGTCATTCCCATGCGGACCCCCGACGAGGTCGTGCGCGCGGCGGTCGCCTCGTCGGCGATACCCGGCGTGTTCGAGCCCGAGCGGATCGACGGTCGCGACTTCGTGGACGCCGGCGGCTTCTCGAACCAGCCGCTGCACGTCGCGATCGCGAGCGACGCCGACGCGGTGATCGTGGTGCTGATGACCCCCAGCCAGGCGCCGGGTTCCGCGCCGCCGACCGGCGACCTGTTCGCGCTCGCGGGCCGCCTCGTCGAGCTGGCGAACTGGCGCGACATGCAGACCGAACTGCGCGACCTGCCCGAAGGCTGGTCGCGCGACGGCAGACCGGCGCGCATCGTCGTGATCGAACCGCTGCGCCCCCTGCCGGGCTCGGTCCTGACCTTCGATCCCGGGCAGGCCAGCCAGCTCATCGGCCTCGGCGAGCAGGACGCGTGGCGCGCGTTCGAGCGCGCGGGCTGGCTCGAGCCCCCCGGCGCTTGAGCCCCCGCCGCCGCTCCGCTACCGTCGCGCCGTGAACGCTCCCTCGCGAAGCGGCTGGACGCTGAGATGCGACGGCGGCTCGCGGGGCAATCCCGGACCGGCGGCCTACGGCTTCGTGCTCTGCAATTCCGAGGGCCACGAGGTCGAGGCGCGCGGCGAGTACATCGGACTCGCCACCAACAACGTCGCCGAGTACCGCGCCCTCATCGCCGGGTTGCGGGCGGCGATCGCCCATCAAGCCTCGCCGCTCGCGGTGGTCATGGATTCCGAACTCGTCATCCGGCAGATGACGGGGCAATACAAGGTGAAGAACGAGGGTCTGCGTCCCCTGCACGCCGAGGCGCGGCAGGCGGCCGCGAAGATCGCGAAGGTGAGCTGGTCCTCGGTCGCCCGGGAGGACAACGGGCGGGCCGACGGCCTCGTCAACGAAGCGCTGGATCGCAGAAGGGAGGGATAGGTCCGAGTCTTCCAGGTGATCGCGCCGCGCGCACCGAAGCGGCCGCTACGGCGGTGGCGGAGGTCGGGTGGTGAGGAAAGTCCGAACTCCACAGGGCAGGGCGCTGGGTAACTCCCAGGGGGCGAGAGCCCACGGAAAGTGCAACAGAGAGCAGACCGCCAACGGGCGGCGCGCCTTCGGGTGCCGCCGCTGCGGGCAAGGGTGAAACGGTGAGGTAAGAGCTCACCAGCGACGGCGGCGACGTCGTCGGCTCGGCAAACCCCGCCTGGAGCAAGACCGCATAGAGGGGGAGAGGTGTGTCCCGCCTCGTCATCACCCCGGGGTCGGTCGCATCGAGGTGGTCCGGCAACGGCCACCCCAGTCAAATGATCACCACGGAGCAATCCGACAGAATTCGGCTTACGGGAGGCTCGGCCTTGAACGGCGCGCACGCGAAGCGACGATGAAGCATCGTCGCCGGGCGGGCGCGCCGCTTCGTTGTCGCGGTGCTTGCCGCCGCGAACGGGCTGCGACTAGAGTGGCGTGAACGATTTTCCTTCCACACGCCTCCCGGGATCCCGATGCCGCCTTCCGCCGTCTCGCCCCCCCAGTGGGTGGACCATCCGCGCCGCTCGGCCGATGCCGCGGCGGCGCTCGCCCGCGGCCTGTCGGCGCCGCTGCCGGTCGCGCACGCGCTGGTCAACCGCGGGTTCGTGGACGTGGACCGCGCGCGCCACTTCCTCGAGCCGGCGCTCGAGAACCTGCACGATCCGCTGGAGATGCTCGACCTGGACCGCGCGGCGGTGCGGATCCTCGAGGCGATCGCGAACGACGAGCTCATCCTGATTCAGGGTGATTACGACGTGGACGGGATCACCTCGACGTTCCTGCTCCATCGCACGCTGCTCGAGCTCGGCGCCCGCTCGTCGTACCGGATTCCCGACCGCGTTCGCGACGGCTACGGCCTCACCCACGAGGCGATCGACGAAGCGCGGCGGCGCGGCTGCTCGCTCGTCGTGACGGTGGACTGCGGCATCACGGCATGCCGCGCGGTCGAGCACGCGGGCACGCTGGGGATCGACTGCGTCGTCACCGATCACCATCCCCCCGCGAACGAGCTGCCGGCCGCGCACGCGATCGTCAACCCGCTGAGGCCGGGCTGCGGCTACCCGTTCAAGTCGCTCGCGGGAGTCGGTGTGACCTTCAAGCTCGTGGAGCGGCTGCTGCAGGGGCGCGGCGGGCTCGACCGCGCGAGCGCGGACCTCGACGTGGTCGCGCTGGGCACGATCGCGGACGTCGTCCCGCTGGTCGGGGAAAACCGCGTGCTCGCGCACGCCGGGCTCGACCGCCTGAACCGCAACCAGCGGCTGGGGCTGCGCGCGCTGATCGAGCGGGCGGGACTGGCCGGCCGGCACATCACGAGCACGCAGGTGGCGTTCGTGCTGGCGCCGCGCATCAACGCGGCCGGGCGCATGGGCAACGCCGAGCAGGGCCTGCGGCTGCTGCTCGCGCGCGAGCCGCAGGAAGCGGAGGCGTGCGCCGAGGCGCTCGAGGACGACAATCTCAAGCGGCGCGCAAAGGACAGCGCGGCCCTCGAGGAGGCCGAACGGCGGGTGCAGGCCGAGTTGCCGAGCGACTGCCGCTCGATCGTGCTGTGGTCGGACTCCTGGCACCCGGGCGTCATCGGCATCGTCGCCTCGCGCCTCGCCGAGCGCTACGGCCGCCCGGCGCTGCTCGTCGCCCTGGATGGCGAACGCGGCAAAGGCTCGGGCCGCAGCGTGCCGGGCCTCGACCTGACCGAGTTGCTCGACGGCTGCGGCGACCTGCTGCTCGCGCACGGCGGGCACGCGTTCGCGGCCGGCGTCACGGTGCACCGCGACCGGCTTCCGGAGCTGCGCGAGCGCTTCGAGGCGCTGGTGAGGGTGCGCCAGCCCGGCGACGCCGCGGCGCCGCGGCTCGTCGTGGACAGCGACCTCCGCATCGCCGAGTGCGACGCGAACCTGGTGCGCTGGCTCGAGCGCATGGCCCCGCACGGCCTGGACAACCCGGAACCGGTGTTCCGCCTGTCGGACGCGCAGGTGCGCGACGTGAGCGTCGTGGGCGGCGGCAAGCACGTGCGGCTCCGGGCCAGCGACGGCTTCGGCGAGCTGGACGCGATCGGGTTCGGCATGGGAGATCGCGCGGCGGCGCTGCGCGCGGCCCGCCGCGCGGACCTCGCGTTCGTGCCGACGCAGAACGAATGGAACGGCGAGTCCCGCATCCAGCTCAAGCTCAAGGGCCTGCGGCTCCCCTGACCGCGTTCGAACCGGCATGAACGGCGGTCATCCGCATCCCGAGCTGCGAGCGGCCCTGATGAGCGCGCTGGCCGAGCGGGCGCCGCGGGTGGACCGCGACCGCGTCGGAGCGTGCTTCGACTTCGCGGCCATGGCGCACGGGGATCAGAAGCGCACGTCCGGCGAGCCGTACATGGCGCACCTGGTCGAGGTCTCGCGAATCCTGCTCGACCTGCTCGAGACGCGCATGGACACGACGCTCGTGTGCGCCTCGCTGCTGCACGACGTGGTCGAGGACACGGCGATCACCACCGCCGACCTCGAGAAGCACTGGGGCAGGGAGGTCGCGGCGCTGGTCGAGGGCGTGACCAAGCTGTCGGCGATGCACTTCGACCAGCGCGAGGAGGTGCAGGCGGAGAACTTCCGCAAGATGCTGCTGTCCATGTCGCGCGACCTGCGGGTCGTCTTCATCAAGCTCGCGGACCGTCTGCACAACATGCGCACCATCGAGTTCCTGCGCGCCGACAAGGCGCGGCGGATCGCCGAGGAGACGCGCGACATCTACGCGCCGCTCGCGCACCGCCTCGGCATGGCGAGCATCAAGCGCGAACTCGAGGACCTCAGCCTCAAGGTCCTCGAGCCCGAGGTCTACAAGGACCTCGCCTCCCGTATCCAGGCCCGCCGCAAGCAGCGCGAGGAGTTCCTCGACCGGCTCATGGAAAGCCTGCGCGAGACGCTGCGCGCTTCCGGAATCAAGGCGGAGGTGAACGGGCGGCCGAAGCACTTCTACTCGATCTACACCAAGATGCGCGCGGGCCGCTCGCTCGAGGAGATCTACGACCTGTTCGGGATCCGCATCATCACGCACACGCGCAACGACTGCTATCGGGCGCTGGGCGTGGTTCACGACCAGTTCAGCCCCGTCGCGGAGCGCTTCAAGGACTACATCGCGACCCCGAAGAGCAACATGTACCAGTCGCTGCACACGACCGTGCTCACCGAGAACGGCGAGATGGTCGAGGTCCAGATCCGCACCTGGGACATGCACCGCACGGCCGAGACCGGCGTCGCCGCGCACTACATCTACAAGCAGGGCGGGCGGGTGGACGAGGAGATCGACGAGCGGCTCGGCGGGTTCGTGACCCAGCTGGCGGGCTGGCAGCGCGAGTCCGAGGACGACGACTACATGGACTTCCTCCGGACTTCGCTGCACCAGGAGGAGGTGTTCGTCTACACGCCGCGGCGCGAGCTCAAGCGCCTGGCCAAGGGCGCGACCCCGCTCGACTTCGCGTTCCTCGTGCACACCGAGGTCGGGCAGCACACGGCCGGCGCGCGCGTGAACGGCGAACTGGTGCCGCTGCGCTACGAGCTGCGCAACGGCGACACCGTCGAGATCATCACCTCGCCGCAGGCGAAGCCGCACGACGACTGGCTCAAGATCGCGCGCACCGCGCAGGCCCGCTCGAAGATCCGCCACTGGCTCCGCCAGCGGCGCATCGAGGACAGCCTCGCGCTGGGCCGCGAGATGCTTGAGCGCGAGCTTCGAAGGCTGCGTCTCAAGCCCGAGGAGGCGCCGCTCGAGGCGATCGCCCGCGAGCTCGACTGCGCCGACATGGAGACGCTCTACGCGCGCCTCGGGGAAGGGCAGGTTTCGCTCGCGCAGGTCACGCGCCGCCTGCAGCCCGAGAAGGAGGGCTTCGCCGAGAAGCTCGCCAAGGGCCCGCTCGAGGCGCTCGGCATCGGGCGCAAGCCGGCGGGCGGCGTCCGCATCGAGGGCATCGACAACCTGATGGTGAACTTCGCGCGCTGCTGCCAGCCGGTGCCGGGGGATCCGGTGATCGGCATCGTCACCATCGGGCGCGGGGTCTCGCTGCACCGGCAGGACTGTCCGAACACGTTCGGCAACCGCGTCGCCGCCGAGCGCCGCGTCGCCGTGGACTGGAACGCGCGCCCGGGCGACCTGTTCCCGGTCCGGCTCGTCGTCTCGGGCAGCGACCGCCCTTCCTTGCTGGCCGACATCGCCAAGGCCATCTCGGCGGTCGGCGTCAACATCCGCACGGCCGGCATGCAGGCCGAGCACCGGATGGTGCGGGGCGTGTTCGTGGTCGAAGTTCCCAATCTGGCCAGGCTGCACGAGGTCATGTCGGCCATCCGGCGCCTGCCCGGCGTGACGCGCGTCGACCGGCGCCAGCGACTGCTCGGCGGGCCGGGTGGTCGCGCCGCGGGCGGCCGCTCGTGAGGGCGCTGGTGCAGCGCGTCACGCACGCGCGGGTGACCGTCGCTCAGGACGAGAGCGGCCGCATCGGGCGCGGGTTGCTGGTGCTGCTCGGCGCGACGCACGCCGACCGCGACGGGCAGGCGGACTGGCTGGCGGGCCGCGTGGCCAGGCTGCGGGTGTTCGCCGACGGCGAAGGACGCATGAACCTCGACGTCCGCGAGGCCGGCGGCGCGGTTCTGGTGGTTCCGCAGTTCACGCTCTACGGGGACACGCGAAGGGGGCGGCGCCCGGATTTTCTCGCGGCGGCGCGGCCCGAACAGGCCGCGCCGCTGGTCGAGCGCTTCTGCGCCTCGCTCGAGTCCGCCGGAGTGCGGGTGGAGCGCGGCGTGTTCCGCGCCCACATGCAGGTCGAGCTGGTGAACGACGGGCCCGTGACGCTGCTGGTCGAATCGCCCGCCGGCGCGGACGCGAAATGAAGGCGGGCGCGGGGCTGTTCTGGCGCGGACGCTCGCCGCTCGTGCTGGCCTCCGCCTCGCCGCGCCGCGTGGCGCTGCTTCGCCAGGCGGGAGCGGAGTTCACCGTCACGGACCCCGGCCCGGACCGGGCCTGGCCCGGGCGCGCCGAACCGCGGCACGGCGTGCGGGCGCTGGCGCTCGACAAGGCCAGGCGGGTGGCGGCGAAGCGGCCGGAAGCGGTGGTGATCGGGGCCGACACCGTCGTGGTGCTGCGCGGACAGCGCCTCGGCAAGCCCGCGGACCGCGAGGAGGCCCGGGCGATGATCGAGCGCCTGCACGGGCGCCGGCACGAGGTCTGGACGGGCATCGCGGTCGTGGGTGGCGGCGAGCAGCGCACCGGGGCCGAGTGCACGCTCGTCCACCTGCAGAAGCTGTCCGCCGAGGAGATCGAACGCTACCTGCGCAGCGGAGAGTCGCTCGACAAGGCGGGCGCCTACGGCATCCAGGGTCTGGCCGGGCAGTTCGTGCGCCGCATCGAGGGCGAGTACGGCACCGTGGTGGGGCTGCCGCTCGCCCGGTTGCGGCTGCTGCTGGCCGAGTTCGCCTGAGGCCTCGCGCGGTCGCCGGCGGAGCCCGTCGCGGCGGGCCGGACGGCGGGCCCGATTCTTGACAGCCCGAATGACGCGCTGCTAGTTTCCGGCGTTTCTTGGTCACGCACGCGGGGACAATCCCGCGCCGGGGGGGCCGTTCGGGCGACAAAGTGCCGCGCTCGGCGGGGCCGCCTCAGATGGAATTCGGAGGATGGATGAAGACCTATTCCGCCCGGGAAGCCGACATCCAGCGCCGCTGGCTGCTCGTGGACGCCGAGGGCAAGACGCTCGGCCGACTGGCAGCGCAGGTGGCGATGGTGCTCAAGGGCAAGCACAAGCCGATCTACACGCCGCACGTCGACGCGGGCGACCACGTCATCGTGATCAACGCGGCCAAGGTTCGGCTGACCGGCACCAAGCCGGAGAAGAAGAAGTACTTCCACCACACGCTTTATCCGGGCGGCGCCACGTTCACGCGGCTCACCGAGCTGCTGGCGAAGCACCCGGAACGCGTCGTGCAGAAGGCCGTGCGGGGCATGATGCCCAAGACGAAGCTCGGCGACGCGATGGTGAAGAAGCTCAAGGTGTACGGCGGCGCCGAGCATCCGCACACGGCGCAGCAACCCGAAACGTGGAATCTCGAGGCCTAGGGGGCGGCATGACGACGGCAACGACGAACAAGCCCCTGACGGGCCGGCGGAAGGAAGCGGTCGCGCGCGTCCGCCTGGTCGCGGGCACGGGCAAGGTGACGGTGAACGGGCGCGAGGTGCGGGCCTACCTGACGCGCGACTCGCTCGTGCTCATCGCCCTGTCTCCGCTCACGGCGACGAACACGGCCGACAAGTACGACGTGGCGGCGCGGGTGATGGGCGGCGGGCTCACCGGCCAGGCCGGCGCGATCCGCATGGCGATCGCGCGCGCGCTCGTGCGCCGCGACGAAGCGCTCAAGGCTCAGCTCGGAAGGGACGGGTTCCTGACGCGCGATTCGCGCATGAAGGAACGCAAGAAGTACGGCCAGCCGGGCGCCCGCAAGCGGTTCCAGTTCAGCAAGCGCTAGTCCACGACCCAAATCCACACGCCCCGACGAACGCGCCGGGGTCCCGCACGGTGCTTCGCGCACGTCGCGAGCGGCGGGAAGGCGCGACCGATTTCGAGGGGCGGAGGCGAAACCCCACAGGAGGTCACGGTGGCCGGAATCATGATGAAGGACCTGCTCGAAGCGGGAGTCCACTTCGGGCATCAGACGCGGCGATGGAATCCGCAGATGAAGAAGTTCATCTTCATGGAGCGGAACGGCATCTACATCATCGATCTGCAGAAGACGCTCAAGTGCATCCAGGACGCGCGCGTCGCGATCCAGAAGGTCATCCGCGGCGGCGGCCACGTGCTGTTCGTCGGCACGAAGAAGCAGGCCAAGCAGATGGTCGTCGAGGATGCCGAGCGCTCGGGGCAGTTCCACGTCACCGAGCGCTGGCTCGGCGGCATGCTGACGAACTTCAAGACCATCCGCACGAGCATCAAGCGCCTGAAGGACCTCGACGCGATGGCGGCGGACGGCACGTTCGAGAAGCTCGCGAAGAAGGAAGTGTCCCGCCTGACCCGCGAGCGCGAGCGGCTCCAGTTCGCGTTCGCCGGCATCAAGGAGATGCCGGGCCTGCCGTCGCTCGTGTTCATCGTGGACACGAAGAAGGAGAAGATCGCGGTGGCCGAGGCGAACCGCCTCGGGATCCCGATCGTGGGCGTGGTGGACACGAACTGCGACCCGACGCTGATCCACTACCCGATTCCGGGCAACGACGACGCGCTGCGGGCCATCAAGCTGTTCACCGGATTCGTCGCCGACACGATCGCCGAAGCGCGCTCCATGGCGCTCGAGGGAGCCGACCAGGAGACCGTTTCGTACGGCGGCGACGCCGGCGAAACCGAGAGCGTGGCCACGCCCGCGCGGGCGTAGCCGCCCTCCGGCGAGTGCTCCACAGGATCCACGCGCCCGTCCGCGCGGCTGCGCGCGGACGGGCGTTCCAACACAGGGGAGTTCGATGACGATCACGGCGGAACTGGTCAGGACGCTGCGCGAGAAGACCGGCGCGGGCATGATGGAATGCAAGAAGGCGCTCACCGAGACGTCGGGGGACCTGGACAAGGCGGTGGAGGTGCTCCGCAAGTCCGGCATCGCCCGGGCCGAGACGCGTTCGGGCCGCGCCGCCTCGCAGGGCCGGATCGAGGCCTACGTGCACGACGCGCGCATCGGCGTGCTCGTCGAAGTGAACTGCGAAACGGACTTCGTGGCGCGCACCGACGACTTCCTGCGCCTGTGCAGGGACCTGGCGATGCAGGTGGCCGCCGCGAACGCGGACTACGTCCGGCGCGAGGAAGTGCCGGCCGGGCGCGTCGAGAAGGAGAAGGAGATCTTCGCCGCGCAGCTCGCGAACGAGGGCAAGCCGGCGAACATCATCGAGAAGATCCTGGTCGGCAAGCTCGACCGGTTCTACTCCGAGGTCTGCCTGCTCGAGCAGCCGTTCATCAAGGACGACAAGAAGTCGGTCGGCGACCTGGTGAAGGAGACGTCGGCCAGGACGGGCGAGAACGTCGTCGTCCGCCGTTTCGCCCGCTTCCGCCTGGGCGCGGAGTAGCCTTGGCCGTCCGCTACCAGCGGATCCTCCTCAAGCTGAGCGGCGAGCTGCTCGCCGGCGAGGCCGGGCACGGCATCTCGGACGAGGTGCTCGCGGCGCTCGCGGACGAGATCCGCGACGTGCGCGCGATGGACGTGCAGGTCGGCGTGGTGATCGGGGGCGGCAACATCTTCCGCGGTCTCGCCGGCAGCACGCGGGGCATGGACCGGGTGGGCGCGGATCAGATGGGGATGCTGGCGACGGTCATCAACTGCCTGGCGCTCCAGCACGCGCTCGAGAAGCGCGGGCAGTACACGCGGGTGATGTCGGCGATCCGCATGGACCAGATCTGCGAGCCGTACATCCGCCGGCGCGCCGTGCGCCACCTCGAGAAGGGGCGCATCGTCCTGTTCGGGGCCGGCACGGGCAACCCGTACTTCACGACCGACACCGCGGCGGTGCTGCGCGCGATCGAGGTCGGGGCGGACGTCATCCTCAAGGGCACGAAGGTGGACGGGATCTACTCGGGCGATCCGATGCAGGACCCGTCCGCGAGCCTGTTTGCGAGCATCGGCTACATGGATATTCTGAATCGCGGATTGAAGGTCATGGATTCGACCGCGATCTCGCTGTGCATGGACAACCGGCTGCCGCTCGTGGTCTTCAATGTCGGCCAGAGCGGCAATCTGGTCCGGCTGGTGCGGGGCGAGGCGGTCGGCACCCGGGTGGGGGAGTGAGCGTCATGTCACACAAGATTCTCGTCGAGGCGGAAGAGCGGATGAAGAAGGCGCTGGAGTCGGTGCGCCACGAGTTCGTCGGCGTGCGCACCGGCAAGGCCAGCCCCGCGCTGCTGGACACCGTCAAGGTCGTGGCCTACGGGACCTCGATGCCATTGCTCCAGGTCGGGTCCGTGACCGCGCCCGAGCCGAGGCTGCTGATGGTGCAGCCCTTCGACAAGAGCCTCATCAAGGCCATCACGCACGGCATCAACGAGGCGAACCTCGGACTCCACCCGGCGGACGACGGCCAGGTGATCCGCATCCCGATCCCGACGCTGACCGAGGAGCGCCGCAAGGACCTGGTCAAGCTGATCTCGAAGTTCGCCGAGGAGGGACGGGTCCACGTTCGCCAGGTGCGGCACGAGGCGCTCAAGCTCATCAAGGACGCCGAGAAGGAGGGCGAACTGCCGGGCGACGACTCGAAGCACCTGCAGGCGGATGGGCAGAAGCTGACGGATCGCTACGTCGGGCTGATCGACGAGCTGCTCAGGAAGAAGACCGCAGAGGTCATGGAGGTCTAGGCGCCCTCCGGACCGCGTCGGCGGCCCGGGGAAGTCCCTCGCACCGGACGCGGAGCCCGCTTGCCGAACCGTACGCCCACCGCGCAGGAGTTGATGGATCGCGGCAACCTGCCGCGGCACGTCGCCATCATCATGGACGGCAACGGCCGCTGGGCCAGGGCGCGGGGCGTTCCCCGGTTGATGGGCCACCGCGCCGGCCGCGAATCGGTGCGCGAAGTGGTGCGGGGTTGCGCGGCCCTCGGCATCGAGGTGCTGACGCTGTACACGTTCTCGGTCGAGAACTGGCAGCGCCCGCCGCGCGAGGTCGCCGCGCTGATGACGATCCTGCGCCAGACGCTCAAGGCGGAGCGTCGCGAGCTGCGCGAGCGCAACGTCCGCCTGCAGGTCATCGGCCGCGTCCACGATCTGCCGGCGCCGGTCCGGGAGGAGATCGCCCGCACGCAGGAGCACCTGGCGAGCAACACCGGCATGCTCCTGAACCTGGCGCTGTCCTACAGTGGACGCGCGGAAATCGTGGACGGCGTCCGGCGGCTGCTCGCCGACGCGCGGTCGCATCGCCTCGAACCGGCGAAAGTGGACGCGGAGCTGTTCGGAAGCTACCTGTACACGGCCGGCCTGCCCGATCCGGACCTGCTCATTCGCACGAGCGGGGAGATGCGCATCTCCAATTTCCTGCTCTGGCAGCTGGCCTACACCGAGCTCTGGATCACCGAGACGTTGTGGCCGGACTTTCGCCGCCGTCACCTGTTCGAGGCGGTCGCGGAGTACCAGACCCGCGATCGCCGATTCGGAAGGACGGACTGAAGCGGATGCCGGCGCCCCGATGACCCGGCCGCTGACCGAGCGCGGAACCCCGGCGGGGACGAACGGTCCCGCCAAGTCCGCGGCGTGGTCGCTGCGGCTGCGGGTCGCGAGCGGCGTGCTGTTCGTGCCGCTGCTCATCCTGCTCGCGACCGCCGGCGGCCTCGTCTTCCTGGGCTTCGTGATGCTGCAGGTGGCCATCGGCCTGAACGAGTTCTACGCGATGATGCGCGCCAAGGGCCTGCGGCCGAAAGCACTTCTCGGCTTCGCGTCCGCGCTGGGGCTGCTGGCGATCGTCTATCGCCCGCACACGCCGAACGTGGCCTTCCTCGCGACCGCGGTCCTGCTGCTGCTGCTCGCGGTCGCGCTGCGCCACCCGGAGCGACGCGGCATCGTCGAGGGCATGGCGGTCACCGTGTTCGGCGTCCTCTACGTGGGCTGGCTGTCGGCGCACTTCGTGCTGCTGCGCGAGCTGCCGTGGCGGGCCGGACTCGACTACGGCGATGGCGCGAAGCTCGTGCTGTTCGCGTTTCTCGTCACCTGGAGCTGCGACACCGGCGCCTACCTCGTCGGGCGCTGGCTCGGTCGCACCCGCCCGTGGGGCGCGATCTCCCCGAGAAAGTCGCTCGAGGGCTCGGCCGGCGGATTCGTCTTCGCGCTCGCCGCGTCGCTGATCGGCTCGCGGACCTTCATGCACGGCGCCTCGGGCATCGCCTGGCTCGGCACCGTGGACGCGCTCGCCGTCGGCGCGCTCGTCGGGATCTGCGGCCAGGTCGGGGATCTCGTCGAGTCGCTGCTCAAGCGCGATTCGCTGAGCGGTGATTCCTCGGACTTCATCCCCGGCCACGGCGGCATTCTCGACCGTTTCGACAGCCTCTACTTCGGCGCTCCGCTCGTCTACTGGTACCTGCGCGTGGTCGTCTTCCGCGTGCCATGAACGGCGGACCCGCAGCGGCAGTCCGCGACGTGGCGGTGCTCGGCTCGACGGGCTCGATCGGCGTGCAGACGCTCGAGGTCGCGGACCGCGAACCGGACCGCCTGCGGGTCACGGCCCTTGCGGCCGGATCGAACCTCGAGCGGCTGTGCGCGCAGGCGCGCCGCTGGCAGCCGACGTTTCTCGCCCTCGAACGCGCCGGCGACGAAGCGGCGGCGCGCGCGGCGCTGCGGGCGGCCTGCCCCGGTGCGCGGGTCGAGATCGGCGAGGGCGCGGCGGAGAAGCTGGCGCGCGAGTGCGGCGCCGGCGACGTGGTCAACGGCATCGTCGGCGCGGCGGGACTCGCGGCGTCGCTCGCCGCGCTCGAGCGCGGCGCCCGGCTCGCCCTCGCGAACAAGGAAACGCTGGTGGTGGGCGGCCCGCTCGTCCGGCGGGCGCTCGAGCGCGGAGGGGGGCGGCTGCTGCCGGTGGACAGCGAGCACAGCGCGGCGATGCAGTGCCTGCTCGGCCGCCCGCCCGCCGAGGTGGCCCTGCTCACGCTCACGGCCTCGGGCGGTCCGCTGCGGACGCACCCCGACTGGCGGCGCGCGAGCCGCGCCGAAGTGCTGGCCCATCCCGTCTGGGCGATGGGCGCGCGCATCACCTGCGATTCGGCCACGCTGTTCAACAAGGGTCTCGAGATCCTCGAAGCGCACTGGCTCTTCGACCTGCCGTGGGAACGGCTGGGCGCGGTCATTCATCCGCAGGCGCTGGTGCACGCCATCGCCACCTTCACCGACGGCTCGCTGATCGCGCAGGTCGCACGCGCCGACATGAAGCTGCCGATCCAGCTCGCGCTGTCGTGGCCGGAGCGCTGGTCGCCCGCCGTGCCCGCCGCCTCGCCGCTCGAGCTCGCGCGCCTCGACTTCGAGCCGGTGGAGCCGTCGCGCTTCCCCGCCTACGCGTGCGCGCTGGCCGCCGGCCGGCTGGGGGGCACCGCGCCGTGCGCGCTGAACGCCGCCGACGAGATCGCGGTCCAGGCGTTTCTCGACGGCGCGATCCCGCTGGGGCGCCTGCCGCGGATCCTCGAGAGCGTTCTCGACGCCCACGCGGTGGAGCCGGTCGAGTCGCTCGCGCAACTGCGCGCGGTGGACGCACGCGCGCGCGCGGACGCGCGCGCGGCGGTGTCGCGTGCCTGAGCCGGCGGGAGTCCGCGCCGCGGGCGCGGCGAAACGGACCGTCGCGCCGCCGGGGCCGGCATGAGCGACGTGACGCTCGCGATCCGCCTGCGCGCCCTGGGGGACGTCGTGCTGGTGACCCCGGCGCTGCGCTCGCTCGCCGGCGGTTGCCGGGAACTGCACGTCGTCACCGAGCCGCGCTTCGCGCCGCTGCTCGAGGGCCTGCCGTGGATCGCCCGCGTGTGGGGCGTCGAGCGCAGCGGCGCTTCGACGCGCGGGACGGCCGCCGCGCTGCGCCGGCTGCGCCCGCGCCGGGCGGTGGACTTCTTCGGCAACCCGCGCTCGGCGCTGCTCGCGCGAGCCAGCGGCGCGGCCGCCGTGTGGGGCTACGACCTGCGCGGCAGGCGGCACTTCTACACCGGCACGGTGCCGCGCGAGAAGCGCCTTGCGGGCGGCCGGCGCGAACCCGCGGTCGAGACGCACCTGCGGCTCGCCCGGGCGGCCGGGGGAGCGGCCGGCGACACGCGAACCGAGATCGCCGCGCCGCCGGCGGCCCGCTCGCTGGCGGAGCGGCTGCTGGCCGAGGCCGGCGTGCGCGAGCCGGGCCGGACGGTCGGACTCCTCGCGGCCGGGTCCTGGCCCACCAAGGCGTGGCCGGTCTCGCACAGCGCCGTGCTCGCGCGCGAACTGTCCGCGGCCGGTTACGAGGTGCTGCTGCTCGCGGGGCCGGGCGAGGCCGGCGTCACCCGGCGGCTCGCCGGCCTCGCTCCGGAGGTGCGCGCGCTTCCGCCGTGCGGCGTCGGTCCGCTCGTCGCGGTGATCGCCCGGCTGCGCGCGGTGGTCGGCACCGACAGCGGGCCGCGGCACGTCGCGGCCGCGCTCGGCGTGCCGACGTTCTCGTGGTTCGGGCCGACCCATCCGGACACGTGGAATCCGCCCGGCGACGCGCACGGCTTCTGGGCGACGGACCTGCCCTGCCGGGCCTGTGACCTCACCGCCTGCCCGCACTGGAACTGCCTGCCCTCGCTGTCCCCCGGCGACGGCAGCGCGCTGGTTCTGGCCCACCTCGAAAGGCACGCGCGCGATGGCCGGTGAACTGCCGATCTCGGTGCTGCTGCTCGCGCGCGACGAGACCCGCGACCTCGAGGAGCTGCTGCCGACGCTGGCGTTCGCGCGCGAAGTGGTGGTGGTGTGGGATCCGCGGGGTGAGCGGGCGACGCGTGACGCCGCCGAACGGCTCGGCGCCCGCGTGCACGAGCGACGCTTCGAGGGTTTCGGCCCGCAGCGCCGGCATGCGCTCGAGCAGTGCACGCAGGACTGGGTGCTGTGGCTGGACGCCGACGAACGCCTGACGGGCGAATCGCTGCCCACGCTGCGGCGGCTCACGGCCCTGCCAGCCGATCGCTCGCTCGTGGCGGCGCGCCGGCGGACGTGGTTCCTCGGGCGCCGGATCCGCTGGTGCGGCTGGGGGGACGAGTGGTTGCCGCGGCTGTTCGGCCGGCGGGCCGCGAGCTTCGACGACGCGACGGTGCACGAGCAGGTTCGGATCGGGAACGCGCGCGTGCTGCGCGCGCCCGGGCCGTTCGAGATCGAGCACCACAGCTACCGCACGCTGGAGGACTGCTTCCTCAAGATGCGGCGCTACGCGTCCGCCGGCGCCGAACAGGACTGGGCGCGGGGGCGCCGCGCGGGGGCCCTCGACCTCCTGCTGCGGCCGCCGCTGCGCTTCGCGCGCCAGTACGTCGCGCAGCTCGGGTTCCTCGACGGCGTCCACGGCCTCGTGCTGTGCGGATTCGCCGCCGCGCAGGTGTTCCTCAAGTACGCCGCGCTCTGGGACCGGGGCCGGCGCGAGGGAAGGCGCTGACGATGCGCCGGATCTGCTTCTTCGGCGCCTGGGACCCGGACTATCCGCGCAACCGCATCCTGCGCGAGGGCCTGCGGCGCGCCGGCTGCGGCGTGCTCGAGGCGAGGGCGCGGGAGACGCGCGCGTTCCGCCGCTGGCCGGCGCTCGTCTCATCCTGGCGGCGGGTGGCCCGCGAAACCGACGTGATGTTCGTGCCCGAGTTTCGCCACAAGGACGTGCCGCTCGCTCGTCTGCTGCGCGGCCGCCGGCCGCTGGTCTTCGACCCGCTGGTTTCGCGCTGGGACACGCTGGTCGGCGACTGGCGGCTGCACGGAGCGTCGTCGGCCCAGGCGCGCTGGAACCGCGCGCTCGACCGCTGGAGCCTGGGCTGCGCCGACCTGGTGCTGTGCGACACCTGGGCGCACGGCGAACTGTTCGAGTCGCTGGGGGCGCGGCGCGCGCGCCTGCGCCGCGTGCTGGTCGGCGCCGAGGACGTGTTCTTCTCGATCGGCCCGCCGCCGGCCCCTGAGCCGCTGCGGATCCTTTATGTCGGCGGGTTCCTGCCGCTGCACGGCACGCCCACCATCATCGAGGCCGCGGCCGCGCTCGAGGCGCGCGGCGCCGCGCTCCCGCCCTGGACGCTGCGGATGGTGGGGACCGGCATCGAGTACGAGAGCTGCAGGGCGCTCGCGGCCCAACGGCGGCTCACGCGGATCGAGTTCGCGGGCCGTCGCCCCTACGACGAGGCGCCGCGCGAAATCGCCGCCGCGCACCTCGTGCTCGGTGCGTTCGGCGCCGGCGACAAGACGGCGCGCGTGATACCGCACAAGCTCTGGCAGGGCCTTGCGGCCGGGCGCGCGGTGGTGACGGGGGACGGGCCCGGCGTTCGCGAGGTGTTCACGGACGGCGTGCACCTGTCGCTCGCGCCGCGCGGCGAGGCCGGCGCGCTCGCGGACGCGCTGGCTTCGCTGCTCGTCGCCGCGCCGCTGCGCGCGTCGCTCGCCGCCGCCGGTCACGCGCGCGCGGTCGAGATCGGCACCCCGGAGGCGGTGGGCCGCACGCTGGCCGGGGCGATCGCCGAGGTGGCGGCGTGAAGGTCGCCCACCTCGACACGGGCCGCACCTGGCGGGGCGGACAGGGGCAGGTGCTGCTGCTCATGCGCGAGCTGCGCCGTCGCGGGGTCGAACAGCTGCTGCTCGCGCCCCGTGCCCCGCTGCTCGAGAAGGCGCGGGCGGAGGGTTTCGCAGCTCAGCGCTGGCGCTCGCGCGGCGAGATGGATCTGCCGGCCATGCTCGCGGCCCGGGGCGCACTCGCCCGCTTCGGCCCCGAGGTCGCGCACCTGCACAGCGCGCACGCCCACGCGCTGGGCGTGCCCGCGGCGCGCTGGGCCGGCGTGCCGGGGGTCGTGGTCGCGCGTCGGGTGGATTTCCGGGTCGGCGGCAGCCCGCTCAGCCGGCTCAAGTACCGCCTGCCGGTGGACCGCTATTTCTGCATCAGCGAGGGCGTGCGGCAGGCGATGCTCGCGTCCGGGGTCGCGGCGGAGAAGCTTGCACTCGTTCCGAGCGGCGTGGACCTCGCCGCGGTCGAAGCCGAGGGGCGGGCGCCCGCGCCGGACCTGCGGGCGCTGCTCCGCCTGCCCTCCGACGCGGAAATCCTCGGCACGGTCGCTTCGCTGGCGCCGCACAAGAACCACATCCTGCTGCTGGAGGCCGCCCCGGCCGTGCTCGCGGCGCGGCCACGCGCCCACTTCGTGTGGCTCGGGGAAGGCGAGTGCCGCGGACCGCTCGAACGGCGCAGGGCCGCGTTGGGGCTCGAAGCGCGCGTCCACCTGCCGGGCTTTCGGCCCGACGCGCGCTCGCTCATGAAGCAGTTCGACCTGTTCGTCCTGCCGAGCTACCTCGAGGGGCTGTGCACGTCGCTGCTCGACGCCCAGGCGCTCGGCGTGCCGATCGTCGCGACCGCCGTGGGAGGGGTACCGGAGGTGGTCCGCGACGGCGTCACGGGGCGGCTCGTCGGGAAGCTCGAACCGGCGGCGCTCTCCGGCGCGCTGCTCTCGGCGCTGGCCGACCCGGCCGCCCGCTCCGCATGGGCGGAGGCGGGCAGGGGGGCGGTGCGTGCGTTCGGCATCGCGCGCACGGCGGAGCGCACGCTCGAGGAGTACGCGCGCCTTCCGGGGGCAAGGACGGTCACGGCCCGGTGAAACCCGTCGCGCTTCCGCCACCGGCGCGCGGGACGGCTCAGATCGCGTGCGCCGGAGGCCGATGAAGCGGGAGCGTCGCCGGCGGCCGGGGCGCCTCGTAGGCCGCGATCGCTTGACCGTCGCGAACGGCGGCGGGTAGCTTCGCGCCGCTTCCCGACCCTTCCATCCCCGAGGAAACCGCGTGCTCGTGAACGCCATCCTGCCGGGCGCCGTGCTGCTCGGCATCGTGATCTTCTTCCATGAACTGGGCCATTTCCTGATCGCGAAATGGCGGGGCATCACGGTCACGAAGTTCTCGATGGGCATGGGACCGGAAATGGTCGGATTCACCGCGGGTGGAACGCGCTACTGCCTGTCGTGGATCCCGCTCGGCGGCTTCGTGCAGATGGCGGGCGACCAGCCGAACGAGGACGGCAGCATTCCCGCCGGCGGGCCCGAGCAGTTCCTGACGCACCACTGGTTCGGGCGCATGCTCGTGGCGCTCGCCGGCCCGGCCGCGAACCTGGTGCTGGCGTTCGTCATTTACCTCGTCCTCTACGCCGCGGTGGGCGTGGCCCAGCGGGAGTGGCCGAGCGTGCTGGGGCCTCCCGAGGCGGGCTCGCCGGCCGCGCTGGCGGGGCTGCGCGAGGGCGACGTCGTGCAGACCGTGGCCGGCGGGGCCGTGGCCACCTGGACGGACGTCGAGCGGCGCGCCGCGAAGTCGGACTCGACGAAGGCGCTCGAGATGCGGGTTCGCCGCGGCGACTCGACGTTCACCGTCACGACGGCTCCGCAGGCGCGACGCGCCTTCCTCGCCAGCCTCGACCGTCCGCACCCGCCGGTCGTCGGCGGGCTGAGCACCGGGCAGCCCGCGTACCTCGCCGGCATGAAGGAAGGCGACCGCATCCTCGCCCTGGACGGCAAGGCGATCGGCCAGTTCGGCGACATCCGGCGACTGCTGAAGGGTCGCGCGGAGCAGGACGTGGTCGTGCGGGTGCGTCGCGACGGGACCGACTTCGATCTCAAGCTGCGTCCCGCGCAGATGCCGGGGGACACGCCGGGCCAGGGCTTCATCGGCATCGAGGAGGTCGGACCCACGGGGCCGCAGGGCGAACGGGTCCGCTACGCGCTCCGCGAGTCGGTGCCGCTGGCCTTCCAGCAGACGCTGGCCGGCACGGTGCTGGTCTACGACGGGCTGTGGACCACGCTCACGCGCTTCTGGCAGGTGCGCGAGCAGATGGGCGGCCCGATCTTCATCGCCCAGATGGCGAGCGACGCGGCGCGGCGCGGGTTCGAGTACTGGCTCAACCTGATGGCGATGATCAGCCTCGCCGTCATGGCGTTCAACCTGCTGCCGATTCCGCTGCTCGACGGCGGACACGTCTTCCTCGCGCTGCTCGAAGCGGTGCGCCGGCGGGCCCTGTCGGCCCGCGGCTACCTTCGCTTCATGCGGGTCGGGCTGGTGTTCGTCGGGCTGCTGTTCGTCTTCATCATCGCGCAGGACGTCATGCGGCCGCTCCGGCGCATGCAGGCGCTGGGGAAGGCTCCCCGGGAGACGACGACGGTTGCGCCCGCGCCACGCTAGCGGGGCGGTCGCGCTCCTGGTCGGACTGGCGCTCGCGGCCGTCGCGCCGCCCTCGTCGGCGCAGCGCTCCGAGTTTCCCGAGGAGCTGCGCACCATCGAAAGCGTCCGCTACACGGGCCTGCACGCGATCTCGAAACGGCAGCTGCTCAAGGGCGCCTCGATGCGCACCCGGCGGCCGTCGGTCTTTCCCTGGCGCGAGAAGCCGGCTTTGCGGCGCGACTACCTGCGCGCCGACTCGTCCTCCATCGTCGGCCTGTACCGGCACTACGGCTTTCTCGACGCGCGCGTGCGCGTCCGGCTGCTGCCGGCGAGGGACGTCCGATCCACCCGGGTCGTGTTCGAAATCACCGAAGGCCCGCGCACGCGCATCGAGCGCGTGGACCTGGCCGGCGTCGTCTCGTACCCGGAGAAGGAACTTCGCCGCTCCCTGCTGTCGCGGCCGCGCGAGCCGTTCGATCCGGCGCTCGTGCAACTCGACACGCTGCGGATCAAGGCGCTCTACCGGGAACGCGGCCACTTCGTCGGCGCCGACGGCGAAGCCCTGCCGGGCTCGGATTCGGCGAAGGCGATCGTGGCCTTTTCCGTGCGCGAAGGCCCGCTGTTCCGCATCGGCAAACTCGAGTTCGAGACGAACGGCAAGGTGCGCGAGTCGCTCGCACGTCGCGAGATGCTGCTGCGCCCGGGCGACGTGTACCGCCAGACCAATCTCCAGCATTCGATCGAACGGCTTTACGGCACCGGGCTCTACCGGCAGGTGCAGGTGTCGTCCGTGCTGGACACGGCGGACGGCGAGGTCAACCTCGACATCCGGTTGTCCGCGCGCAAGAGCCGCTGGATCGACGGCGGCGTCGGCAGCGGAACGACCGACCGGTTCCGCGTCTCGGGCGAATGGGGACATCGCAATCTCGACACGCGTGCGCTCGGCGGCGCCGTGGACGGGGAGTACTCGCTCGACGGCACGGGCCATTTCCGCAAGGCGGGCGCGAGCGCGACGTTGACCGAACCGTGGCTCCTGGGCGTCCGACTGCTGGGGCAGGCGGGGGTCTACACGCTGCGCGAGGACGACCGCTCGAACTCGAACTTCATCCGGCGGCGGGACGAGCAGGGCTTCACCTTCACGCTGTTCCGCGAACTGAGCCGCCTGTCGCGGGTGACGCTCGCGCAGTCGAACCGCTTCGTGCGCCAGGACTACGACACGCTGCCCGGCGGCGTGGTCGCCCGGCCGGACACGCTGCGGGCGCGCTACCGCACGAACTCGCTCCGCCTGACGGTCGAGCGCGACCTGCGCGACAACCGCGTCGCGCCGCAGCGTGGCTCCTACCAGATCGTGAGCGGCGAACTCGCCGGCGGCCCGCTGCGCGGCACGAGCAGCTACCGCAAGGTGCTCGTGACCTCGACGTGGTATTCCCAGCTCGCCAACGGCTGGGGGCTGGCGGCACGCGCCTCGGGGGGCGTCATGGAGCCCTTCGGAACGCCGCCCGACAACTTCTCGCCGACCGAAGGACTCGATGGCGAGGTCGCGCGCGTGCCGTTCGAGTCGAGGTTCTTCATCGGCGGCGTCAATTCCCTGCGCGGCTACGGCGAGAACTCGGTGCCGCCCTCGGGAGGCATGGCCATGGCGCTCGCGAACCTGGAGCTGCGCGTTCCGCTGGTCGGGCCGCTGGGCGTCGAGGCGTTCGTGGACGCGGGGAATGTCTGGGCGCGCCCGGAGTACATTCTCGCGCGCGACCTCGTGCTCCCCTGGCAGGCGACCCGGAGCCGGGCCGACGACCTGCGCTGGACCTACGGCATCGGCGCGCGGCTGCTGCTGCCGTTCGGGCCGCTGCGCGTGGACCTCGCGTGGAGCGACCGGCCCGATTTTCCGGAGGGCCGGCTGGGTAACTGGAAGGGCCTTCCGTTCGTCTATCAGTTCGCCATCGGACCTTCTTTCTGACCCATGAGCGACGAGCACGACCACCGTCCCGAGACACCGCCCGAGGGCGCGCCCCACGGCGTCGTGGAGACGATCCGCGAGGAACTCCACGAGGTCGCCGAGCACGTCCCGAAGCCGGTGCGTTGGACGGTGGGCAAGCTCGTGCGGATCTCGCTGCTCGCGCTGGCGGGGCTCGTGGTGCTGCTGGTCGTGAGCGCCCTCGCGTACCTCGCGAACCGCACCGAGCTGGTCGCGAAGGAGCTGACGCTGGTGCTGAACCACGCGCTGGCGCAGAACAGCGACCTCGAGCTGGAGATGCGCGACGTGAAGGGCAACCCGCTGACGGGGTTTCGCGTGCTGGACCCGCGGGTCCGCTTCCGGGGCGGCGGCGGGACGCTGCTCGAAGCGCGGGAAATGCGCTTCGGCTACGGGGCGTTCAGCCTGCTGCGCGGCGGACGCGGGCCGGTGCGGGTGGTGGTCGAGCAGCCCGTCGTGCACCTCGACCTCGGCCGGGGCGGCGACTGGCGCTTCCCGCGATTCGCCCGGCGCGCGCCGCGTGCGTCCCGGCCGGCGCGGGAATTCGACTTCTCGCTCGAGCTCGACGACGCCACCGTCCTGGTACCGCGTCCGATGCGGCGCTTCGCCGGCGTGGACCTGAAGCTCACCGGCTCGACCGGACCGGTGACGCGCGCCGACATCGCGAGCCTTCGCTGGCGGGAGGGACCGTGGGACAGCCGACTCGAGGAACTGCGCGCCGGCTTCGTGCGGGACGCCGACAGCACGCGGTTCACGCTCAGCCGGCTGCGCACGCCCGACCTGTCGTTGAGCCTGGACGGCGCCTGGGGCAACGACGCGCCCGCGCCGCGCGTGCACGCCGAGGTGGCGCGCGTGCGCTGGAGCTGGCTCGCGAAAGTCTTCGACAACTCCACCTTCGACGTGCCCGGCGAGGGCGCGGCCTCGGTGGAAGCGACCGGCGGCAGGCGCTGGGACGGCACGTTCCGCTCGAGCGTGACCTGGGACAGCCTGGCCGTGGACGGCACCGGTCGGTTCGCATGGAACGACGGCCAGCTGACGATCGATTCCCTCTCCGGCCGTTCGCTCGCCGGAAACCTCGTCGGCCACGTGCGCTGGTCGAAACGGGGCTGGGAGGTCGGCGGCGAGGCGCGCGCCGCGGACCCGGCGTACTGGCAGGCGCTGCGGCTCTCGGGCTGGCCGGAAGGAAGGCTCAATGGCCGGTTCCTCTACCGCGTGCGGACCGAAACGAAGGCGACGACCGAGTCCCGGCTGACGGCGGAACTGATCGCCTCGGAATGGGCCGGCTGGCGCGTGGACAGCGCCCGGGTGCGCGTGGACTTCCCGGCGGTCGCGCACGATTCGTTCTCGGTCACCGGCTGGCGGCGGAGCGGCGCGTTCGACCTGAGGGCGGTGATCGACTCGGGCGGCTGGCAGGGGCCGTACTCGGTCGTGAACCTGCCGCTCGAGGAGTGGCCGGACGGCCGTGCGACCGGACTGCGGGGAGTGCTCGCGCGCGCGCAGGGTCGGGCGATCAACCGTGCCGGCAAGCTGTGGGTGACGGGCGATCTCTCCGGCGGAGCGACCGAATGGAGCGCGGCGCGATTCGCCTCATGGGAGCTGCGCGGCGTGAACGGCCGGCTGCTGCCGACGCCGGACCTGACGGCGGACGCGTTCGCCCGCGACGGCTTCTTCGTCGGCATTCACCTCGACAGCGCCGCCGCCCCGCTGCGCCTGGGTGACCAGCGGGTGGACTTCGGCGAGTTGCGGGCGCGCGCCGGCGACACGCTGGTGGTGCTCGGCGGCGAGGCGGCGTGGAACGCCGACCGCTGGCGGCTGACCGCGGCGCGTGCCCGCGCGAGCAGCGCCCAGTTCGACTGGACGGCCGAGCCGCCGCTGGTGCTCTCCGGCGACCGCGACGGCACGATCTCGGAGAACGTCGTCGCCCGGGACGGCGACGCGCGCCTCGAGTCGCGCGGGCGCTGGGCGAGCGCCGGCGGCCGTTACGATTTCGCGCTCGACGCCCGGAACCTCGACCTCGGCCGGCTCGGCCTTCCCCCGGAGTGGGGAATGGGCGGCCACGCCGACGTGCGCCTGGAGGTGGACGGCCCGGCGGACGAGCCGCGCTGGTCGTTCACCGGGCGGGCCTCGGATCCGGAGTTCGGCGACCACCGCGGGGATTCGCTGGCCGTCACGCTCGAGGGCGAATCCGGGACGCTGCGCGTGAAGGACCTGATGTTCTCGCTGGACGACGGCCTGCTGCGCGCCCAGTCGGACTTCGAGCGCGTCGCGCATCCGTGGCCGGACTCGCTGACCGCGACCGCCGTGACGCGCTGGCTGTCGGGCGCGGGCGCCTGGCAGGGGGTGGTGCGCGCCACGCGCTTTCCGGTGGACCGGTTCTCGGCCATCGCCCCGGAGGCCGCCGGCTGGACGGGCCGCGTGGACGCGACGCTGACGATCGGGGGCAGCGCGCCCGAGCCGCGGCTGGACCTGCGGGCGAGCGCGGCGTCGTTCGGCTGGCGCGACTACCGGGCGCAGAAGATCGAGCTCGACGCGCACTACGCGGACGGCGTGCTGACCGTGCCGGACACGCGCGTGACGATGCTCGACGTGGTCTCGACGGTGCGGGGCCGGATGCCGCTGCGCCTGGCCCTCGGACGCGAGGTGAGCCTTCCGGACGAGCCGATGTCCTGGAAGGTCGAGGTGCCGCGCGGCGATCTCGAGCTGCTGCCGGTGCTCGTGCCGCTCGTCCAGACGGCGAACGGCCGCTTCGATCTCGACGCGACCATCGCCGGCACGCCGCGTGTGCCGAAGGTCACCGGCGTGGGACACGTGCGCGACGGCATCGTCCGCCCGGCGGGCCGGGAGGAGATCCTCGAGTCCGTCTACGCCGACCTGCATTTCGACGAATCGCGCGTGACGCTCGACTCGCTCTCGGCCCGCCAGGGCCGCGCGGGGCGGGTGTGGGCGCGAGGCACGGTCGAGATGGACGGATTCGAGATGCAGCGCTACCTGTTCGAACTGACGCTGCGCGACTTCGCCTCCCAGCAGGAAGGGCTCTACGCGGCGCTGTTCGACGGAGACTTCAAGGTCACGGACGGTCCGCGCGTGAAGGGCGTGCGGCTTCCGCAGGTGGTCGGCGACGTGCAGCTCAAGCGCGGCGTGGTCGAATTCGACTTCGCGAACCAGAGCGAGGTGCAGGCGCGCATGGCCACGACCGAGCCGCTCTACTGGACCTATCGCGTCCACCTCGAGGCACCGCGCAACCTGCGCTGGCGCCCCCCGGACGGCGACATCGAGTTCGACGCCGACCTCGATCTCGAGCAGACGCCGGACTCGCTGCTCATTTACGGCGAGATGCACCTCATTCGCGGCACCTACTACTTCCTGAGCAACCGATTCACGCTGACGCAGGCCGACATCACGTTCGACAACCAGCAGGGCGTGGATCCGGACATGACCATTTCCGCGTACACGCGACTGCTTCCGAGCCGCCGCGACCTCTACAGCGGGCAGTGGGACAAGCGGCAGCCCGTGACCATCACCATGGAAATCTCCGGCCGTTCGAGCCAGCCGGTGATCACGCCCAGCGGACCGGAGGGCTGGGACCAGCGGGAGATCTACGCCGAACTGACCTACGGCCGGTTCACCAGCGACGAGGGCGGCATCATCAATCAGGTCGCCGACCCGCTCGAGAACTACGTGACCCGGCAGCTCACGAACCAGCTCTCGCAGGACCTTTCGAAGTACCTGAACAACGCGATCACGCAGTGGACGGTGGAGCGCGAGCAGGGAGCCCTGTTCGGATCGAGCGGCGTCGGGGACGTCTACGTGGGCGTCTCGGGCGACGTCAATGCCCGGACGTCGTGGACGTACCGGCAGCGCGTGCCGGGGCTCGATCGCGGGACGATCCCGGTCGAGATCGCCAACCAGTTCGAGCGCGACGTCGAGGTCGAGTACCGCGTCAACCGCTTCATCTACGTGACCACGGAGCTGACCCAGCGGCGCACGACCCTCACGCAGACCCCCGGCACGGCGGGCGGGCCGGCGGACTTCAACGTCAGCCTCAAGGCGCGCTGGGAGTACTGACGGGCCGCGGAACGCGGGGGCCGGGAACGGGACGCCGCTTTCGGTGTAGAGTGCCGCAGGACGCCGCGAGGGCGTCGCGACGGCCGGGTCGGAAAGGAAGGCGGATGCGAGTTCGGGGTTGGGCGGTCGCGACACTGGCCGCGGCCGGGATCCTGCTGGCGGCGTGCCGGGCGGAGGCCCAGTATTTCGGACAGAACAAGGTCCAGTACGAGCTCTACGACTGGCGCTCGATCACCTCGGACCACTTCGAGGTGTACTTCTACCCGGGCTCCGACAGCCTGGCGATGCGCACGCTCGACCTCGCCGAGAAGACCAACGCCGAATTCTCGAAGCGACTCGGTCACCGGCTGAGCAAGCGCATCCCCATCATCCTCTACGGATCGCACAACGATTTCGCGCAGACCAACGTCACGCCGGAACTGATCGATGGCGGGACGGGCGGGTTCACCGAACTGCTGCGCGACCGCGTCGTCGTTCCCTTCACCGGGTCCTACGAGGACTTCCGCCACGTCCTGGTGCACGAGCTGGTGCACGCGTTCCAGTTCGACATCCTCTACAACAACACCGGCATGTCGCTGCTCTCGGGGCAGGGCTTCTTCCAGATGCCGCTGTGGTTCGCCGAGGGCATGGCCGAGTACTTCTCGCTCGGCATGGAGCCGAACGCCGAGATGTGGTGCCGTGACGGCACGATCGCCGGCTACATTCCGCCGCTCGACTACATGGGCGGATATCCGGTCTACAAGTTCGGCCAGTCGGCGATTCAGTACCTGCACGTGCGCTTCGGCCCCGAGCGGTTCCGGGACCTGCTCAAGCGGGCGCGGCAGATGCGCAATTTCGACCGCGCGTTCGAGCGCACCTACGGCATGCCGACGTCGCGCTTCGACCAGCAGTGGCGGCAGTGGCTGCGCCGCACCTACTGGCCCGAGGTCGCCAGGCGCGACGATCCGGACGACTTCGGCAAGCGGCTCACCGACCACCGGCGCGACCAGAGCAACCTGAACCTGATGCCGGCGGTTTCGCCGCAGGGCGACCGCATCGCCTACTTCAGCGACCGCCGGCAGTACACGGACCTCTACCTGATGTCGGCGTTCGACGGGAAGGTCCTGCGCCGCGTGCTGCGCGGCGAGCGCAACGTCCAGTTCGAGGCCTGGCCGCTGTTCCGCGGCTCGATCGCCTGGTCGCCCGACGGCACGAAGCTCGCGACCACCGCCAAGAGCGCCGGGCACGACCACCTGTACGTCGTGGACGCCGGGAGCGGCGCGGTGACGAAGAGCTTCTCGCTGCCGTGCGACGCGCTGTCGTACCCCGCCTGGTCCCCGGTCTCGGATTCGCTGGTCGTGACCGGCGTCCTGCATGGCCGCTCGGACCTGTGGCTGGTGGACGTCGGGACGGGAGCGATCCAGCGTCTCACCGATGACACCTGGGACGAGCGCGAACCCTCCTGGTCGCCGGACGGCCGGAGGATCGTGTTCTCGAGCGACCGGCTCGCGCCCGTGGTGCTGCGCCCGGACCCGGTCACCGGCGGCTACGGCCGCTATGGCCTGTTCGAGCTCAACCTGGACGGGGGAGCGGTGGACTCCCTCCTCGACACCGCGGGCGACGACCACAATCCGGTCTGGTCGCCGGACGGGCGCAAGCTCGCGTTCCTGTCGGACCGCGGCGGGGCGATGAACCTTTACCTGCTCGACACCACGACGCACGACGTGACCCAGTTGACCGACGTCCTCGGCGGCCTCCAGAGCATCTCCTGGTCGAGGCTGAACGACCGGCTGGTGTTCTCGGCGTTCGACCGCGGCGGCTGGGACATCTTCGCCGTCCAGGAGCCGGTCGGCTCGGAGGCGGTGCTGCGCCGGCTGCAGCGGGACGCGGGCGCCGCGGTGCTGAGCGCCGAGGCGGTCTCGCGGCCGGCCGCGCGCGACACCTCGACCGCGCCGGCACTCGGCGCCCTGGCCGTCTCCTGGCCGGACAGCGTGACCGTTCCCGACACCTCCGCCGCGCCGCCCCGACTCGGCCGGCGGACGCCGCTGCCGAGCGTCGCCGGCGAGCCGCCCGGGGCGGCGCCGCAGGTGGGCTACGCTCCCGCCCTCGGCGAACTCGTGCCGCCGCCCCGCGACATGGTTCCGCCCGACACCACGGCGGCGGCGCCCGAGCGCACTCCGCTGCTCGAAAGCGGCGGCGCGTTCGCGCTCTCCGACAGCGTTCTCGGCCAGCGGCCGCGCGGCTACCGCTGGAAGCTCGCGCCGGAAGCCGCGAACGGCCAGGTGGTGGCGGCGACCGGCTACGGCTTCGCCGGCACGACCTCCATCCTGTTCAGCGACTTCCTCGGGGATCGCAACCTGTACGTGGCGACCGACCTGTTTCCCGGCTCCATCGAGGAGACCAACGCGCTCGCCATCTACAGCTACCTGCCACGACGCTGGGACTGGGGCGCGGGCGCCTTCCATTTCAAGAACTACTACGAATCGCGCGTCACGACGCTCGGCGAGCAGCTGACCAGCGCGCAGCTCTTCAGCGAGCGGAACTTCGGCGCGCTCTTCCAGCTGTCGTACCCCTTCGACCGCTTCCGCCGGCTCGACACGCAGCTGACCCAGTTCTGGGTCGAGCGCACCTTCTTCAACGAGGTCGTTCCCGGCTACTTCGAGCGCGGCCCGCGCGAGTTCCGCAGCGTGACGAGCCCGTCGTTCTCGCTGGTCGGCGACAACTCGCTGTCGAGCTACTACGGTCCGGTCAACGGTTCGCGCTACAACGTCACCTTCTCGCCGGCCTTCCGGATCACGAGCAACAGCCTGGAATACCGCACGCTGACCGCGGACTACCGGCGCTACTGGGACCTGACCGCGGGCTACACCTGGGCCGTGCGCGGCCTGGCGGCGGGCAGCTGGGGTCGCGACCCCCAGGCGTTTCGCCTCGGCGGATTCTCGACGCTGCGGGGCTTTCGCGACTTCGACATCGTCGGCTCGCGGGCGCTGATGGTCTCGCAGGAGCTGCGATTCCCGTTCATCCAGCAGCTCGGCGTGGTCGGACCGGTGCCGCTCGGCAGCTTCAACCTCAAGGGCGCGCTGTTCACCGACGCGGGCATGGTCTGGAACGAAGGCGACCCGCTGCGCTTCACGGTCGTGGACGAGCGTGGCCGGCACCTCGCGAGCCCGCTGCTTTCGTTCGGCGTCGGCATCCGCAGCTTCGTGTGGTTCGCGCTCGTCAAGCTGGACGTGGGCTGGCGGACGGACCTGCACGACGTCGCCAGGCCCCGCTGGCACCTGAGCCTCGGCCCCGAGTTCTGAGACCGGGAGAGGGGCGGCGCTCGCGCCGGCCACCGGCGTTGCAAAATGCCAGTGGCGGGCGTGCGACGGACTGCGCTAGTGTCCTGCGACGCTGGTTCACCGGGTTCGTCACGGGTTCGCTCGTGACGGATCCCATTTTCCAACGGATCTGCACGGAGCGGTTCGGTTCGTGCCGGTCGGAACTGGAGGAATCCCGTGACCGCCTCACGCACTTCGGCCCGCTTCGCGATCCTGGGCCGCCACCCGCGCACGTTCGAGGCTCCCCGCCTGCCGGACGGACACCGCTCGCCGGTCAGCACCTACTTCGGGCGGCACGTCCTCGACCTCATCAAGCTGCGCGAGAAGCTGCCCCGCGAAGTCTTCCAGTCGCTCGTCTCCACGCTTCGTAACGGCACGCCGCTGACGCGCGAAGTGGCCGAGACGGTCGCCTCCGCGGCCCGCGAATGGGCCGTCTCCCACGGCGCGACGCACTTCACGCACTGGTTCCAGCCGATGACCGGCCTGACGGCCGAGAAGCACGACGCGTTCATCGATCTGAACGTGCAGATGTCCGGCGAGACCCGCGTGCTCGAAAAGCTGTCCGGCTCGCAGCTCTGGCAAAGCGAACCGGACGCGAGTTCGTTCCCCTCGGGCGGCATGCGTTCGACCTTCGAGGCGCGCGGCTACACCGCCTGGGACCCGAGCGTTCCGATGTTCCTCGTCGAGAGCGCGAACGGCCGCACCCTGTGCATTCCTTCCGCCTACATCAGCTACCACGGCGACTCGCTCGACCAGAAGACGCCGCTGCTGCGCTCCAACGAGGCGATGAGCCGGCACGCGGTCGCCTTCCTCAAGCTGCTCGGAGACGTGGACGTCAAGCAGGTCTCGGCGACGCTCGGCGTCGAGCAGGAATACTTCCTCGTGGATCGCGCGCACTACGCGCTGCGTCCCGACCTGACCCAGACCGAGAAGACGCTGCTCGGGGCCGGCTCGCCGCGGCATCAGCAGTTCGAGGATCACTATTTCGGCTCGATCCCGGCCCGGGTCCTGGCGTTCATGGAGGAGCTGGAGTTCGAGCTCTACCGGCTCGGCATCCCCATCAAGACCCGCCACAACGAGGTCGCGCCGATGCAGTTCGAGATGGCGCCGATCTTCGAGGACGCGAACATCGGCAACGACCACAACGTGCTGGCGATGGACGTGGCGCGCAAGGTCGCGCTTCGGCACGACTTCGTCTGCCTGTTCCACGAGAAGCCCTACGCCGGCATCAACGGCAGCGGCAAGCACTGCAACTGGAGCATGTCCACCGACCGCGGCGAGAACCTGCTCGACCCGGGCAAGACCCCGCACCAGAACCTCCGCTTCCTCGCGTTCGTGGCCGTCTGCCTCAAGGCGGTGCACGACCGCTCGGTCGCCCTGCGCTTCTCGGTCTCCGGGGCGAACAACGACCTGCGCCTCGGAGCCAACGAAGCGCCGCCGGCGATCCTGTCGGTGTTCGTGGGCGAACAGTTGACGAGCATCCTCGAGCGGACGATCGCCGGCGAGGCGGCGAAGGATCCCGAGCACTTCGTGCTCGAGATGGGCGTCGCCAAGCTGCCGGCGCTCGCCCGCGACAACACCGACCGCAACCGGACCTCGCCGTTCGCCTTCACGGGAAACAAGTTCGAGTTCCGCGCGGTGGGCTCCTCGGCGAACTGCGCCGTGCCCATGGCGACCCTGAACGCGGCGGTCGCCGCGGCGCTGGCCGAGATGGGAGAGCGCCTCAAGCGGAAGCTCGACGTCAAGGGCACGAGCCGCGACCAGGCGGTCGCCGAGCTGCTGCGCGAAGTGTTCGCCGAAACCGCCAGCGTGCGTTTCGAGGGCAACGGCTACAGTCCGGAGTGGAAGGCCGAGGCCGCGCGGCGCGGACTGCCGGACCTCGCCGACACGCCCGCGGCGCTGGCGGCCGTTCGCGAGCCGAAGGCGCACCGGTTCCTGATCGAGATGGGCGTGTTTTCGGAAGCCGAGGTCGAGTCGCGCTTCAACGTCGCGATGGAACGCTACCTGAAGCAGGTGACGCTCGAGGCCGAGACGCTGGCGGAGATGGTGACGACCCTGGTCGTGCCGGCGGCCGAACGGCAGCTGGCCGTGACGCTCGCGGCGTGGAACGCCGTCTCGTCCGCGGGGGCGCGGAAGGAATCGGCGCACGCGCGGCGGGTCGCCGCGCTCGGCGAGACGCTCGAAGCGGCGCTGGCCGGGGTGGAGTCGCTGCAGCGCAGGCTCTCCGACATCCACGCGTCGCACGACGAGATGAAGGCCTGCCAGAGGCTCGGCGCCGAGGTGCGTCCGCTCATGCAGGAACTGCGGGCGGCCGCCGACCGGCTCGAGGCGCTGGTGGACGACGATCTGTGGCCGATGCCGAAGTATCGCGAGATGCTGTTCGTCAAGTAGCGCCCGCGCGAAGCGGATTCGGGGCCGCCGGTCGCGGGACCGGCGGCCCTTCGCGTCGGCGCGCGGTGGAGGCGCCGCGCGCGTTCGGGTAAATTGCGTGCTCCGTCCGACCTCCCCGACACCTTAAGAGGCGCCCGCGTGTCCGTGCCGCTCCCGAATCCCGAAGGGCTCAATCCCGCCCAGCGCGCGGCGGTGGAACACGACTCCGGCCCGGCGCTGGTCATCGCCGGAGCGGGTTCCGGCAAGACACGGGTGCTGACCGCGCGCATCGCGCGGCTGCTGGCGCGCGGCGTGCGGCCGGAGGCGGTGCTCGCGTTCACGTTCACCAACCGTGCGGCGCGCGAGATGCGCGAGCGCATCGAGCGCGCCGTCGGCGCGCTGGCCGGACGCCTGTGGATCGGAACGTTCCACGCCACCGCGGTGCGGCTGCTGCGCCGCGAGGCCGCGACCCTCGGACTTCCCGCCGCCTTCTCGATCTACGACCGCGAGGACCAGGAAGGCCTGCTGCGCGAGGCGCGGCGCGATCTCGGCCTCGACGACAGCGCCTACCGGGCGGGCGTCGTGCTGGCCCGCATCTCGGACTGCAAGAACGCGCTGGTCGGGCCCGAGCACGCCGAGCGCGCGGCGATGACGCCGTTCGATCGCAACGTCGCCGCGATCTTCGCGCGTTACCAGGCCGCGCTGCGTCGCGCCGGGGCGCTGGACTTCGACGACCTGATCGCCGAGGCCGCCCGGCTGTTTCTCGAGCACCCGGAGGCCGGCGCGCGCTGGAGCCGCCGCTTCGAACACGTGCTGGTGGACGAGTACCAGGACACGAACCACGCGCAGTTCCGGCTGGTGCAGGCGATCGCGTCCGCGCACGGGAACCTGTTCGTGGTCGGGGACGACGACCAGTCCATCTATGGCTGGCGCGGCGCGGATCTCAGCAACGTCCTCGAGTTCGAACGGGCCTTCCCCGGCGCGGTGACCCTGCGGCTGGAGCAGAACTACCGCTCGACCGGCAACATCCTGGCGGCCGCCAACGCGGTCATCGCCCACAACCGGGCGCGCAAGGGCAAGACCCTGTGGTGCGACCGGGAAGCGGGCGCGCGACTGCGTTTCGTGCTGTGCGCGGACGAGGCCGCCGAGGCGCGGCGCGTCCGCAGGCACCTCGAGGATCGCCGGAGAGCGGGCGGCCGGCTGGCCGACTGCGCGGTGCTGTACCGCACGAACGCGCAGTCGCGGGCGCTCGAAACCGAACTGCGGCACGCCGGACTCGCCTACGAGATCGTCGGCGGCGTTTCGTTCTACCAGCGGCGGGAGGTCAAGGACGTGCTGGCCTGGCTCCGGCTGGTCGTGAACCCGGCCGACACGGCGTCCTTCTTCCGCGTCTGGAACACGCCGCGCCGCGGCCTCGGCCCCGCCGTCCAGGGGCTGATCGAGTCCCGGCTCGCGCTCGGGGCGACGCCGGCCGCCGCGCTGCGCGCGCTGCGCGACGAGGGCGCGTTGCGCGGCGCCGCCCGCGCGGGGGCGACGCAGCTCGTGGATCTGCTCGACGAGTTGGGCGCGCTCCGCGAGGAGCCGCTCGGCGTGCTCTTCTCGCGGCTGCTGGAGCGCAGCGGCTACCTCGGCCACCTCGAGGCCGCGAGCGACGGCGAGGAGGACCTGCGCGACCGCCTCGCGAACGTGCAGGAGCTGGCCGCGGCCGGAGCGCAGTTCTCGGAGGAGGGCCGCGGCGGATTGCTCGAATATCTCTCGGAGTGCTCGCTGCTGACGGACGCCGACCGTCTGGACGAGGCCGCCGACCGCGTGCTGTTGCTGACGGCGCACAACGCCAAGGGGCTCGAGTTCGCGAGCGTCGTCGTCGCGGGCCTGGAGGAGGGCCTGCTGCCGCACGCCTCGGCCCTGGACGACGACGGCGAACTCGAGGAGGAGCGGCGGCTGTTCTACGTGGCGCTGACGCGCGCCCGCGACCAGGTGCTGCTGACGGCCGCCTCGTTCCGGCGCCGGTTCGTGTCCGCCGAGAGCGGGGTTCCGGCGTGGGGCGCGCAGGTGTCGCGTTTCGTGGACGAAATCCCGGCGGAACTGCTGGAGCGCGAGGCCGACGGCCAGGGTTCCTGGGGAGGCGGGGATCGCGAGGCGCGCACGGCGCACCGGGCGCGCGCCGGCCTGCGACGCGGCGAAGCCCGGGGCGGCGCGGCCTCGCGCCGGGAGGGCGGGCGGTACGACCCGCGCGAGGAGGCGGCGGACGCTTCGTTCGACTTCGACGACGGCGCCGGCGGACCTTCGTACGGAGTCACGGCGGCGCCGGTGCGGGGCGCCGCGGCGCGGCGGGCGGTCGGCCGGAGGGTGATGCACGAGCGGTTCGGCGCGGGGACCGTGCTGGAGGCCGAGGGCGAAGGCCCCGACATGAAGCTCACGGTGCGATTCACCGGCTCGATCAAGAAGGTCCTGGCGCGCTTCGTGAGCGGGGTGGGCGATGACGATTGACGCCTCCGAGGTCCGGCGCGTCGCCGCGCTCGCGAAGCTCGAACTCGCCGAAGGATCCCTCGAGCGCGTCGCCGGAGAACTCTCGAGCGTGCTCGAGTTCGCCGCGACGCTGAACGCGCTCGACCTCGCGGACTGCGAACCGGCGGCGTTCGCGCCCGCGGACGCGCCGCTTCGCGCCGACGCGCCCGACGGCCGGACGCTCGGCGCCGAGGACGTGCTGGCCGGCGCGCCCGAGACCCGCGACGGCTGTTTCGTCGTGCCGCCGATCGTGGAGAACCTGAACCCGTGACGGACCCTGGCCTCGCCTGGCGCGACTCGGCCGCACGGATCGCCGCGCAGGTGCGCGCCGGCGTGCTTGAGCCCGTGGCGGCGGCGGAGAGCGGCTGGGACGGCCCCGCGAAGCGCTGGGAGCGCGACGTTCACGCGGTCGTCCACTCGGATCCCGAGGCGCGCCACGCGGCGGCGAGCGCGGCTTCGCGCGAGGGTCCGCTCGCCGGCGTTCCGGTGCTGCTCAAGGACAATCTGTGCACCACCGACTATCCGACCACCTGCGCGTCGCGCATCCTCGCCGGCTGGCACTCGCCCTACGACGCGACCGTGGTGCGGCGCCTGCGCGAAGCCGGAGCGGTGGTGGTCGGCAAAAGCAACATGGACGAGTTCGCGATGGGCTCCTCGACCGAGTTCAGCTGCTACGGACCGACGCGCAACCCGCACGACCTCGAGCGCGTGCCCGGCGGATCGAGCGGCGGCTCGGCGGCGGCGGTCGCCTACGGGCTCGTGCCGCTGGCCCTGGGCTCGGACACCGGCGGGTCGGTGCGCCAGCCGGCCGCGTTCTGCGGCGTCTACGGCCTCAAGCCCACCTACGGACGGTTGTCGCGCTACGGGCTCGTCGCCTTCGGCTCCTCGCTCGACCAGGTGGGAATCTTCGCGCGCCACGCCGGCGACGTCGCGCTCGCCTACGCTGCGCTCGCGGGCGACGATCCCTTCGACGCGACGCTGCGCGAGGGCGCGCCTCCCGACGTGTCGGGATGGGACGGTGGCGTGCGCGGACTGCGCTTCGGATGGCCCGCCAACCTGTGGGCGCACGGCGTGGACGCGGCCGTGGTCGGCGCGCTGGAGCGCTCCGCCGGCGCGCTCGAGCGTTCGGGCGCGATGCGCGTCCCGATCGAGTTCCTGCCGGGAGAGTTCGGGGTCGCCGCCTACTACCTGATCGCCACCGCCGAGGCGAGCAGCAACCTCGCCCGCTTCGACGGCGTGCGCTACGGCCGCAGGGCCGCGGGCGTGGAGGACGTGAACGCGCTGTACGCGCGCTCCCGGGGCGAAGGCTTCGGGCCCGAGGTCCAGCGGCGCATCCTGCTCGGGACGTACGCGCTCTCGTCCGGCTACTACGACGAGTATTACGCGAAGGCGCAGCGCGCGCGCACGCGCATCGTCCGCGAGTACGCGGCCGCGTTCGCGCGCTGCGACGTGATGCTGATGCCGGTCGCGCCCACCCCGGCCTTCCGGCTCGGCGAGAAGACCGACGACCCGCTGGCCATGTACCTGAGCGACGTGTTCACGATCGGCGCCAATCTCGCCGGCCTGCCCGCGCTGGCGGTGCCGGCGGGCCGGTCGCCGGAGCGGCTGCCGGTCGCGGTCCAGCTGCTGGCGCCCGCCGACGGCGAGCCGCTGCTGCTGCGCGCCGCGCGGGCGATCGAGTCGGAGGGAGTCGAGGCGCGGATTCCGCGCGGCTTCGAACCGGAGGTGGTATGGCCTGGGAGCCGGTGATCGGGCTCGAGTGCCACATCCAGCTCGCCACGCGCACGAAGATGTTCTGCGGCTGCCCGGTCGCTTTCGGGGAGGAGCCGAACACGAACGTCTGCCCGGTGTGCCTCGGCCTGCCCGGAGCGCTGCCGCGGCTGAACGCGGCCGCGGTGGACGACGCGCTCGCGCTCGGGCTCGCGCTCGGCTGCCGCATCCGGCCCGAGAGCGTGTTCGCGCGCAAGAACTACTTCTATCCCGACATGCCGAAGAACTACCAGATCACGCAGTACGACCGGCCGCTGTGCGAAGGCGGCGCGCTGACGGTGGCGGGGGGCGACGGAGCGCGCGCGATCGCGCTCACCCGCATCCACTGCGAGGAGGACGCCGGCAAGTCGTTCCATCCCGAACGCCACGGGGACCTGCGCCTCTCGAAGGTGGAGTTCAACCGGGCCGGGACGCCCCTGCTCGAGCTGGTGACCGAGCCGGAGCTGGCGAGCGCCGGGGAATGCGCGGCGTTCCTGCTCGCCCTGCGCCGGCTGGTGCGCTGGCTCGGCGTGTCGGGCGGCGACATGGAGAAGGCGCAGCTCCGCTGCGACGCCAACGTCTCGCTGCGCAGGACGGGGACCGCCGGGCTGGGCGTCAAGACCGAGATCAAGAACCTCAACAGCATCAAGGCCGTCGAACGCGGCGTCGCCGCGGAGATCGCCCGCCAGTCGGCGCTGCTCGATCGCGGCGAGCCGGTGGTCCAGTCCACGCTGCTCTACGACGCCGACCACGATCGCCTGGCGGTCATGCGCACGAAGGAGGACGCGCACGACTACCGGTACTTCCCCGAGCCCGACCTGCCGGTGCTGCGCGTGGACGAGCAGCGCCTGGCGGTCGCGAAGGCGGCGCTTCCCGAACTGCCGTGGGCACGCGAGGCGCGCTTCGCCGGGCAGTACGCGTTGCCGGCCTACGACGCCGGCGTGCTCACCGACTCGCGCGAACTCTCGGAGTACTTCGAGGCCTGCGCACGCGGCGCGGATGCCAAGCTCGCGAGCAACTGGATCATGGTCGAGGTGCTGCGCGTTCTGAAGGACCGCGGCTGGTCCGTGTCGCGCTGGGCCGATCGGGTGCCGCCCGGGCGGCTGCGCGACCTGCTGGCGAGAGTCGGAGCGAAGGATCTTCCCGGCCCGGTCGCCAAGCAGGTGTTCGCCTGGATGGCGGACGAGGACGGCACGGTGGACGCGCTGCTCGCCCGCCACGGCGTGCAGGTGCGGGCTTCCGCCGACGATCTCCGGCCGCTGGTGCGCGAGGTGCTCGACGCGCACCCGGAAGCCATCGCGCAGCTGCACGGCGGCAAGGCGGCGGCCTTCGGCTTCCTGGTCGGGCAGGTGATGAAGCGCAGCGGCGGGCAGGCGGTGCCGCAGACCGTCCAGGCGCTGCTGCGCGAGGAACTCGCCGCCCGCACCGGGAAGCCGTGAGATGTCGTTTCGCGAGCGCGTGCGAAAGGCCCTCGCTTCGCCGCTCGGGGGACCGCTGGCGCGGCTCTTCGCCATTCCCGCCGTGACCGCGATCGTCGCCGACGCGCAGGGCTCCGGACTCGACCGGGTGGCGCTGTCCGAACTGTCGGCCGCGATGGCGGGCGTGGGAGTTCCGCCGGGCCGAACGTTCGTGCTCCTGTCCGGTGAACCGTCCGCGGACGCGCGCGAACGTGCGCGCGCGCTGCGGGCGGAGCTCGGGTTGCCGGTGATGGCCCAGGATCCTTCGCACGCCGCGTTCGTGCCCGGCAGCCTCGCGGACGGCTCTCCGCTGGAGCTCGACGACGAGCTTCGTGAAGCGGAGGCGATCGTGGTGGTCGGGCGCATCGGCGCCGATTCCGCGGGCCGGCTGCGCGGCGGTCCCGCCGCGCTGCTTCCGGGGGTCGCATCGCGCGCGACGCGCGAGGCGCAGGCCGTGCGGCTCGCGGCCCGGGCGGACGCGGCCTCGCGCGCGAGCGCGGCGTGGCGTGAAGCGCTGGATGCGGCGAGCCTCGCACCGGTGGACTTCGCGCTCCTGTGGAACGACGCCGACCCGCCGGAAGTCCTGGCGGGCGAGGGCCCGGCGGTGTTCGCCGCCTGCGCGGACCGGTCCTGGCACCTGCCGTCGCCTGGCCGGCCGCGGGCTCGCGGGGCGGGCGGCGCTTGAACTGCGCTCGCGCGGCTTCGTAGAGTCGGCGCGTGGAACCTTCGCGCATCCTCGTCGTCGGCTCCGGTGGCCGCGAGCACGCGCTCGCCTGGCGACTGGCGCAGGACGCTCACCGCCCCGAAGTCCTGATCGCGCCGGGCAACGACGGCGCGGGCCGCGCCTTCGAGCGGCTCGAGGTGCGCGAGACCGACGCCGCCGGGATCGTCGCGGCCTGTCGCGAGCGCGCGATCGGACTCGTCGTCGTGGGACCGGAGTCGGCGCTCGCATCCGGGGTCGGCGATGCGCTCGAGGAGGCCGGTGTGCCGGTCTTCGGAGCCTCGCGCGCGGCCGCCCGGCTGGAGTCCAGCAAGTGGTTCGCGAAGGAGGTGCTGCGGGAGGCGGGAGTGCCCACCGCCGGCGCCGAATGCTGCGGCGACCTCGCGGCGGCGCGTGCGGCGCTGCACCGCTTCGGCGGCCCGCACGTGGTCAAGGCCGACGGCCTGGCGGCCGGCAAAGGGGTGCTCGTGACGCCCGACCCTGCGGCCGCCGAGCGTTTCGCGCGCGAGTGCCTCGAGGGCGGCGCGTTCGGTGCGAGCGGCAGCAGCGTCGTGATCGAAGAGTATCTCGCGGGCGAGGAAGCCTCGGTCATCGCCGTCTGTGACGGCCGGCGCTTCGTGCTCCTGCCGGCGGCGCGCGACCACAAACGCGCGCACGACGGCGACCGGGGCCCGAACACGGGCGGCATGGGCGCCTACGCACCCATGCCCGCGGTCACCGCGGCGCTCGAATCCGCGATCGGCGAGCGCATTGTCGCGCCGGTGCTGCGCGCCATGGCGGCACGCGGCACGCCGTATCGCGGCGCCCTCTACTGTGGATTGATGCTGACTCCCGGGGGACCGAAGGTGATCGAGTTCAACGCCCGCTTCGGCGACCCCGAGACGCAGGCGGTCGTGCCGCTCCTCGCCGGCTCGTTCACGGGGCTGCTCGCCGGCGCGGCGCGCGGAACGCTCGATCCGGGCGCGATCTCACGGGCGGGTGGTGGCGCGGTGACCCTCGCGCTCGTGGACGAAGGCTACCCGGAAGCGGCTCGCGGAGGAGGCAGGATCGGCGGTCTCGATGCGCTCGCGGACCGGGAAGTGACGGTGTTCCACGCGGGCACGAGGTGGGAGGATGGCGGCTGGGTCGTGCGCGGCGGTCGCGCCGCCTACCTGACCGCGGCGCGGGGGACGATCGCGGAGGCGCGGGCCGCGGTCTACGCGGCATGTGCGACGCTGACAGGTTCGGGCTGGCGCTGTCGCTCCGACATCGCCGCAACGATCGCGGAGCCGGTGAGCCCCGCGGAGGGAAGGACAGCATGAAACGGACGAAGGCGCGGGTCGGGATCGTCATGGGCAGCGAATCGGACCGGCCCGTGATGGAGGAGGCGGCCAGGGTGTGCGCGGACTTCGGCGTCCACTGCGAGGTCGTGGTCCGCTCCGCGCACCGCACGCCGGAGGCGGCGGCGAAGTGGGCGCGCACCGCGAAAGGGCGGGGTCTCGAGGTGATCATCGCCGGAGCCGGCGGCGCCGCTCATCTGGCGGGGGCGATGGCGGCGCACAGCCGCCTGCCCGTCCTCGGGGTTCCGCTCGCCAGCTCGCCTCTCGGCGGCTTCGACGCGCTGCTCTCGACCGTGCAGATGCCGCCGGGCGTGCCGGTCGGCACCCTCGGGGTCGGATCGTGGGGCGCGCGCAACGCCGCGCACCTGGCGCTGCGAATCCTGGCGCTCGGCGACGCCGCCCTGGCGCGTCGGCTCGAGGACGTCGCGGCGGCCATGGCCGGCGGACGGCGGCGCTGACCGCGCGGACGGGGAGACGCATGGAGATCCTGAAGATCGACGCCGCTGCACCGCAGCCCGAGGCGCTCGAAGCCGCGGCCGAGGCCGTGCTGCGCGGCGGGGTCATCGCTTTTCCGACGGACACGCTGTACGGCCTGTCGTGCTCGCTGCTCGACGCGTCCGCGGTCGAGATGCTCGCCCGGCTCAAGCGCCGGGATCCGTCGCACGCGGTGATCTCGCTGATTCCCTCGCCGGACATGGCGTGGGCGCTCGCCTACGAGGTTCCGCCCGCGGCGGAGCGCCTGATCCGCGCGTTCTGGCCCGGACCGCTGTCCATCATCCTGCCCGCTTCCGGGTTCGTGCCGGAACGCGTGCGCGGAAGCGGCGCGACCGTCGCGCTCCGCTGTCCGAACGACCGACTCTCGCTGGCGCTGCTCGCGCGGATCGGAGGGCCGATCGTCTCGAGCAGCGCGAACCTCTCCGGCCGTCCGCCGGCGACGACGGCGGAGGAGGTCGTGAGCTACTTCGGGAACCAGCTCGACCTCGTGCTCGACGGCGGGCCGCGCCTCGGAGGCCTGCCCTCGACGCTCGTGGACTGCAGCGGCGCGCGACCGAAGCTTCTTCGCCGCGGAGCCGTGGACATTTCCTCCGTGTTGACGGATTTCGAAGATCTTTCGTCCCCGCCGGGCGACGGTTGACGGCCTCGAAATCGCGCGCCTATGCTGGCCTCGAATGTCCGGCGAACCGCAGTTGCGTGTGCTGTTCATCTGCACGGGAAACACGTGCCGCAGCCCGATGGCCGCGGCGGCGCTGACGGACGAACTCGGCTCCGACGCCGCTCGGGTCGTGGTCGAGTCGGCGGGGATCTCGGCCCAGGACGGGCAGCCCGCGAGCACCGACACGCGCGAACTGCTGCATGCGCAGGGCCTCGACGTCTCCGCGCACCGGGCGCGGCGCGTGAACGCGAGCCTGCTGCGGGACGCGGACTTCGTCATCGTGATGGACCCGCTGCATCGCCAGGCGCTGGAAGCGCAGGGCGTGCCGCGGGAGCGGGTGCAGATCCTCAGCGAGTTCCCGGCTCCGGGAGAGCCCGGACTGCCGGTGTCGGACCCCTACGGGGCATCGAAGGAAGCTTACGAGGAGTGCTGGCGAAGGATCCGCCTGCACGTCCGGCGCCTGGCGCCGGTGGTCAGGGAAGCCCTCGACGCGCGCAACCCTTCCTGAGTCGGGCCCGCGGGCCCTAGCGAGGTGCGAACCATGGCGATGAAGAAGAGCGAGAAGATCTGGATGAACGGTCAGTTCGTCGCGTGGGACGACGCGAAGGTGCACGTGATGTCCCACGTGATGCACTACGGATCGAGCGTCTTCGAGGGTATCCGCGCCTACGACTCGAAGAGCGGTCCGGCCATTTTCCGGCTCGGCGAGCACATCGAGCGGCTCATGGCGTCCAGCAAGATCTACCGCATGCAGGTGCCCTTCTCGGCCGAACAGATCGAACGCGCCTGCCTGGAGGCGGTGGCGGTGAACGGCCTGCGCGACTGCTACATCCGGCCGCTCGTCTATCGCGGCTACTCGCACGTCGGCGTGGACCCGAGGGGCACGCCGATCGACCTCATGATCGCGGTCTTCCCGTGGGGCAAGTACCTGGGCGAGGACGCGCTCACCAAGGGCGCGGCGGTCAAGATCGGCACCTGGGCGCGCATGGCGCCGAACACGCTTCCGGCGCTGGCGAAGGCCGGCGGCAACTACATGAACTCGCAGTTGCTCAAGCTGGAGGCCGTCGAGGACGGCTACGACGAGGCGATCGCGCTGGACGTTCAGGGGTTCGTGAGCGAGGGCTCGGGCGAGAACCTGTTCGCCGTCCACCGCAGGGAGATCCTGACGCCGCCGGTCAGCTCCAGCATCCTTTCGGGCATCACGCGCGACAGCGTCATGCGCCTGGCGCAGGACATGGGCTACACGGTTCGCGAGGCGGTGCTGCCGCGCGAGCTGCTGTACATCGTGGACGAGCTGTTCTTCACCGGGACCGCGGTCGAGATCACCCCGATCGGATCGGTGGATCGCATCCCGGTGGGAACCGGAGAACGCGGGCCGGTGACGAAGGCGCTGCAGGACGCGTTCTTCGGCATCGTCAAGGGCGAGCTGCCGGACCGCTACGGCTGGCTCTCGCCGGTGCCACAGGCGTCCGCGAAACGCGCGTGAGCGGCGCGGAGCGTCGGCGGTGAAGGTCGCGATCGGCAGCGATCACGCGGGCTATGCACTCAAGCAGGCCGTGGGCGCGGAACTGCGCCGCCTCGGCCACGAGGTCGTGGACGTCGGCACGAACTCGGGCTCGGAGTCGGTGGACTACCCGGATTACACCATCCCGGTCGCCGAGAAGGTGGCCGCCGGCGAAGCCGAGCGGGGCGTGGTGGTGTGCGCCACGGGCATCGGCGCGAGCATCGCGGCGAACAAGGTGGAGGGTGTCCGGGCCTCGGTCGTGACCAGCGACGAGACGGCCCGGCTCACCCGCCAGGACAACGACTCGAACGTCCTCGCGCTGGGTGGGCGGACGGCCCCGGATACCGCCGCGGCGCTCGAATGGCTGCGCACCTGGCTCGACACTCCGTTCGCGGGCGGCCGCCACCAGCGGCGCGTGGACAAGATCCGGGACTACGAACGCCAGCATCCCCGAACCTGACGGAGACCCGCCCGTGTCCGACCCGAGAGCGCAGGACCCTCAACTGTTCGACGCCATCGCGCGCGAGCGCCAGCGCCAGTCGCAGTACCTCGAGCTGATCGCCTCCGAGAACTTCGTCAGCGACGCGGTGCTCGAGGCGACCGGGTCGGTGCTGACCAACAAGTACGCCGAGGGCCTTCCGGGCAAGCGCTACTACGGAGGTTGCGAGTGGGTGGACGTGGCCGAGAACCTCGCCCGCGACCGGGTCCGCCAGCTGTTCGGCGCCGACCACGCGAACGTCCAGCCCCACTCGGGCGCTTCGGCGAACCTCGCCGCCTACCTGGCGGTGGCCGAGCCGGGAGGGACGCTGCTCGGCATGAGCCTGGCGCACGGCGGCCACCTCACGCACGGGCATCCCGTGTCGGTCTCCGGCCAGTTGTGGAAGCCCGTGCAGTACGGGGTGAGGCCGGAGGACGGGCGCATTGACTACGACGAGGTCGCGCGCCTCGCGCGCGAGCACCGGCCGGCGATCCTCGTCGCCGGGGCCAGCGCCTACCCGCGGCAGCTGGACTTCGCGCGCTTCGGCGCCATCGCCGACGAGGTCGGGGCGACGCTGGTCGTGGACATGGCGCACATCGCGGGGCTGGTGGCGGCCGGACTTCACCCGAGCCCCGTGCCGCACGCGGGGCTGGTGACGAGCACGACGCACAAGACCCTGCGCGGCCCGCGCGGCGGGATCGTGCTCGCGAAGCAGGCCTTCGCGGCGAAACTGGACAAGGCCGTCTTCCCGGGGCTGCAGGGTGGTCCGCTCATGCACGTCATCGCCGCCAAGGCGGTGTGCTTCGGCGAAGCGCAGAGCGAAGGATTCCGCGACTACCAGCGCCGCATCGTGGAAAACGCCCGGGTGCTGGGAGAAACGCTGCGGGACGCCGGCTTCGACCTGGTCTCGGGAGGCACCGACAACCACCTGCTCCTCGTGGACCTGCGCCGTCGCGACCTGACCGGCAAGACCGCCGAGGAAGCCCTCCACCGCGCGCGGATGACCGTGAACAAGAACGCCGTGCCGAACGACCCGCACAAGCCGTGGGTGACGAGCGGCATCCGGGTCGGGACGCCCGCCCTGACCACGCGTGGCATGGGTCCCGACGAGATGCGCGCGATCGGTGGCTGGATGGCGCGGGTGCTCAAGAAACCGGACGACGAGGCGCTGGCGCGCGAGGTCGAGCGCCAGGTTCTCGAGCTGACGGCGGGCTACCCGCTGTTCAGCTGGCAGCCGGTCCCGCGCTCCGGCGCGGCGGCGGGCCGTGCAGGCTGAGCGCGGACGGACGCCGATTTGCAATGCCGGGGCCGGCCGCGGGCCGCGGGCCGGCGCCCGAATCGGCACCTGCGAGGGGCCGGGAACTGGCACCGTTTCTGCTGCTCTCCGCTCCGTCCGCGGACCCGTCCGCATCGCCCGTCACCCGGAAATCGCCTCGTGCTCGACACCCTGATGATCCGCGTGGCCGCGCTCGCCGCGCCGGTGCTGGTTCCGGGCCGGACGCTGCACCACGCGGCGCTCGGCGCCGCCGCCGCCGGCCGGTTCGCCGAGGCGGAACGAGTGTTCGAGTCCGCGGCCTCCGCGTATCGCGCCTCACTGGATGTCGAGGGACTCGCACGGCTGCGCGTGCACCAGCGCATGGCGTGCGCCCGGGCGTGCGGCGATCCGGTGCGCGAGGCGGAGATGATGCTCGACATCGTGCGCGGCGTGAACCGCCTGGAGCGGCTCGAGTCGTTCCACGCGCCGCATCCGCTGCTGAACGCGCGCGCGATGTTGTCCGAGTGGCTGGGTGAGGCGGGCACGGCGTTCGACGCCGAGGAGCAGGAAGCCCGCCGGAGCGCCTGAGCCGGGCGCGGCGCTGGACCGCGCCGGTCGCTTCGCTATACTGCGCGCCTTCACACCCCCCGAGGGACGGGATCGCGAAAGGTCGCCCGCGACCGCCGCTGCCGGCGGCCCGCGGCATTGCTTCCAGGAAGGAACGCATGACCGTCGACATGCAAACCGCCCGGCGCATCGAACGCGCCGGTGAAGTTCTCGGCCGTGTGCGCGAGGAAGTGGGACGCGCCGTCGTGGGTCAGCACGCGATGGTGGACCGGCTGCTCATCGGGCTGCTGACCGGCGGACACGTGCTTCTCGAAGGCGTCCCGGGACTCGCCAAGACGCTGGCCGCGAACAGCCTCGCGCAGGCGCTGTCGCTCAAGTTCCGCCGCATCCAGTTCACACCCGACCTGCTGCCCGCCGACCTGACGGGGACGCTCGTCTACAACCCGCGCGACGGATCCTTCACGGCCAAGCGGGGGCCCGTGTTCGCGAACCTGGTGCTGGCCGACGAGATCAATCGCGCGCCCGCCAAGGTGCAGTCCGCGCTGCTCGAGGCGATGCAGGAGAAGCAGGTCACCCTCGGCGACGAATCCGTGCCTCTCGACGAGCCGTTCCTGGTGCTCGCGACCCAGAATCCGATCGAGCAGGAGGGCACCTACCCTCTGCCCGAGGCGCAGAGCGACCGCTTCATGCTCAAGGTCAAGGTGGGTTACCCCGAGCGCGCCGAGGAGAAGGAGATCCTGCGACGCGCGGGGCTCGCCGCGATGCCGACGCTGGAACCGAAGGCGACCCGCGAGCAGCTGCTCGAGGCCCGCGAGGCGCTCGCCAGCGTCTACGTGGACGACAAGATCCAGGAGTACGTGCTCGATCTGGTGGGCGCCACCCGCCGGCCCCGCGACTTCGGCCTGTCCCTCGAAGCGCTCGTTTCCGTCGGCGCCTCGCCGCGAGCCACGCTTTTCCTGGTGCGCGGCGGGCAGGCGCACGCCCTCGTCCGCGGCCGGCCCTACGTGCTGCCCGAGGACATCAAGGCGATCGGCCTCGACGTGCTGCGCCACCGGATCATGGTCTCCTACGAGGCCGAGGCCGAGGGCGTGGACGGCGAAGAGGTCGCGCGGCGGATCCTGGAGCAGGTGCGCGTGCCCTGATGGACACCGCGGAACTCCTGCGCAAGGTTCGCCGCCTCGAGATCCGCAGCCGCAGGCTCGTCGAGGACCTTTTCTCCGGCGGGCGCGAGAGCGTGTTCAAGGGACGCGGCGTCGAGTTCGAGGAAGTGCGGCCGTACGTGCCCGGCGACGAGGTCCGCGACATCGACTGGAACGTCACCGCGCGCGCCGGTCATCCGTACGTGAAGCGCTTCGTCGAGGAACGCGAGCTGACCGTGCTGCTGGTCGTGGACGTCTCGCGCTCGATGCGCTTCGGCACCGCCGCGCAGGAGAAGCGCGAGCTGGCCGCCGAGCTGGTGGCCGTGCTGGGTTTCGCGGCGATGCGCAACAACGACCGGGTCGGCCTGCTGCTCGCGGCGGGAAAGGTGGAGCACTTCGTGCGGCCCTCGCGCGGGCGGACGCACCTGCTGCGGCTGCTCCGCGACGTGCTCGACCACGAGTCGGAGAGCGAGGGCACGCGCCTCGGCGACGCGGCCCGGTTCGTGAGCCGGACGATCCGCCATCGCGGCCTGGTGTTCTGGATCTCGGACTTCGAGGACCGGCTCGAAGTGCGCGACTGGCGCGTGCTCGCCTCCCGGCACGAGGTGACGGCGTTCGCGCTGCGCGACCCGCGCGACGAGCAGCTCCCGGGCGTCGGCTGGACGCTGTTCGAGGATCTGGAGTCCGGCGAGCGGCGGCTGGTGAACACGCGATCGAAGGAGGTCCAGCGCCGCTACGCCTCGCAGGCGCGTGACCGCCGCCGTCACACGGACCAGACGCTCGCGCGTGCCCGTTGCCCGCTGGTGGAGCTGCGGACCGACCGCCCGTATCTGCCGGTGCTGATGCGTTACTTCGCGCGCCGCGGCCGGCGGGGGGTCGCATGAGAATCGCCCGAGCGTTCGTGGCCGTCGCGCTCGCAACCGGCGCGCTGCTCGCCGCCCGGCCGGCGGAGGCGAGCCTGATTCCGCCCGGCGGCGCGGCCCGGCGCGCGAACGACCGCGTGCAGCCGGTGGCGAAGGGACTCGCGGGACTCGACCGCGTCGGGGGCCGGGCGCGCCCGCCGTATCCGATGCGCGTGAGCGTTTCTCCCTCGCCGGCCCGGCTCGGGCAACGGCTCTTCTACCGGGCCAGCATCCTCGTCGAGCCGGGCACGCGCGTGCGCATGGATCGGCCGCAGCAGGGCGGCGACCTGTCGTGGGGCGCGCCGCGGACCGGACGGACGAGGGTCACTTCGGCCCGTCTCGGACAGGGCCAGTATCTCGTGGCGGGGGACAGCGTGTGGCTGGAAGCGCCGCTGCAGGTGTTCGCCACCGGCACGGTCGCCGTGCCGGGGCTCGCGGTCGAAGTCCGCTGGGACGGCCGAGAGCGGCCGGCCGTGACCCGCATGCCGACCGCGCACCTGGTCGTGCTGCCGACGCTCACGGCGGCGGATTCCAACGCCCGCCTGCGGTCGCTGCACGGGCCGCTGCGCGCGCCCTGGTGGGAGCGGGTGCCCTGGCGATGGGTGGCGGCGGTCGCGCTGCTGGTGATCGTGGCCGTGATCGTCCTCGTCCGGCTGCTGCGTCCGAAGCGGATCGTGGCGCCGCCACCGGTGGCGGTGCGCCCGCCGCCGGTGCGCGACCCCGGCACCGAGGCTCTCGCCGAGCTGGCGAGGCTGCGGGCGCTGCGCCTGCCCGAGGCGGGACGCTTCGCCGATCATGCGTTCGAGTTGAGCCGCATCCTGCACCGCTATCTCGAGGCGGTCGTGGGAACCCCGAGGCCGGGCGACACCAGCGGCGAGCTGGTCGAGAGGCTTCGCCAGTCGCGACTGCCCGGCGAGGACGTGAACCGGCTCGAGGGACTGCTCGGACTCTGGGACCGGGTCAAGTTCGCGCGCGCGCCACTGGGCGTGGACGAAGCCGTCCGCTGCGAGTCTGCCGTCGAGTCGCTCGTGCGCCGGGAACAGCGGGGCGCGGCATGATCCGCTTCGAGTATCCGTGGCTGCTCCTGCTGCTGCTGCTCGTGCCGGCGCTCCTGCTGTGGCGCTCGCGACGCCCCGACACACGCCCGGCGGCGGTGTTGTGGGGCACGGTGGGCGGCCTGCCGCGCGGCGGCGCCGGCGCGTGGCTGCTGCAGTTCGCCCGGGTGCTGCCGTGGCTGGTGCTGTCGCTCGGAATCGTCGCGGCGGCCCGCCCGCAGGCCGGCGTCCAGCAGAGCGAGGTGGACACCCGCGGGGTGGACATCGTGCTCGCCATCGACATCTCGCGAAGCATGAACGCCTCGGACATGGGCGGCGGCAAGAGACTCGACGTGGCGCGCGCGACGGCGCGCGACTTCGCGCGCGGCCGCTCGCACGACCGCATCGGGGTCGTGGGATTCGCCGGCACGGCGTTCACGCTCTGCCCGCTGACGCTCGACCACGAGACGCTGATCTCCCTCATCGACGGCCTCAACTTCGGGCTCGCCGAGGACGGCACGGCGATCGGCATGGGCTTGGCGACCGCGGTGCAGCGGCTGCGCGAGAGCCGGACGCCGAGCAAGGTCGTCGTGCTGCTCACCGACGGCGAAAACAACCGCGGCGCCATCGATCCGCTCACCGCCGCCGACCTCGCGAAGGCGCTCGGGATCAAGGTCTACGCCATTCTCGTCGGACGGCCGAGCGTCGAGCCGGTGACCGTGGACGACCCGGTGCTGGGCCGCGTGCAGCAACTGATGAACGTCGGTGTGGACGAGCGGCCGCTCGTCGAGATCGCCCGCCGGACCGGAGGGCGCTTCTTCCGTGCCGGCGATGCGAGCACGCTGGCCGTCGTCTATTCCGAAATCGACCGGCTCGAGCGGGCCCCGATCCGCGCGCTCGTCTATCGCGAGTACCGCGACCTCGGCCCGCAGGTCCTGGGCGTCGCGGCGCTGCTGCTCGCGGCCTGGTCGCTCTCGCTGTCCACCTGGGCGTTCCGGGCGCCGTGAGGAAGCGGGCATGAGCTTCGAACATCCGGCCTGGCTGTGGGGCCTCGCCGCCCTGCCGCTGCTCGCGCTGCTCGAGTGGCGCGCGCTCGAACGCGCGCGGCGCGCGGCGCGCTCGCTCGTCGGGTCGCGGCCCGACCACGCGCTGCTCGCGCAGTCGCTGCCCGGCGTGCGGATCGCGGGTCTGGCGCTGCGGCTCGCGGCGCTGGCGATGCTCGTCGCCGGCGCGGCCGGCCCGCAGTGGGGCCGCGAGACCGTGCGCCGGCAGTCGCAGGGATCCGACCTGGTGTTCGTGCTGGACGTGTCGGCGAGCATGGACGCGAGGGATGTCGCGCCGTCACGGCTCGACGAGGCGCGGCGCGAGGCGCTCGGGCTGCTCGAACGGGTGCCGGGCAGTCGCGTCGGCGTCGTGGCGTTCGCCGGCGACGCGGTTCGCCTGTGCCCGCTGACGCTCGACCATGCGGCGGTGCGCCTGGTGCTCGCGTCGCTCTCCAGCTCCTCGGTGAGCACTCCGGGCACGGATCTCGGCCGCGCGCTCAAGGCGATGCTCAAGCTGCTGCCGCAGGGCCGGCGCGAGGAGCAGGCGGCGGTCGTGTGGACCGACGGCGAGGACCTGGAAGGCGGCGCGAGGGAGGCGATCGAGGACGTCCGGCGCGCGGGCGTGCGCGTCTTCGCGGTCGGCGTCGGCACCCCGGCGGGCGACGTCGTTCCCGTCTTCGACGGCTCGGATCAGGCGGTGGACGTAAAGCGGGACGAGAACGGCCAGGTCGTGCGCAGCCGGCTCGACGAACGCCTGCTGCGCGATCTCGGGCGCTCGACCCGCGGGGGCTACTTCGCGGCCTCGCGCTCCGGCGGGGAACTTTCGCGCCTCGCCGCGTCCATGGGCTCGCTCGCGCGTTCCAGCCATGGTGCGCGGCTGGTCGAGCGTCCGGTGGCGCGCTTTCCGCTGCTGGCGCTGCTCGCCGTCGCCGCGCTCGCCTGGGAACTCGCGCGGCCGCGCCGCCGGGAGGCGCGGCCGCGCAACCAGGCGCTGGCACGCGCCGCGGCGCTGCTGCTGGTCGCGGGCGCGATGGCGTCGCCCGCGCACGCCCAGAGCCCGTGGGCGAGGGGCGACCGGGCCTTCCAGCGCGGCCTGTGGGCGAAGGCCGAGTCGCTGTACGCGAAGCGCGCGCTGCGTTCCGCGCCGGCGCGCCTGCAGGTGAACCTGGCGACGGCGCGGGCGTTGAACGGCAAGCGCGAGGCGGCCGAGAAGGCGCTGGACCGCCTGACCGCCGAACGAGGGCGGGCCGGACAGGTGGCCGGCTACAACCTCGGCACCCTGTACGGAGAGCAGAAGGACTACGACCGCGCGCTCGGCGAGCTGCGCCGCGCGCTCGAGCGCGATCCCGGCGACGCCGACGCGCGCTGGAACTACGAGCTGCTGCGACGGGAACGGGACGCGGCGCGCGAGCCCTCGTCACCCCGGCAACCGGACGCGCCGCCCACGCCGGACCAGAAGGGGAAGCCCAATCCCGGCGGGCCGAACCCCGAGCAGCAGGGGGCCCGGCCCAGCCCGAACGCCCCGCCGCAGGCGCAGGGGGCGCCACCGCCTCCGGCGCCGGGCGGCGGCGCGCCCGGGATGACGAAGCAGCAGGCGGAGCAACTGCTCGGGTCGCTCCAGGAGCTCGAGCGGCTCGAGCGCCAGCGTGCGCAGCGCGTGCGCGCGACGCGCGAGAAGAAGGGCAGGGACTGGTGAGCGGCCGCGGTCTCGCGCTCGCCGGGTTCGCCGCGCTGGCGTTCGTCACGGGCGCGCCTGCCCGCACCGCGCACGCGGCGGCGCAGGTCGAGGCCCGGCTCGAGGCGGCCTCGATCCCCGCCGGCTCCGCGGTCGGGTTGATCGTCACGGTGACGAACCCGAGCGGCGGCACCGGCGATCCCTCCTTCAATCTGCCCCCCGGCGTCTCGCTACTCGGGAGCGACCGTTCGCAGAGCTTTTCGTGGGTCAACGGCCGCTCGACGACGGTCGTGACGTTCCGCTACCAGCTCGGCGCCGACACGCCCGGCGCCTATCACATCGGCCCGATCCGCGTCCGCGTCGGGAGCACCGATTTCCTGAGCGCGTCGCTGCCCCTGCGCGTCACCTCCGCGCCGTCGCCGTCGCCCTCCGGCTCCTCGGGCGGCGGCGGCGCCCCGGCCTGGCTGGTGGTGGACGTCCGGCCGCAGCGCCCCTACGTGGGACAACTCGTGCAGCTGTCCATGAAGCTCGTGCAGGTGAGCGGAATCGCGGACAGCCGCGGGTTCAGCCCGCCCGCAACGCCCGGTTTCTGGTCCGAGAGCTGGGGCGATCCCACGGACTACAGCGCACGTGCGGGCGGGCGGGCGGCCGAGGTCACCGAGCGCCGTGCGAGGCTCTACCCGCTTGCGCCCGGAACCGCCACCATCGGCCCGGCGGCGCTGATCGTCGTCGCCTCCTCGGTGGCCGTGGATCCGATCTTCGGCGGCACCGTGCCGGTGGGCCGTCCGGTCGAAATTCGCAGCGAGTCGCTGCGCGTGGCGGTGCGGCCGTTGCCGGCGGGATCCCCGGCCGGCTTCGAGAACGCCGTCGGCGATTTCGAGGTGAGCTGGGGCCTCGACCGCGGACACACGGCCCAGGATCAGGCGGTGACGCTTCGGCTCGACGTGCGCGGCACCGGCAACCTGCCGCTGCTCCACACGCCGGAGCTCTCGCTGCCGGACTTCGAGGTGTTCGCGAGCACCGTGGACGACAGCTTCGCGCCTTCGGGCGAGATCGAGCCCGGGCGGCGGCGCTTCCAGTGGACGCTGCTGCCCCGGCGAAGCGGCACGCTCGAACTCGAGCCTCCCGCCTTCGCGTGGTTCGACCCCGGTCCGGCCACGTACCGCCAGGCGAGCCTGCGGCCGATCCTGCTCGAGGTGCTCTCGGCCGCTCCCGGCGCTGCCACGTCGGCGGACGACGACTTCCCGCGCGAGTTCGCGCGCGAGCCCGCCTCGCCCGGCTCTCGCGCCGCGCTGCCGTGGGCGTTCGCGCTCGCCGGGGCGCTGCTCGGCGTCGCGATCGGGTTCGCGCGCGCGGCGGGCGGCGCCGACCGGCTTTCCGGTGAGCGCGCGCGACAGCGCGAGTTCCTGCGCGCGGTGGGGCTCGCGCACGGACCGGATTTCTGGCGAGCCGCGGACGAGGCCGCCGCGTGGGCCGAGTCGCGGGGGGAGCGCGTCGCCGTGCTGCGCCACGACATTTCCGTCGCCCGCTACGGCGGCACCGGCGCCGGCGAGGATGACGTGCGCCGGCGGCTGGTCGAGCGGGTCTCGGTCTGCGTTCCGCCCGAGCCCCAGCGCACGCCGCGCGTCCTGCTGGCTCTGTCGCTGGCGACCGTCGCGCTGGCGCTCGCCGGCTACGGCGCGCCGCGCCCGGGTTCGGGTCCGCTCGCCGCCCGCGCGCGAGTCGCCGACGCGCAGGCGCGCGAGCACCAGCTCGGCACCGCGGCGGCGGAGTGGCGCAGGCTGTGGGAGGAGGGCGGCCCGAGCGCGCCGCTGGCCGCACGTCTCGCCTGGGCGGCCCTGTCGCGGCAGAGCACCGGCGAGGCGGCCGCCTGGGTGCTGCGGGGACGCGCCGCCGGGGCGCGCAGCGGCGCTCTCGCATGGGCGACCGAGCGTGTCCGGGAAGCGGGCGGTCTGGTGGGCGCCGACGCGGGGTCGTGGCCGGTTCGCCCGCTCGAGTGGGGCGCCCTCGCCCTGGCGCTGGCGCTCGCCGCCACGCTGCTCTGGCCGCGTCGCTGGTCCGCCGCGGCCCTGCTGGCGCTCGCGCTGGCCGCCGCCTTCGCCCCGGTGCTTCAGTCGGCCGCGCTTCGGCGGACTCCGCTGGCGGTGGTCGAGTCGCAAACGCCGCTGTCCGGCGCCGGCATGGATCTCGATCCCGGCCAGGTCGTGCGGATCGTGCGGCGGGAGGGAACGAACGTGCGTGTGCGCGCCGGTCGCGGCGTCGAGGGCACCCTCCCGGCCGGCGCGATCCACGCGGTCTGGGGAAGCGCGCCGTGATCGCTCGGCTGCTGGCGGCGTTGCTGCTCGTGACCTGGCCGCTGCAGTCGCTCGACGACGCGGTCGCGCGGACGGTGCAAGGCTCGCGCGCGCCCGCCCTCGAGCCGGTCGCGAGGGCGATCTCCGATCGCAGCCGTCCTGCTCTCGCGCTCGCCGCGGTCACGGGTCTGCTGGTCGGCGGAGCGGCACGGGTGGCGACGGTCGAAGGGCTCGTCGTGCTCCTGCCGGTCAATCTCGCGGTCGAAGGGCTCAAGCGGGCCACGTTCAGGGCCCGGCCGGACGGCGAGCACCGGCGCAGCAACGCCGCCTTTCCCTCGAGTCACGCGGCGAACGCGTTCGCGGTGGCGACCGTGCTGGCTCGTCGCTGGAAGCGGGCGACTCTGCCCGCGTTCGCGCTGGCCTCGCTGGTCGGCTGGTCCCGTCTATACCTCAACCGTCACTGGCTGAGCGACGTCGCGGTCGGGGCAGCGCTGGGTGTCGGGCTCGCGATGCTGGTCCTCGCCTTGTGGCAACGCGGGAGCACGGGCCGTCCGCGAACGGCCGAAACCGCATAGCTTTGAGGTCGAGGGCAAAGGGACCGCATCAACCTGCCGCCGGGGTTTTCAGGAGTCATCAATTTCTGCTCCGGCCCGCCGCTCAGGGGAGTTTCCTGCGCCGGGCGGCCGCGAACGGTGCTAGCCTGACTTCCGTCGCGGGAGGAACCCTTGGCGATCGCAGAAATGCCCCTGGTCTCCGGCAACCCGCTCGACCTGCTCGAACTGCGGCACCGCCGCCGCGATTCCGTGCTCACACAACTCGCCTTCGCAGCGCACCGGCACGGCGTCATTCGGGACGTCGAAGCGCTTGCCGCGCTGCTCGCCCGCCGCGAGCGGCTGGGGACGACCGCACTCGGGAAGGGAGTCGCGCTCACGCACGCGCGCTCCATTCTCGTCAGCCGGTCGCTGTGGATCGTCGGTCGCGCGCCCCGGGGTGTGGACTGGGGCGCCGCCGATGGCGAGGCCGTGAAACTCGTCGTGCTCCGGCTCGAGGGTCTGGAGCAGAGCGCGACCGCGCACCTGGCCCGGCTCGTCGCCGCCGCGCAGTCGTTGCGGCAGCAGCGCACGCGGGTCCGGCTGGCGACGGCCGATGCCGATGGCGCGCTCACGCTGCTGCAGGCGGGCCCGGTGTCATGAACGACGTGCGGGCGATGCTGGAGCTGAACGACCTCGACCAGCTGCTGCTGCTGGTCGGCGCCGACGGCAGCGCCGGGGCCCTGCGCCGAATCGGCTACTCCACGGCCGGCGTCGGCACGCTCGCGGGCGAACGCGAGCAGCTCGCCGCCGGCATCGATCGCCGCTGGCTGGGGTGGTACGAGCGTTCGCTCGGCCGCTACGGCCGCGGACTGACGCTGGTGCGCGAGCGCGTCTGCCAGGGCTGCTTCGTGACGCTGCCGACGTCGGCGGCGCCGCCACCGGGAGAAGGCCACCTGCACCTGTGCGAGAACTGCGGCCGGCTGCTCTACTGGAGCTGACGCCTCGCCCGCGCGGGAGTTCGCGTGCTAGCGTGATCGCGACGCGCGCCGCCGTGTTCGGATCGGGGCCGCCTTCGTTCGGAGAGCCGGAATGACGACCTCGAGGTGGATTCGCGCCGCCGTGCTCACCTTCTGGACCCTGTCCGCCGGGTGCACGACCCTTCGCGAGCTGCCGCGCGCCGATTACGGAGCGAGCCCCGAACGCAAGGGCGTGCGGATCGAGACGCGCGACGGACTCGTCTACGAGTTCGATCGCGCGACCTACGACGCCGATTCGCTGACGGGCTACCGGCTGCGATCGGAACTCGAAGGTCCGGTGGACGAGCTCGCGGTCGTGCGGATCGCGCTCGACGACGTGACCCGCATGCGCACGCGCCGCGTGGACTGGTACCGCACCGGCCTCGTCGGCGGGGGCGTGCTCGCGGGCGTTCTCGCGGTCGGCCTCGCGAAGGCCGCGAGCAACGGCGGCTCGTCCGGCTCCGGCGGCTGCCCTCGCTGTCCCGACTGAAAGCCGGATGCCGCGCCGCCCGCGGGTGTCCGCCGGGCCCGTGCGCCGCCCGCGCGCCCTAGCGGTCCCGCGCGGCCACGACGCCCAGCGTCGCTCCCGCGGCGTCGGCGGCGAGGTCGACGGCGTCGAATCCCTCCGCGCGGGAATCCCAGGCCTCCTTCGCGAGCCCGAGCGCGAGCACGCCGGCGAACGACGCGGCCGGGCGCCGGGTCGCGAGGGTGGCGCCGGCCGCGAGCACGAACGAGAGCGAGGCGTGCTGCAGGCGATCGGGTCGGACCAGCCCGACTTGCCACGCACGCACGCGCGGCGGAGGGTAGGCGGCGAGTGAATCGCCGGCGGCCGGGTCCGCATGCGCGACGGCGGGCAGCCCGAGCGAAGCGACGAGCGAGAACGTGAACGAGAGGAGCGCGCCGCGGTGAACGCGTGGCACGACAGCCCCGCCGAAAAGGCGCGCCTGCGCGCCGAGGCCGTGCTTCGCGCGCAGGCGTGGCCGCCCGCGGTCGCCTCGGCGCTCGCGCGATTTCGCGAGGCCGGCGGCCGCGCCTGGCTGGTCGGCGGAAGCGTTCGCGACGTCCTGCTCGGGCGAACCGGGGGCGGCGAGACCGATCTCGCGACCGACCTGCTCCCCGAGCGGGTGCGGGCGCTGTTTCCGCGCACCGAACCGATCGGCGAGCGCCACGGCACGGTCCTGATCCTGCACGAAGGGGCGCGCATCGAGTGCACGACGCTGCGGCGCGAAGGCGAGTACGCGGACGCCCGGCACCCGGACCAGGTCTGGTTCACGCGCGACCCGCTCGAGGACCTCGATCGTCGTGACCTGACGGTGAACGCCCTCGCGTTCGATCCGCTCGAGGGCCGGCTGCTCGATCCGCACGACGGCGCCCGCGATCTCGAGCGGAGGATCCTGCGCGCCGTCGGCGATCCGCTCACGCGCTTCCGCGAGGACGCGCTGCGCCCGCTGCGCGTCGCCCGGCTCGCGGCGGTGCTCGGCATGGAGATCGAAGCGCGGACGCGCGCCGCGCTGGGCGCCGTGCGCGAGCGCGCCGGCACGCTGGCGGCGGAACGCGTGCGCGCCGAACTCGAGAAGCTGGTGCTGGCGCCGAAGCCGTCCGTGGGGCTCGAGATCCTCCGCGAAGCGGACCTGCTCTCGCTCTGGCTGCCCGAGTTGCAGGCGTGCCGCGGCGTGCCGCAGAACCGCTTCCACGCCTACGACGTCTACTTTCACTCGATCTACTCCTGCGACGCGGCGCCGGTGGTGCGCCCGGTCGTTCGCTGGGCGGCGCTGCTGCACGACATCGGCAAGCCCGCGACGCGCGTCGAACGCCGCGGGGAGGGCACTTTCTACCACCACGAGGCGGTCGGTGCCGAATTGGCGCGCACCCTGCTCGAGCGGCTTCGCTTTTCGACGCGGTTCACCGGGCGTGTCGTGCACCTGGTGCGTGAGCACATGTTCGACTATCGCAGCGACTGGAGCGATGCGGCGCTGCGGCGCTGGCTGCGGCGCGTCGGGCCGGAGTTCGTCGCCGAGCTGTTCGACCTGCGGATCGCGGATCACCTCGGCAACGGACTCAAGTCGGGGAACCCGGCGTACCTGCCGGAGATGTCCGCGCGCGTGGACCGGCTGCTCGCCGCGGGCGCTGCGCTCACCGTGGCCGACCTGACGGTGGATGGAGACGACGTCATGCGCGCGCTGGGAATCGGCCCGGGACCGGAGGTCGGAAGGACGCTCGCGGCGCTGCTCGAGGAAGTGACCGACGACGCGGCGGGCAACACGCGGGAACGCCTGCTCGCACGCCTCGCGCAACGTCGCGCGAGCGCGCCGCGCGAAGCCCCGAGTGCTTGACACTCGTTCGAAGCGGCCCCTATCCTGCGGCGCATTTTTTTCCCTACCCCACACCCTTCAGGCCCGCGCTCTCCCATGACCGTAGACGCCCAGATTCTCGAGGTGCAGCGGCCCGTCCGGCGCCAGCTGGAGGCCGTCCAACGGCGCCTCCGGGGGCTTTTTCGCACGCCGATTCCGATCCTCAACGAGGTCGGGGGCCACGTTCTGGCGACGCGCGGCAAGAAGTTCCGGCCGACGCTGCTGCTCCTGACGGCGCGCCTGCGCGGTCCGCTGGGGCCCGACGCGATCGTCTGCGCGACCGTGGTCGAGCTGGTGCACGCCGCGGCGCTGATCCACGACGACTCGGTGGACCGCAGCCACCTTCGGCGCGGCATGCCGACGGTCAACGGGCTTTGGACCGATGAGATGGCGATCATCATGGGGGACTACCTGTACGCCCAGTCCATGTCGTTGCTGGTCGAACACCGGCTGAACGACGCGATGGGCGTTCTCGCGGGCGTGGTCACCGAGATGTCCTGCGGCGAGGCGCTCGAGTTCCAGCACGCCTTCGATCTCGACGTTTCCGAGGCGGACTACGAGGAGCTGATCCGCGCCAAGACCGGTTCGCTCATCGGCGCGGCCACCGAGCTGGGCGCGGCGCTGAACGGCGGCAGCCGGAACGCGAAGCGCCGCGGGCGGCTGAAGCGCTTCGGCGAGGCGGTCGGTGTGGCCTTCCAGATCGTGGACGACCTCTTCGACTACCTGAGCGATTCCGAGGTCACCGGCAAGCCGGTCGGCTACGACCTCGCCGAGGGCAAGGTCACCCTGCCGCTCATCGCCGCGCTGCGGCAGGCCACGCCGGCGGACCGGCGCAAGCTGCGGACGCTGGCGGCGCGCAAGCGCTGGACGCCGGGACAATGGGCCGAGCTTTGCGCGCTCATCGAACGCGCCGGCGGATTCGCCTACTCGCGTGCCCGCGCGGCGGCGCTGGCGAACGAGGCGCGCGGGCTGCTCGCGCCGGAACCTCGTTCGGCGGCGAGTCGCGCGCTCGACGTCGCGATCGACTACGCCGTGAAGCGCGTCCACTGAGCGCCGCCGCGAGCTCGGAGAACGGATCCCCGCCCATGACCCCGCGTCCACAAACCTCGCATTCGGTTTCCGGCGTGCAGCTGCTGCGCGCGGCCGCCGGAGCGGCCGTCTCCAAGAAGGCCAGCGACCTGGTCGGGCTCGACCTCTCGGGGCTGGACGGCGTCGCGGACTACTTCCTGATCTGCTCGGCCGCGAGCGAGCCGCAGGTCCGGGCGGTCGCCGAGGCGGTCGAGGAGCGCCTGCGGGCGATCGGCGCGCGGCCGTGGCACGTCGAGGGCCGGGAGGGCCGGCGCTGGGTGCTGCTCGACTACGTGGATCTCGTGGTGCACGTCTTCCACGAGCGCACGCGCGAGTACTACCTTCTGGAGCGATTGTGGGGCGACGCCCGGAGCGTGGACCTTGGTGTGGACTGAACTGAAGGAAGCGCTGGCCCGTGCCCTCGCGTCCGCCGGCCTCGCGACGCCGGAACGCATCGCGCGGATCGAGCTGGCGGTTCCGCGCGATCCGGCGCACGGAGATTGGACGACCAATCTCTGCCTGCTGATCGCGAAGGAGGCCGGGCGGCCTCCGCGCGCGCTGGCCGAGACTCTCGTCGCGCACATGCAGCACGGCGACGGGATGTTCGCCGCCGCCGAGGTCGCCGGTCCGGGCTTTCTCAACTTTCGCTACTCCGACTCGTTTCTCGCCTCGCTGCCCGCACGCATTCTCGGAGAAGGCGGGAGCTTCGGCCGCTCGGCCGCCGGAGCGGGCGAGCGCGTGCTGGTCGAATACGTGAGCGCCAATCCGACCGGACCGATGAACGTCGTGAGCGCCCGCGCCGCCGCGGTCGGAGCGACGCTGGTCGAGTTGCTGCGCGCCGCCGGCTGGGACCCGGCCGGCGAGTTCTACGTCAACGACGCGGGCAACCAGGTGGACCTGCTCGGCGAGTCGGTCGCGGCCCGGTTCGCCGAGCGGATCGGAGTGAGCCGCGAGCTGCCCGCCGAGGGTTACCAGGGTTCCTACCTTCGCGACCTGGCGGCAACGCTGCCCGAGTCGGAGGCGCGCGCGCAGCTCGCGGCGCCGGGGGGCGCGCGCTGGTTTCGCGATCAGGCGCTCGCGCGCATGCTCGCCTGGCAGCAGCGCGACCTCGCCGACTACGGCGTGACGTTCGACCGCTGGTTTCGCGAGAGCGAGCTGCACGACTCGGGCGAGGTGGAGGGCGCGCTGCGGAAGCTGACGGCGCGCGGCGTGACCTATCGCGCCGTCAAGCCCGAGGGCGTCAGCGAGGCGGCGCGCGCGCGGGTGGAGGGCGAGGCCGGCGCGTCCGCCGGCGCGGCGGAGGCGACCTGGCTGCGCACGCACCCGCACGGCGACGACATGGACCGGGTGGTGGTGCGCGCGGACGGCCGGCCGACCTACCTGCTGCCGGACATCGCCTATCACCTCGACAAGCGCGCGCGCGGCTTCCGCCGCGCGATCAACCTGTGGGGCCCCGACCACCACGCGTACGTCGCCACGCTCTCGGCGGCGCTCAAGGCGGCCGGGCTCGAGGACGATTTCCTGCGCGTGTTGATCGTCCAGCAGGTGAACCTGCTGCGCGACGGACAGGAAGTGAAGATGAGCAAGCGCCGTGGCGAGTTCGTGACGCTGCGGGACCTGATGGACGAGGTCGGAGCGGATTGCGCGCGCTTCTTCTTCCTCATGCGTTCGACGAGCGCCCACCTCGATTTCGACCTCGACCTCGCGGCGAAGCGCAACGACGAGAACCCGGCGTTCTACGTGCAGTACGCGCACGCGCGCATCGCTTCGGTGCTGCGGGTCGCGGCCGAGCGCGGGCTCGCGCCGTCCGAGGGGCCGGCGACGCCGCTCACGGCTCCCGAGGAGGTGGCGCTGGTGCGCAAGCTCGCGACGTTTCCCGAGATCGTGCGCGGCGCCGCCGTGGCGCTCGAGCCGCACCGGATCCCGACCTTCCTGGTCGAAACCGCGGCCGAGTTCCATCGCTACTATCACGCCTGCCGGGTGGTCGGCGAGGACGCGGCCCTCGCGCGCCATCGGCTGCGCGTCTGCGCCGCGGCCCGGCAGGTGCTGCGCAACGGCCTGGCGCTGATGGGCGTTTCCGCGCCCGAGCGGCTGGAGCACGCGGCCGGGGCCGCGTCGTGACCGCGGCCAACCGCATCCTGGTCGTCGGCTCGGTGGCGCTCGACAGCATCCGCACGCCCTATGGCGAAGCGGTCGAGGCGCTCGGCGGCTCGGCGTCGTACTTCTCCTTCTCGGCGAGCCATTTCGCGCCGGTCGCCGTGTGCGCCGTCGTCGGCGAGGACTTCCCCGCGCCGCACCGGACGGAACTCGAGCGGCGCGGAGTGGACCTGACGGGCCTGCAAACGGCCGCGGGCCGCACCTTCCGCTGGCGCGGCGAGTACATGGCGGAACTGGGTCACGCGCACACGCTCGAGACCCAGCTCAACGTCTTCGCCGACTTCCACCCGAAGCTCGACGAGGCACAGCGTCGCGCGCCGTACGTGTTCCTCGCGAACATCGACCCCGAGCTCCAGCTCGAGGTGCTCTCGCAGGTGAAGCGCCCGCTGCTGACCCTGTCCGACACGATGAACTACTGGATCGCCCGCAAGCCCGACCGCGTCTTCGAGGTGCTGCGCCGCGTGGACGTCGCGCTGCTGAACGAGGAGGAGGCCCGTGCGCTCGCCGGTGAGACCCACCTCGCGAAGGCGGCCGACCGGCTGCTCGAGCAGGGTGCGAACGCGGTGATCATCAAGAAGGGCGAGCACGGGGCCCTCTACCACTCGCGCGAGGAGCGCTTCATCACCCCGGCGTTTCCCGTGCTGGCCCTGACCGATCCGACCGGCGCCGGCGATTCGTTCGCGGGCGGGTTCCTGGGCATGCTGGCGCGCTGCGGCCGGCTGGACGGCGAGGCGCTGCGCCAGGCCATGGCCTGCGGCACGGCCATGGCCTCGCTGGCGATCGAATCGTTCAGTCCCTCGCGGCTGATCGAGACCGACCTGGACGAGATCGAGTCGCGGGTGCGCGCGCTGCACGACATGGTCCATTACGACCTGTTCCCGCTGCGCTGACCGCCGCCGAAATCACATCCTTCGATCTTGCTTGCCCGCGGTTCGTCCGCGCATGCTAATGTCCTCCGCATGCAGATCCACCCGGGGGACCGGAGTCGCCTTATGACAGGCTCCAACCGCACGCTCGCCGCCCGCGCCGAGGCCGCGATCCGCGAGCTACGCGACATCGAAGGCGTGAGCGTCCGCGCCGAGGGCGAGGACATCCTCGAGATCCATGTCCTGACGGGCACTCAACGGCCCCTGAAGCAGATCGTGCGGGATGTGCAGACGGTGCTGCGCACGCGGCTCGACGTCCGCATTGACCACCGCGTCGTTTCCATCGCGCACACGCAGCCGGCGGACGCGCGGCCGACCGAAAGCGCGGTCGCGCCCGCCGAGGCGCGACTGGAGGGCGAGCCGGAACCGGAGCTGCCGCGCACCGACGAGCGCATCCGCTTCGAGGGCGTCAACCTGTTCGTCTCCGGTCCGCGCACGCAGGCGCAGGTGGAACTTCGCTGGCGGGGCCTGCCGCGCATCGGCAGCGCCGCCGGCTGGAGCGCGCGCGACGAGGCCCATCACCTGGTCGCCCGGGCGACCGCGGCGGCGGTCCAGGAGTTCCTCGCCGAGCCGATCGCGCTCGACGTGCAAGGCGTGGAGTTCGAGGCGTTTGGCCGCCATCGGGTGGTGGTGGTCGCGCTCTCGCTGGTGGCCCACCGGCAGGGAAAGTTGCTGACGGGCAGCTGCCGGATAGAGCAGGATACGCCGCAGGCTGTCGCGCTCGCGGCGCTCGATGCGCTCAACCGCATCGTCGGCGGACTGCGGGTGAAGGAGCCAACCGAGTACGTTCTGCGGCCGACGACGGGCTGACGGCCCGGCCGGGCAGGACGGGAGCAGACGTGAACGCCGGGGCGCCGCCCCGGCGGCGATTCGGCGGAGACCGGCAGTCCCAGCGGAGGACCCAGCGAAGCGGAGCAGCATCCGAGCGAAGCGGACCCGATCCGTGCGCATCACCCTCACGGAATCCCCTGAAGAGGAGGTGGGTCTGAATGGATCTGCTCATCGAGATCGTCGAGCTGTTCGGAAAGGCGGGCTGGTAAACGCCTGACGTGAACACCGGAAGTCTCCCTTCGTGACGAGTGTCGGTCTCTTCCACCTTGCGAGCAGGCGTCCCCGGAGCCTCCGGCGATTGATTCCAAAGTGAGCGAAACGCCGATCCACCGGCATCCGGTTCTCTTCCGCTTCTACTACGCAGCCGTCCTCGCGGGCGCGGTGGCGCTGTTCACATTCGCGCCGCGCGGCGCGCTGGCGCCCTCGCCCTACCTCCTGGCCGGCGGTTTCGCGCTCCTGCTCCTGAGCGAACTGGCGCCGGTGCCGATGCCGGGAGGCGGCTACGTCACCGCCAGCACCGTCTTCAGCCTGCCGCTGCTGCTGATCGCGGGCCCGTTCTGGACGTCGCTGCTGGACGCGGCGGCCACCGTGGTCTCGCACGGGATCGTGCACCGGAAGTCGCCGGTGCGGATCGCGCACAACATCGCGATCTTCACGCTCGGCTACTGGGCGACCGCCTGGACCTTCATCTCGCTCGGCGGGCGGCTGGGCGAGTTGCGAATCCCCGGAGACGGCCTCGCGCTGCTCGCCGCCGGGAGCGTCTACTTCCTGGTCAACTCGGGCTGCGTCTCGCTCGTGCTGGGGCTGACCACCGGGCCGAGCCCGTGGCGCATCTGGCAGCGGAACTTCCAGCAGGGACTGCTCCACCATCTGTCGTTCCTCGCCCTGGGCGCGCTCGTGCTGGTGGCCTGGAAGACCGCGGGCCCATGGGGAATCGTCCTCTTCGCCCTGCCGTTCCTGGTCGCGCGCTATTCGTTCCAGGCGCACCTCGAGCTGCGCAGCGACCTCAAGGATTTCGTGCGGGCGCTGACCGAGGTGCTCGAGGAGGTGGATCCCTACACGCGGCATCACAGCGTCCGCGTCTCCGAGTACGCGGTGAGGCTGTCGCGCGGCCTGGGCCGCGCCGAACGCGAGGTGGACGAGATCGAGTACGCGGCGCTGGTTCACGACCTGGGCAAGATCGGTCCGCAGCACCAGCACATCCTGCAGAAGCCGGGCTCGCTCTCGCACGAGGAACAGCGCACGCTGCGCGCGCATCCCGCCGCGGGCGCCGAGATCGTCGCCAAGGTGCGCGCGTTGAAGCGCGCCTCCGAAATCGTTCGCTCGCACCACGAGCGGCCGGATGGCCAGGGCTATCCGTTCGGCCTGCGTTCGCAGGACGTGCCCGTCGGAGCGCGCATCCTGAACGTGGCCGACGCGTTCGACGCGATGACTTCCGACCGGCCCTACCGGCGGGCGCTGCCGCTGGAGGCGGCCCTGGGCGAGCTCGAGCGCGGGGCGGGCACGCAGTTCGACGCCGAGGTCGTCGGCTGCCTGCTTCGCCTGCACCGCGCGGGACAGTTCCCGCTCGTGCCCAGCCCGAGCAGCGAGGACCTGCAGCTGTTGCGGCTCAGGACCCGGGCGGGGGGCTGATGCGCTACCGCGACGCGGGCGTGGACCTGTCGCGCTCGGACGCGATCAAGGACGAGGTGGTCCGCGAGATCCGCTCGACCTGGCACCCGGGCGTCGCGCCGCTGGTCGGCGGCTTCGCCGGCGTGATGGCGTGGGAGAGCGGAGCGCCGCTGGTCGCCGCGACCATGGACGGGGTCGGCACCAAGCTGCACCTCGCGCTCGCGGCCGGGCGCGTGGAGGACGCGGCCGCCGACCTCGTTTTCCACGGCGCCAACGACCTGCTGGTGCACGGCGCGAGGCCGGTCGCGTTTCTCGACTACATCGCGCAGGCGCGTCTCGACCCCGCCGTCGTCCTGGCGGCGGTGCGCGGCCTCGCGCGCGCGTGCCGCGAAGTCGGCGCGGTGCTGCTGGGCGGAGAGACGGCCGAGATGCCCGACACGTACCTGCCGGGCGTCGTGGACGTCGCCGGCTGCATGATCGGCGCGGTCGCGCCGGGTGCGCTGCTCGACGGCTCGCGCGTGCGCCCCGGCGACCGGCTGTTCGGCATCGCCGGCAACGGGCTGCACACCAACGGTTATTCGCTCGCCCGCCGGGTGCTCGCCGGCTCGGGGCTGGGGCTGGACTCGCGCCTGCCCGGGGGCGCGGGCGAGAGCGTCGGCGACGCGCTGCTCGCGCCGCATCGCTGGTATGGACGCGCGCTGTCGCCGTTGCTGGCGGAGAGCCGCGTGCGCGCGCTGGCGCACGTGACCGGCGGCGGTATCTCGGGCAACCTCGTCCGCGTGCTTCCGGAGGGTTGCCGTGCGGTCGTGCGCGCGGGCGCGTGGCCGCGGCCGGCGCTGTTCGAGTGGCTGGTGCGCACCGGCGGCGTGCCCGAGGACGACGCGCGCGCGTCGCTCAACCTCGGCATCGGCATGCTCGCCGTGTCGGCGCCGGGCGATGCCGACGCGCTGGGAGCGGCGCTGGGCGCCGCCGGCGAATCCGCGTGGGAGATCGGCCGGATCGAGGCCGGCCCGCGCGGCGTGGAGTGGCAGGCCCCCTGATCGATCGCATCGCCCCCGCGGGACGTGGTGAGGAGGAGGTGGCGGATGGAGAGGGGACGGGAGCGGGTGGCGTCGGGACGCGAGGCGGCGGCCCCCGAGCTGATCGGCGATTCGCCGGCCTGGCGCGAGCTGGTCGGGCGCCTGCCGGCGGTGGCGGGCAGCGGACTGCCGGTGCTGCTGATCGGCGAAACGGGATCGGGCAAGGAACTGGTCGCGCGCGCGCTGCACGCGTTCAGCCCGCGTGCCGGGCACGGGTTCGTCGCTCACAACTGCGGGGCGACGCCCGACAGCCTGATCGAGAGCGAGCTCTTCGGGCACGCGCGCGGGGCGTTCACCGGCGCGGTGGCCGACCGCGAGGGACTGTTCGACGCGGCCGAGCGCGGCACGCTGTTTCTCGACGAGATCGGGGACGCGAGCCCGTTGCTGCAGACGAAGCTGTTGCGGGTGCTGCAGGAAGGAGAGGCACGGCGCGTCGGCGACACGCGCCTGAGACGCGTGGACGTGCGCGTGGTCTCGGCGACGCACCGCTCGCTGGAGACCTGCGTGCGCACAGGCACGTTCCGGGCCGACCTGCTCTTTCGCCTCAACGCCGTGCGGCTGCGGCTGCCGCCGCTTCGCGAGCGCGGCCGCGACGTGCTGCTGCTCGCGCGGCATTTCCTGCACGCCGCGGCCGCGCTCGAGGGGCGCGAGGCCCCGGCCATGGACCCGGCGCTGGCCGAATGGATGCAGCGTTACGCGTGGCCCGGCAACGTGCGCGAGCTGGCCAACGCCTGCCAGTTCGCGGTGCGTGTCGCCGGCGCGCGCGGGATGGTGACCTCCGCGCACTGGCCCGAGCTGACGCTCGCCGACGCCGTCGCCGAGGGCGCCGGGCTGCACGCCGAGACCCGTGCACTCGAGGAGCGCCGACTGCGCGAGATGCTCCGTCGCACGCACGGCAACAAGACGCAGGCCGCTCGCGCGCTCGGGCTTTCGCGCCAGGGCCTGCTCAAGAAGCTGCGACGCTTCGGCCTGTCGGTCGCGGTGCTTGACGCTGGCACGGGTGCTGACTAGGTTCCGCGCCGGTCCTGCGCGGGCCCGCGCGAGCCGCGGCAGGCACCCTCGCCCACGGAATCGGGAGGTCGCGTGGCCAGGAAGAACCTGAAGATCGGGCTGGTGGGCGTCGGCGGAACCGCGCAGGTCAACCACATCCCGGCCCTCATGAAGGTCGGGGGCCTCGAACTGGTCGGGCTCGTGGATCGCGACGCCGAAAAGGCCCACCGGGTCGCGCAGAAGTTCGGCATCCCGGTGAGCGGCGACCGCATCGAGCTCCTGCTCGATCGCGACGACCTCGACGCGGTGGACGTCTGCACGCCGAACTACCTGCACGCGCCGATGGCGATCGCCGCGCTCGAGGCGGGAAAGCATGTCCTGTGCGAGCGACCGCTGGCTCGCAACGGCTCCGAAGCCGCGAGCATGGTGAAGGCGGCGAAGAAGGCCGACCGGCTCCTGATGTGCGCCGTGCAGCACCGCTTCCGGCCGGACGCCCAGTTGCTGCGCCGGTTCGTGGACAAGGGCGATCTCGGCAGGGTGTTCCTCGCCAAGGCGGGCTGGCTGCGGCAGAAGACGGAGTGGGACTCGGACGAGTGGCGCAGCACGAAGCGCGAGTCGGGAGGCGGCGTGGTGCTCGACCTGGGCTTCCACATGCTCGATCTCGCGCTCTGGGTTCTGGGCCAGCCGGAGGTGGAGTCGGTCACCGCCAGCGTGCACCGCAGCCGCAAGGACGAGGTCGAGGACAGCGCGACCGCGTTCTTCCGTCTCTCGAACGGCGCGACCCTGACGCTCGAGCTGACGTGGGGCCTGCTCATGGAGAAGGACTTCGCCTACCTCAACCTGTTCGGGGCGGGCGGCGCGGCGCTGCTCAACCCGTTCCGCGTGCACAAGGGCATGCACGGCTCGCTCGTCAACGTCACGCCGGAGCTCGAGACCTCGAGGAACCAGTATCGGCAGTCCATGGAGGCGCAGGTCGCGCACTTCGCCGAAGCGCTGCGCGGCTCGAGCCGGGTGATGGGTGGGGCGGAAGAGATCCTCACCGTGATGGAGCTGATGGACGCGGTCTATCGCAGCGCCGAGCTCGGCAGGGAAGTGAAGGTCGGCGGCGGGTGACCCCGGCGCGCACCGACCTCGCGCTCGCCGCCGCGTCGGGCCTCGTGCTCGGCGCGGCGTTCCTGCCCCTGCCGCTCGGCGGACTGGCCTGGGTGGCGTTCGTGCCGCTGATCGCGGCCCTCGAGAGGCGCGTCGCCGCGGGCGCCTCGCCGCGCTCGCTCTACGCGCTCGGCTGGCTCGGCGGGTTCGCCTTCTTCCTGACCGGAACGCACTGGATCGCGCTGCTCGCCGACGTCGCGCTGACGGTGCCGTGGCTCAAGTACCTCGGCTGGCTGCTGGCCGGCGCCTACCTCGCGAACTTCTGGGCGCTGGCGATCCTGCTGGCGGGCGTGCTCGCGCGGCGCTCCGGTGTCGCGGCGCGCTGGACGTTCGTGCCGGTGATGCTGCTCGTCGAGGAACTTCGCGGCTCGGGCGAACTCGGCTTTCCCTGGTTCCAGCCCGGCTACACGCAGCACGCGCTGCCGTCGCTGGGGCTCGCCGCGGCGGGGAGCGTGACGCTCGTCACGCTCTGGGTTCTGGCGCTCAACGCCGTCGCCGCCGAAGCCCGGGCGCGCCGGAGCCGGCGGGCTCTGCTGGCGTTCGTGGCGCTGCTCGCGGGCGGGCTGCTCGCCGGAGGCGCGCTGCAGGGAGCGTCGCCCCGCACGGGCCCGGGCTCGCCGAGGGTCGCGCTCGTGCAGGGAAACATCCCGGGGGCGATCAAGTGGGCGGGCACCCACCAGGAGCAGATCCTGAGAACCTTCCTGGCGCTGTCCGATTCGGCGTTCGCGCCTCCAGGCAGCGAAGCTCCGCAGCTCGTCGTCTGGCCGGAGACGGCGACCGGCAGTTACCTGCGGCTGCAGGTGGACCAATCCCTCGAGGTGGCGGACTGGGCGTCGAGCCGCGGGGTGCCGGTGTTCACGGGTTTCGCGGACGCGAGCCGCGGTCCGGACGGGCGGACGCTGGCGTGGAACGCCGCGGGCCTGTGGCGGCCCGACGGCTCGCTCTCGGCGCGCTACGCGAAACGGCACCTCGTGCCGTTCGGCGAACGCATGCCCTTCCAGTGGCTGGTGCCCGCGCTCGGAAAGCTCGACCTCGGGCAGGCCGAATGGGAGCCCGGGCGCGGCACGGTGCTGTTCGAGGGTCCGGGCGGGAAGTTCTCGTGCCTGATCTGCTTCGAGTCCATCTTTCCGGACCTCGCGCGCGAGGACGTCCGTGCCGGCTCGCGCATGCTCGTCAACATCACCAACGACGAATGGTTCGGCAACAGCGCCGCGCTCTACCAGCATGCGGCGATGGCGCCGTTCCGCGCGGTCGAGAACGGCGTGCCGCTGCTGCGCTGCGCGAACACCGGACTCACCGAGGTGATCGGTCCCGACGGTCGCGTGCGCGCGCGACTGCCGGTGTTCGAGCCGGGCGTGCTGCGCGCCTCCGTTCCCGGGGCGCGGGCCGGCCGGACGCCGTGGACGCGCTTCGGGGACTGGCCGGGAGCGCTCGCGCTGCTCGCGACGCTGCTGCTCGTGTTCGTTCGCCGCCGGCGCGCGGCCGGCGCCGGCGCCGGGCGTTGACACCCCGAAAGGCGGCCTCTAGATTGCCGCCATCGACTTTCACCCGCCGGGGCCTGACGCGAACCGGTCCGGTCCCGCCGCAGGTTCCGTGAAGGCTCCTGGACCCGTCCGCGCAGAGACGCGGAGCACCCGGAGGAACGCTTGAGTCGCACCGTCGCCATTCTCGGCGCCTCCGGCCTCGTCGGCCGGACCATGCTCGCCGTCCTCGAGGAGCGGAACTTTCCGCTCGAGCGCGTGCGATTGCTCGCGAGCCCCCGCCACGCCGGACGCACGGTGGAATTCCGCGGCCGGCCCGTGCCCGTCGAACCCGTGTCCGAGTCGGCGTTCGTTCGCGTCGAGATCGCGCTGTTCGCGGTCAAGAACGCGATCGCCCGGCAGTGGGCGCCGATCGCGCGCGCCGCGGGAGCGTGCGTCATCGACAACAGCAGCGCGTACCGTTACGACGACGCGGTCCCGCTGGTCGTGCCCGAGGTGAACGGCTCGCTGCTCGATTCGCGGCCGACGCTGGTCGCGAACCCGAACTGTTCGGCGGCGCCGATCGTCGTCGCCCTCAAGCCGCTCGAAGCGCTCGGGGAACTGCGCCGGCTGGTGGTCGCGACCTACCAGTCGGTGTCCGGGGCCGGCAGCGCCGCGCTCGAGGATCTCGAGGCGGGCATGCGCGCGGCCGCGGGCGGAGGCGCGCCGCCGCGCCTTGCCGACGGGCGTCCGCCCTTCGCGCTCAACTGTGTTCCGCACATCGATGCGTTCGAGGACAACGGCTACACGCGCGAGGAGATGAAAGTCGTCTGGGAGACGCGCAAGATTCTCGCGCATCGCGACCTGCCGGTCAGCGTCACGGCGGTGCGCGTGCCGGTGCGGATCGGGCACAGCGCGGCGGTGCACGCGACGTTCGACCGGCCGGTGGATCCGGTCGCGGCGCGCGCGGCGTGGAAGGCCTTTCCCGGAATCGAGGTCGCCGACGATCCGGCCGCCGCGCGCTACCCGATGCCGATCGACGTTGCGGGACGCGACCCGGTGGTGGTGGGGCGCGCGCGCACCGATCTCGCGGAGCCGAACACGCTCGCCTTCTTCGTCGTCTCGGACAACCTGCGCAAGGGAGCGGCGCTCAACGCGGTGCAGATCGCCGAGCGCTGGCTGGGCCTTTCGGCGGTCGCGCGGTGATCGGGACGCGGACGTTCCGCATGACGGTGGCGTACGACGGAACGGATTTCCACGGCTGGCAGCGCCAGGTCGGATTGCGCACCGTCCAGGGCGAACTCGAGCAGGCGCTGACGAAGGTTCTCGGGGGCGAACCGGTGACCGTGAACGGCGCGGGCCGCACCGATGCGGGCGTGCACGCGCGCGGGCAGGTGGCCTCGTTCCGCGCCGGGACGAACCTCCCGGCGCGGGCGGTGGCGGCGCTCGCGGGCCGCGAGCTGCCCGGCGACGTGCGACTCGTCGAGGCGCGCGAGGCGGACGAGACCTTTCATGCCCGCCACTCCGCGCGAGCGCGCCGCTACGCGTACCGCCTGCTGGAGTCCGACGACCTGCTGCTCGGGCGCTTCGCCTGGTGGCCGATGAAGCCGCTCGACGGCGAGGCGCTGAACCGCGCGGTCGCGCCGCTGATCGGTCGGCACGACTGCCGGGCCTTCGAGGCGGCCGGAAGTTCCCCGGTCCGCCCGGAGTGCGACGTCCGGCTCGCGCGCTGGGAGCGTTGCGAGGGCGGCTGGCGTTTCGAGGTGAAGGCCGACCACTTCCTGTACCACATGGTCCGCAACGTCGTGGCGACCGCGCTGCGCGCCGCCTCGCTCGCGGACCCGGCCGCGCACATGGCCGAGGTGCTCGCCTCGCACGACCGTGCGCGCGGCGCGGGCACCGCGCCCGCGCGCGGCCTGTGCCTCGAGGAGGTGGAGTACGGGAACGAGGGAGGGCTCGCGGCATGACCCCGCCGCCGCGCACTCCGCGCGTTCCGGGCCGGCTCGCGGCGCTGCCGATCGCGGCCGCGATCCTGTTCGCCGCGGCGCTCGCGGGGGCGAAGCCGGGCGATCCCGGGGATTCGCGCCGCTCGGCGATCGTCGTCGCCGCGCAGCGCGTCAGCCCGGCGGTGGTCACGGTCGGCGTCGTGCAGACGCGCGTGGTGCGCACCGATCCGTTCGGCGGCATGATGCACGACGAGTTCTTCGACCGCTTCTTCCCGCGCAGCGAATACCGCCAGAAGGTGCCGAGCATGGGCTCGGGCGTGATCGTGGATCCGTCGGGGATCGTGCTGACGAACTCGCACGTCATCCGCCAGGCCGACGAGATCAAGGTCACCCTGCCCGACGGCCGGAGCTTCGGCGCGAAGGTGCTCGGCGATTCGCCCGTCTACGACCTCGCCGTGCTCAAGATCGACGGGACGAAGTTGCCGAGCGCGGTGCTCGGGAACAGCGACTCGCTGGTGGTGGGCGAGTGGGCGATCGCCATCGGGAACCCGTTCGGGATGCTGCTCGAAGACACGCAACCGACGGTCACCGCCGGCGTCATCAGCGCCACCCGTCGCGACATCAAGAGCGAGGCGACCGACGCGAGCGGGGGCGGGACCGGCATCTACAAGAACATGATCCAGACCGACGCCGCCATCAATCCCGGCAACAGCGGCGGTGCGCTGGTCAACGGCGACGGCGAGGTGATCGGCATCAACACCTTCATCTTCACCTCGGGAGGCGGTTCGATCGGACTCGGGTTCGCGATCCCGATCAACATGGCGAAGTCGCTGCTCGCGGAAATTCGCCGCTACGGGCGCGTGCGACAGGCGTGGCCCGGCATGCAGGTCCAGCCGGTCACCGAGTTGCTCGCCCGCCGGCTCGGCTGGAGCGACGTGGCCGGCCTGGTGGTGACGCGCGTGGACCCGGCGGGACCCGCGGCGCGCACGGGCGTGCGGCCCGGGGACCGCATCCGGCGCGTCAACGGGCGGATCACGAACACGGTGGACGACGTGCAGGCCAGCATCTACGGCGCGCGGGTGGGCGACGACCTGGTGCTCGAGATCGAGCGGGACGGCCGGCCGATGACCCTGCGCGTGCCGCTCGAGGAGGCCCCGCGCTGAGATGATCGAACGCTATTCGCTGCCCGAGATGGCCGCGGTCTGGAGCGACGCGCACCGGCTGGACCTCTGGCTGCGGGTCGAGCTGGCCGCGACCGAGGCTCGCGAAGCCGCCGGCGCGGTGCCGGCCGGCGTGGCGTCGCGCGTGCGCGCGAAGGCGAGGCTCGACCAGGCACGCATGAACCGGATCGAGGCGGAGGTCCAGCACGACGTCATCGCCTTCCTGTCCATGGTGGCCGAGACCGTCGGGGACGACGCCCGTCATCTGCACGCGGGCATGACCTCGTCGGATCTGGTGGACACGGCGCTGGCGCTGCAGATCCAGGAGGCGGGCCGCGTGCTGGTGCCGGCGCTCGCGCGGCTGCGGCGCGCGGCCTGGACGCTGGCGCAGACGCACCGGCGCACCGCGATGGTCGGCCGCAGCCACGGCGTGCACGCCGAGCCCATCACCTTCGGCCTCAAGGCCCTGCTGTGGTGCGAGGAGCTGGGCCGGGACCTGGACCGCGTGCAGACGGGGCTCGAGGAGTGCTCGGCGGGCAAGTTCAGCGGCGCGGTGGGCACGCTCGTCCACCTCGACGCCGCGATCGAGAAGCGGGCGCTCGAGTCCCTGGGCCTGGTCCCCGAACCGGTCGCGAACCAGGTCGTGCAGCGCGATCGTCACGCGGCGCTGCTCGCGGCCCTGGCGGTGACCGGCGGAACGCTCGACAAGGTGGGGCTCGAGATCCGGCACCTGATGCGCACCGAGGTCCGCGAGGCCGAGGAGCCCTTCGGCGAGAAGCAGAAGGGCTCCTCGGCGATGCCGCACAAGCGCAACCCGGTGCGCTGCGAGCGCGTGTGCGGCCTGGCGCGCCTGCTGCGCGGCTATGCGCTGGCGGCCTTCGAGAACCAGGCGCTGTGGCACGAGCGGGACATCAGTCACTCCTCCGTCGAGCGCGTGATCCTGCCCGATGCCTTCCTCGTCCTGCACTTCATGGCCAGCGATCTGGCCGGCGTTCTGGAAGGCCTGCGGGTGCACCCGGAGCGGATGCGGGCGAACCTCGAAGCGGGGGGCGGGCTGGTGTTTTCGCAGCGCGTGCTGCTCGCGCTGACCGAGGCGGGCCTGCCGCGGGACGACGCCTACCGGATCGTCCAGCAGCACGCGCTGGCGGCGGCCGACGGCGGGACGCCGTTCCGCGAAGGGCTCGAGCACGACCCGCGGGTGACCGCGAAGCTCGACGCGCGAAAGCTGGCGGCGTGCTTCGACCTCGATCATTTCCTGCGCAGCGTCGAGACGATCTTCGCGCGCGCCGAGGAGCCGCTCGCGTGACGGTGGTGACCGCTGCGGGCACGGCGGCATGGACGCTCGAGGAAGCGGCCGAGCCGGCGTCGGTCTCGGCCCGGCTGCGCGCACGCGGGGTCGTGCTCGATCCCGAGGAGGTGACACTGCTCGGGCAATTGCTCGGTCGTGCGCCGAGCTGGGCCGAAGCGGTGCTGTTCGGCATCCTGTGGAGCGAGCACTGTTCGTACAAGTCCACGCGCCACCTGCTCAAGCGACTGCCGACGCAGGCCCCGCAGGTCGTGATCGGCCCGGGCGAGGACGCCGGCGTGGTGTCTCTGCCCGAGCCCTGCGCGGACACCGTGCTCGTGCTCGGACACGAGAGCCACAACCATCCGAGCCAGTTGCTCCCGGTCGAGGGCGCGGCGACCGGCATCGGCGGGATCGTGCGCGACATCGTCTGCATGGGCGCCGAGGTGGTCGGGGTGCTCGACGCGCTGCGCTTCGGCGATCCGCGCGGCGACGTGCACGTGCGCGACGTGATGCGCGGCGCCGTGCGGGGCATCGCCGAGTACGGCAACGCGCTCGGGGTTCCGAACCTGGGCGGCGACACGGTCTTCGACGGCGGCTTCGACACGAACTGTCTCGTCAACGCCATGGCGATCGGACTCGCCCCGGCCGGCGGCGTGCTTCGCTCGCGGGTGCCCGAAGGGCCCGGGCCGTGGGCGTTCGTGCTGGTCGGCAAGCCGACCGACGAGAGCGGCTTCGGCGGGGCGGCGTTCGCGTCCGGCGAGCTGGACGAGCGCGACCAGCGCGGCGCGGTGCAGCTGCCCGACCCGTTCCTCAAGCGCGTGCTCAACGTCGCGACGTACGAGGCGTTCCGGCGGATCCGCGAGGCGGACGTCCCCTGCGGCTTCAAGGACCTCGGGGCCGGCGGGATCGCCTGCGCGACCAGCGAGCTGGCGGCGGCCGGCGGGTGCGGGGCCGAGATCGCGCTCGATCTGGCGCACCGCGTCGAGCGCGCGCTGCCGCCGGAAGTGCTGCTGTGCGCCGAGACGCAGGAGCGCTACTGCTGGGTGGTGCCGGAAGCGTTCGCGCCGCAGCTGCTCGCGATCTACAACGACGATTTCGCGCTCGCCCGGGTGCATCCTGGAGCCGGGGCGCGGGTCATCGGCAGGGCGACGCCGGGCTCGCGCTACCACGTGACCTGGCAGGGCGCGACGCTCGTGGACTGCGACGCCGGGGCGATCACGACGGGACGGCGCATCGAGCGGCCGGCGCGGCGGCGCCCGCGGCGCCCGACGACGAGATCCCGCCGCCGCGCCACCGACGTGCGCGCGGCGCTGCTCGCGATGCTCAAGGGCGACCACGTCGGCTCGCGAGCGCACCTGTTCCGTCACTACGACTCCGAGGTGCAGGGCCGCACCTGGCTGCGCCCGGGCGAGGGCGACGCGGTGGTGCTTCGCTGTCACCCGGACCGCCCGCTCGGACTGGCGTTCGCGGTCGCGGGCAACCCGTTCTGGTGCGCCGGCGACCCCGCGCTGGGCGCGCGCCACGCCGTCGCCGAAGCCGCGCGCAACTGCGCGGTCGTCGGCGCGCGTCCCTGGGCGCTCACCGACTGCCTGAACTTCGGGCACCCCGAGGACCCGGAGGTCATGGGCGACCTCGAGGAGGCGATCGACGGCCTCGCCGAGGCCGCGCGCGCACTCGGTTCGCTGGCCTCCGCCGGCGCGGCGCTGCCGTTCGTGAGCGGAAACGTGAGCCTCTACAACCAGGTCGGGGCACGGGCCATTCCACCTTCGCCGATCGTGATGTGCGCGGGCGTGCTCGGCGACGTCAGCGGCGCGCTCGGGCTCGGGCTGCAGCAGTCCGGCGATGTGCTGGTGCTGGTGGGCGAACCGCGCGACGGCCTGGAGGGCTCGACGTACCGGCGGGAGGTGCTTCGCGAGCGCGAGGGCCCACCGCCGGCGCTGAGCCTCGAGCACGAAGCGCGCCTGCAGGCGTTCGCGGTGGCCGTCGCCGAAGGGCGGTGGGCCTCGGCGGCGCACGACGTCTCCGACGGGGGCCTCGCGGTGGCGCTCGTCGAGATGGCGCTCGGCGCCCGCGAAGGCGCAGCGCTCGGAGTGGAGGTGAACCTCGACCCGCTCGAAGTCGAACCGGCGGTCGCGCTCTTCTCGGAGCGCCCGGCGATCCTCTACGAGGTGGGCTTCGACCGTCTGCCGCGGCTCTCGCAGGCGTCGCGCGAGCACGGGCTGGTGGCCTGGCCGGTCGGGACGGTGACGGCGCAGCCGCTCGCGCGCGTCCTGCTGCCGGGCGGCGAGCAGGTGCGCTGGACCGTGCAGGAGCTGGCGGAAGCCTCTGCGTCGGGCCTGCGCCGGCGCTGGAACGAGGAGGGCGTGTGAGCGGCGCGCGCGTCGCCGTGATCCAGTTCCCCGGCGTCAACTGCGAGGCCGAAACGGTTCGCGCGCTCGAACGCGCCGGGCTGGGAGCCAGCGTCTTCCGCTGGACGCGCCCCGCCGGGGAACTGCGGTCGTTCGAGGCCTACGTGCTGCCGGGCGGCTTCTCGTACCAGGACCGCGTGCGCGCCGGCGTGCTCGCGGCCAAGGATCCGCTGGTCGGCGTGCTGGCCGAACGCGCCGAAGCCGGCCGTCCGGTGCTCGGGATCTGCAACGGCGCGCAGGTGCTGGTGGAAGCGGGGCTGGTGCCGGGAGGGGGCGCGGTCGAGGTGGCGCTGGCCGCCAACCGCATGCCCGCACGCTCGGGCTACTACACCCGCTGGGTGACCTGCAGGGTCGAGGCGTCGCCGTGCCTGTTCCTCCGACACCTCGAACCGGGAACCCTGTTGCCGCTCCCGGTCGCGCACGGCGAGGGCCGGTTCGTCTCCCGGCGGCGGGGCGCGGTCGCGGCGCTGCTGTCCGCGGGCCAGGTGCCGCTGCGCTACGCGTCCGCCGCCGGGGTGCCTGCGGAAGCGTTTCCCGACAACCCGAACGGCGCCGAGCAGGCGGCGGCCGCGATCTGCAACCCGGCCGGCAACGTGCTGGCGATGATGCCGCATCCCGAGCGCACGCTCGACCTGGGTGCGATCGCGCGCACCACCGGTGGCGAGTGGGGCCGCCGCCAGCGCGAGGCGCTCTCGCGAGGCGGCGCGCTCGCGTTCGCGGACGCGCCCGGAACCGGGCCGTTCCTTGGACTGCGCGCCTTCCTGGAGCAGGCATGAGCACGACCCCGGGGCGGCGGATCGCGCAGGCCTGGATCGCGCTCCGGGCCGACGACCCCGAGGCCGCGAGCGCGTTCACCGTCGCCTGCGAACGGCTGGAGGCCGCGAAATCCCTGCGCGGCCTGCGGCGCTTCCGGGTCTTCGAACTGCGCGGCGCCCTGCCGGCGCCGGAGGTGATGGCGGACCTTCTGCACCGCTCGACGCAGTTCTACAATCCAAGCAAGGAACGGTGCGTGGTGCGCTGCTCTTCCGCGGAGCCTTCGCCGGTCCAGGCCGGCGAAGCCGTCGCGGTGGTCGTCGAGCGCGGCGGGGACCGGCGGGCGGCCGCCGAACGCTGGTGGCGCCACGAAACCGGCACGCGCGTCGAGGTGCGTGAGGGCGTGGCGTGGGTGATGCGCTTCGATCCGGGGGCGGACGCTGCCGCGCTCGGCGGCGCGCTGGCGGTGACGCGCGGACGGCTCTCGGGTCTGTTCGCGAATCCGCATTCGCAGGACGTGGACGTGGTCACGGGTCCGCCCTCGCTCGAGCACTGGCCCGGCGCCCGCCGGGGCCCTGCCGGGCGCGGCGGGAGAAAGGGGAGGCCATGAGCGATCTGCCGGCGGCGAAGTCGTGGAGGGAGGAGTGCGGCGTGTTCGGCGCGGTGGGTGTGCCGCGGGCCGCGGAGCTCACGGCACTCGGCCTGCACGCGCTTCAGCATCGCGGTCAGGAGGCGACGGGCGTCGTCGCCTGCGGCGACGACGGAGCGTTCCAGGTGCGCAAGGGCATCGGGCTCGTCGCCGACGTGTACCGCCACGCGGGCCTCGCGCAGCTGACGGGCCAGATGGCGATCGGTCACAACCGCTACTCGACCTCGGGCGGGCTGACGCTCGAGAACACGCAGCCGCTGCGGGTCGTTTATCGCGGCGGCGAGCTGGCGCTGGGCCACAACGGCAACCTCACCAACGCCCGCGAACTGCGTCAGGGGCTCGAGGAGTCGGGCTCGATCTTCCAGACGACGCTGGACTCCGAGGTCTTCCTGCACCTGGTGGCGCTCTCGCAGCTCGACTCGGTCGAGGACGCCCTCGCCGAGGCGGCCCGGCAGGTGCGGGGAGCCTACTCGCTGGTCGTGCTGACCCGCGAGTCGGTGATCGCCCTGCGCGACCCGCACGGCTTCCGGCCGCTGTGCCTCGGGCGGCTGGGCGACGGTTACGTCGTGGCCAGCGAGACCTGCGCGCTCGACCTGGTCGGCGCCGACTTCCTGCGCGAGATCCAGCCCGGGGAGATGGTGACGATCGACCCGCAGGGGGTGCGCAGCCGCCAGGTCCTGCCGTCCGCGCAGCCGCTCCAGCACTGCGTCTTCGAGCACATCTACTTCTCGCGGCCCGACAGCCGGGTGTTCGGCTCGGGGGTGGACCGCGTCCGGCGCCGGCTCGGTCACCAGCTGGCGCGCGAGCACCCGGCCGACGCCGACCTCGTCCTCTCGGTGCCGGACTCGAGCAACTCGATCGCGCTCGGATACAGCGAGGAGTCGGGCCTTCGTTACGAGCTCGGCCTGATCCGCAACCACTACGTCGGACGAACGTTCATCCAGCCGTTGCAGGCGGGGCGCGACTTCGGCGTCCGGGTCAAGTTCAACCCGGTGCGGGAAGTGCTCGAGGGTCGGCGCGTGGTCGTGGTGGACGATTCGATCGTGCGGGGCACCACCAGCCGCAAGCTGGTCCGGCTTCTCAAGCGCGCCGGCGCGCGCGAGGTGCATTTCCGCGTCGGCTCGCCGCCGGTCACCCACCCGTGCTTCTACGGCATCGACACCCCGAGCCGGCGCGAGCTGATCGGCGCGCTCAAGAGCGTCGAGGAGATCCGCGACTACCTCGGAGTCGAGTCGCTGGGCTACCTGTCGCTCGAGGGCATGCTGTCGTGCGAGGCCGAGCCGCGCAACTTCTGCCGGGCCTGCTTCACGGGCCAGTACCCGGTGCCCGTGGATCCGACCACGACCAAGCTGTCGCTCGAGAACCTGCGGCGCAGCCCGAGCGGCGCGACCGGGTAGTCTCCCGCGCCGGATCGGCGGGCCGCGCCCCGCACCGGCGGACGCACGTCCGGCCCGCGCGGTGGTCGCGCGGTTGACACCCGCGCGCGCGCCTTCCTAGAGTCGCCGATTCACGCGCGCCCGGCGCGCCGGTTTCGACCCCGCGAAGGATGCCCCGCATGTCGCTCGCGATGCTGATGGAGCAGCGCCGCGCCAAGATCGCCGCCTGGAAGGCGATCGGCTGCGAGCCCTACGCCTACCGCTTCGACGTCACGCACCACGCCGCGCAGCTGCAGGCGCGCGGCGACGCCGTGACCGCCGAGTACGGCGAGCGGGTGCGGGTGGCGGGGCGCATCATGACGATGCGCGGCCACGGCAAGGCCGGATTCGCCCACCTGCTGGACCACACCGGTCGCGTGCAGGCCTACTTCAAGAGTGACGTGCTGGGCGAGCAGTACCGGCGCTTCGAGCTGCTCGACGTAGGCGACTGGGTGGGAATCGAAGGTCCGCTCTTCCGCACGCGCACGGGCGAGATCACGGTGCGCGCCGACGCGATCGAACTGCTCGCCAAGTCCATCCGGCCGCTGCCCGAGAAGTGGCATGGACTGACCGACCCCGAGACGCGCTACCGCCAGCGCTACGCCGACCTGTTCGTCAACCTCGAGGTGCGGGAGGTGTTCCGCCGGCGCGCGGCGCTCACCTCGCGGATCCGCGCGTTCCTCGACTCGCGTGCCTACCTCGAGGTCGAGACGCCCGTGCTTCAGCCGCTCTACGGCGGGGCGTTCGCGCGGCCGTTCGTGACGCACCACAACGCCCTCGACGTGGACCTCTACCTGCGGATCTCCAACGAGCTCTACCTGAAGCGCCTGATCGTCGGCGGGCTCGACCGTGTCTACGAGTTCTCCCGGAACTTCCGCAACGAAGGCATGGACCGGTCGCACAATCCCGAGTTCACGCTGCTCGAGTACTACCAGGCCTTCGCCGACGTGCACGAGATGATGGACCTGACCGAGGCCCTGGTCTGCGACGCGCTGCAGGCGGCGTGCGGGACGCTCAAGGTCGCCCACCAGGGTCGGATCCTCGACTTCACGCCCCCGTGGCCGCGCGTCTCGATGCTCGACGCGGTCAGCGAGAAGGTCGGCGAGAGCGTTCATTCGCTCGACGAGCGGACGCTGGCCCGGCACGTCGAGCGGCACAGCCTGCATCCCCGGGCGGGCACGGGCGCGGGCGGCATGCTCGACGAGCTGTTCTCGGCCCTCGTCCAGCCCGGGCTTCAGGACGCCGCGTTCGTCGTGGACTTTCCGCTCGAGACCTCCCCGCTCGCGCGCGTGAGCCGCGCGAACCCGGCGGTCGTCGAGCGCTTCGAGCTGTTCGCGGCCGGGATGGAACTGGCCAACGCGTTCAGCGAGCAGAACGATCCGGACGCCCAGCGCCGAGCGTTCGAGGCGCAGGTGCGGGCCCGCGAGCGCGGGGACGAGGAGGCGCAGGCGCTCGACGAGGACTACCTGCGGGCGCTCGAGTACGGCATGCCTCCGACCGGCGGCGTCGGCATCGGCATCGACCGGCTGGTGATGCTGGCGACCGACTCGCGCTCGATCCGCGACGTCGTGCTGTTCCCGCAGCTGCGTCCCGAAGAGGGCCGGCCGGTCGCCGACTCGGACGAGGAGCCCGCGGAGGACGGGGAGGGAGCCGTCTCCGGGTGAACCTGCCGCTGTGGATCGCGGCGCGCTACCTGCGCAGCCGGCCGCGGAGCGGGTTCGTCACGCTCCTGACCGGCATCTCGATCGCCGGCGTCGCGCTGGGGGTGACGGCGCTGCTCACGGTCCTGGCGGTGATGAACGGCTTCGAGAACGAGATCCAGACGCGCATCGCCGGCACCGACGCGCATGTCGTGCTGCTCGGCGCGAACACCGCGGGGGTCGGCGATGCCGACAGCCTCGCGGCCCGCATGCGGCGGGTGCCCGGCGTCACCGGCGTGGCGCCGTTCACGTACGCCAAGGCGATGCTGTTCCGCGACGGCGTCACGGAGGGGCTGGTCGTCAAAGGCGTGGACCTGGCGGCCGAGCGCGCGGTGACGACGATCGATTCGCACATCCGCCCGGCGCTCGACTCGATTCCCGCTCGAACGCCGCAGGGCGAACCGGGGATTGTCCTGGGCTCGGAGCTGGCCGCCCGGCTCGGGGTGAGCCTCGGAGACGTGGTGCTGCTCGGAACGCTGCGCGCGGACGCCGGATCGGCGTTCGGCTGGGCGCCGAGGTTGCGGCCATTCCGCCTCGTCGGCGTCTTCACCTCGGGCTTGTACACCTACGATTCGAGTTTCGGCTTCGTGAGCCTCGGGGCCGCGCGCGACTTCTTCGAACTCGGGGATCGCGTGACCGGCGTCGAGGTCCGCCTCGCCGACATGTTCGAGGCGCCGCGGATGGCGAAGCGCCTGCTCGCGGCCGCGGGGCGCGACGACCTGCGCGCCAACAACTGGATCGAACTCAATCGCAACCTGTTCACCTGGATGAAGCTCGAGAAGGCGGTGATGTTCCTGATCCTCGCGCTCATCGTGCTGGTCGCGGCCTTCAACATCGTGAGCACGTTGTTCATGGTGGTGATGGAGAAGCGGATCGAGATCGGGGTGCTCAAGACCATGGGGGCGGCGCCCGCGCTCGTGCTGCGCGTCTTCCTGCTGGAAGGGCTGCTGATCGGCGGACTGGGAACGGCGCTCGGCACGGCGCTCGGTGGAGCGCTGATCGCGGTGCTCGCCCGCTACCCGATCGTCCGCCTGCCGGGAGACGTCTACTTCATCGAGAAGCTGCCGGTGCGGGCCGAGGCTGGCGATTTTGCCGCCGTGATTCTGGCCGCCCTTGCCCTATGTATGGCCGCGGCCTGGTACCCGGCCTGGCAGGCCTCACGGATCGACCCGATCCAGGCGATCCGGAAGACGACCTGAAGTCCAGCCTGAGGGGAGCCCCGCAAGTGTCGGCAACTACGGCAAATCAATCCAGTGGTCCTGTCCTGGTAGCACGCGGATTGCGAAAGAGCTACGAATCGCCGACCGGTCCGCTCGAGGTCCTCAAGGGGGTGGACCTGGAGCTGACCCGTGGCATGCTTCTGGCTGTCACGGGGGCGTCCGGCTCCGGCAAGACCACGCTGCTGAACATCCTCGGGGCGCTCGATCGGGCCAGCGGCGGTTCCTTGCGGCTCGGAGGGACGGAGGTGACGTCGCTCGGCGAGAGCGCGCGCTGCCGCCTGCGGGCCGAGCGGATCGGCTTCGTGTTCCAGTTCCACCACCTGCTTCCCGAGTTCACCGTCGAGGAGAACGTCATGATGCCGCTGCTGCTCGCGGGTACGCCGGTCGAGGACGCGCGGACGCGCGCGCGCGCGATGCTCGGCGCGGCCGGTTTGCGCGAGCGCTGGTTGCACCGGCCGGCGGAGATCTCGGGCGGGGAAGCGCAGAGGGTCGCGGTGGCGCGCGCGCTCGCGACCGGGCCCGAGCTCGTGCTCGCGGACGAGCCGACCGGAAATCTCGACGCGGACACCGCCGCCGAACTTCACCAACTCCTGTCGTCGCTCGCGCGCGAGCATCATCGAACGCTTGTCGTCGTGACGCACAATGATAGGCTCGCGGCGACTGCGGACCAGGTGCTGAGGCTCGAGGCGGGCCGGCTCGTCCCGGCCGCGTGACGGGGGTGCGAATGCTCTGCCAGATCTGCGGCAAGAACCCGGCGACCGTGCACTTCACGGAGATCCACGACAACAAGATGTCGGAGATCCACGTGTGTGAGCGTTGCGCCGAGGAAAAGGGCATGCAGGCGGCGGCGACCCAGCACAAGTTCGAGATCGCCGACCTGCTGGCCGGCATGGTGGACGCCATGACCCAGACCGACGAGGAAAGGGTCGGTCACGTCCAGTGCCCGCGCTGCGGCATGCTCTATTCGAGCTTCAAGGAGACGGGCCGGCTGGGTTGCGCGGAGTGCTACACGGCCTTCCAGTTCCAGCTTCGGCCGCTGTTGCGCCGCATCCACGGCGACACCCGGCATCGCGGCAAGCACCCCAGCCGCGGCGGCGAGGGTGCGACCCGCACGAGGCAGATTCACCGCCTGCACGACGAACTGCAGCGGGCCGTCGAGCGCGAGGACTTCGAAAAGGCGGCGGCGATCCGCGACGAGATCCGGCGCCTCGAGGCCGAACAGGCCGCGCACGCGGCGCCCCCGGGGGCGGCATGAGCGCGCCGCGCGATTTCGAGGAGTTGTTCACGTCCACCAGCCCCTGGCTGCTGGGCGAGGGCCCGCATGCCGAGATGGTGCTGTCCACGCGCATCCGGCTGGCGCGCAACCTGCGCGAGGTGCCGTTCACGCACCGTGCCCGCGAGGAGCAGTTGCAGGGCGTGCTGGCGGGCGTGACCAGCGCCGCGCAGCAGTCGGCGTCTCTGCGGGACGGCCTGCTGCTGAAGATGAGCGAGTGCACCGCCATCGAGCGCCAGGTGCTGGTCGAGCGCCATCTCGTCAGTCACGAGCTCGGCGACGGCGCGCGGCCGCGCGGGATCCTCGTCGCGTCGGACCCGCGCCTGTCGCTGATGATCAACGAGGAGGACCACCTGAGGCTGCAGGCGCTCACGCCGGGCTTCCAGCTGGCGGAGGCGTGGTCGCTCGCGGATCGGGCCGACGACGAACTGGATCCGTCGCTCGAATTCGCGTTCTCGGAAGAAATCGGCTATCTCACCTCGTGCCCGACGAACGCGGGCACCGGCCTGCGCGCCTCGGTGCTCATCCACCTGCCGGCGCTGGTGCTGCTCGAGGAGATCCAGCAGGTCCTCAAGAGCGTGATGCAGGTGGGGCTCAACGTTCGCGGCCTGTACGGCGAGCACAGCGAAGTGATGGGCAACCTCTTCCAGATCTCGAACCAGACGACGCTCGGGCGCAGCGAGCGCGACTCGATCGAGAGCCTGGAACGCGTGACACGGCAGATCATCGAGACCGAGGAACGGGCCCGCGAACGGATGCTGCGCGACGCCCGGGTGCAGATCGAGGACAAGGTGTGGCGCGCGTACGGGACGCTCCGGTACTGCCGGTCCATCCATGCGCGCGAGGTGATCAACCTGTGCTCCGCGGTACGGCTCGGGGTGGCGATGAACCTGCCCGGCCTGTGCCCGCTGCGGACGCTGAACGAGCTGCTCGTGCTCACGCAGCCCGCGCACCTGCAGCGCGCCCACGGTGGGGAGCTGTCGCCCGCCGAACGGAACATCGTCCGTGCCCGTCTCGTGCGCGAACGGCTTGCCGCCGGCGACCACGAGTCGGGAGCGAATCCCCAGGGATAGCCAAGGAGGAGGCCGCGGCGCGGAGCGCCGGGAGCCGGAAACCCCATGCACGACAAATTCACCGAACGGGTTCGCAAGGTGATCTACCTCGCACGCGAGGAAGCCGCGCGGCTCCAGCACGACTACATCGGCACGGAGCACCTGCTCCTCGGCGTGATTCGCGAGGGCGAGGGCATCGCCGCCACCGTGCTCAACAACCTGGGACTCGACCTCGACCGGATCCGCCAGGAGGTCGAGAACATGGTCAGCGCCTCCGGGGGCACCATGACGATCGGCGAGATTCCGTTCACGCCGCGCGCCAAGCGCGTGCTCGAACTCGCGGTCGAGGAGGCCCGCTCGCTCGGCCACAACTACGTCGGCACCGAGCACCTGCTGCTCGGTCTGATCCGCGAGGGCGAGGGCGTCGCGGCGAAGGTCCTGCTCGAGCTGGGCGTGGACCGCAAGCGCGTCCGCGAGGAGACGCTCAAGCTGCTGGGCGGCACGCCTTCGTCCTCGGCCTCGGCCGAGCGCGGCGAGGAGCGCGCCGAGACGCCGGCCCTGAACCAGTTCGGCCGCGACCTGACGCAGCTCGCCCGCGAAGGCAAGCTCGATCCGGTGATCGGGCGCGAGAAGGAGATCGAGCGCGTCGTGCAGGTGCTGTCGAGGCGCAAGAAGAACAACCCCGTGCTGATCGGCGAGCCCGGCGTCGGCAAGACGGCCATCGCCGAGGGGCTGGCGCAGCGCATCGTGTCGGGCCAGGTGCCGGAGGGGCTCCGGAACAAGCGCATCGTCACCCTCGACCTGGCGGCGGTGGTCGCGGGCACCAAGTACCGGGGCCAGTTCGAGGAGCGGCTCAAGTCGGTCATGAATGAGATCCGCGAGTCCAAGGACACGGTCATCTTCATCGACGAGCTGCACACCATCGTCGGGGCGGGCGGCGCCGAGGGCGCCATCGACGCCTCGAACATGCTCAAGCCGGCGCTGGCGCGCGGAGAGCTGCAGTGCATCGGCGCCACCACGCTCGACGAATACCGCAAGTACATCGAGAAGGACGGCGCCCTCGAACGGCGCTTCCAGCCGGTCATGGTGGACCAGCCGAGCATCGACGACACGATCCAGATCCTCATGGGGCTGCGCGACAAGTACGAGGCGCACCACGGCGTGAAGATCACCGACGGCGCCATCGTGCAGGCGGTCCGGCTCGCGGACCGCTACATGAACGACCGCTATTTCCCGGACAAGGCGATCGACGTGATCGACGAGTCCTGCGCGCGCGCGCGGCTGTCGGTGAGCACGGTGCCCTCCGAGATCCACGACCTCGAGAAGAAGCTCGAGGAGGTGGTCAAGGAGAAGGAGGCGGCGATCCGCGGCCAGGAGTACGAGAAGGCCGCCCGGCTGCGGGACCGCGAAAAGGATCTGCGGGCCCGCCGGACCGAGCTGAAGAAGTCGTGGAGCGAATCCAAGCGCGACCAGTCCGTGCAGGTGGACGAGGACATGATCGCGTCGGTGCTGTCGATCATGACCGGCATCCCGGTCGTCAAGCTCGCCGAGGCGGAAAGCCAGAAGCTGCTTCGCATGGAGGAGGAGCTGCGCAAGCGCGTGGTGGGCCAGGACGAGGCGGTGAGCGCCGTCTCGCGGGCGGTCCGCCGCAATCGCGTGGGCCTGCGCGACCCGAAGCGCCCGATCGGCTCGTTCATCTTCCTCGGGCCGACCGGCGTGGGAAAGACGGAGCTCGCGCGCGCGCTGGCGGCGTACCTGTTCGACGATCAGGACGCGCTCATCCGCATCGACATGTCGGAGTACATGGAGAAGTTCTCGGTCTCGCGCCTCGTCGGCGCGCCCCCGGGCTACGTGGGATACGAGGAGGGCGGCCAGCTGACCGAGAAGGTGCGCCGCAAACCCTACTCGGTGGTGCTGCTCGACGAAGTCGAGAAGGCTCACCCGGACGTCTTCAACGTGCTGCTGCAGGTGCTGGACGACGGCGTGCTCACGGACAGCTCGCGGCGCAAGGTGGATTTCAAGCACACCGTCATCATCATGACCTCGAACCTGGGTGGCCGGCAGATCGTCAGCGGCGGAAAGGGCCTGGGCTTCAGGCAGCCGGAGGGCGCCCAGCAGTTCTCGGCCATCAAGAGCACCGTGCAGGACGAGCTCAAGCGGGCCTTCAACCCCGAGTTCCTCAACCGCATCGACGACGTGGTCGTCTTCCACTCGCTGACGCGAGAACACATGAAGCAGATCGTGGACATCCTGCTCGGGCAGTTCTCGGACCGGCTGAAGGCGCAGGAGATCGAGCTCGAGATCTCTCCCGAAGCGGGCGACCTGCTCATCGACAAGGGGTTCGATCCGGCCATGGGCGCTCGGCCGCTGAAGCGGGCGATCCAGCGGCTGCTCGAGGACCCGTTCGCCGAGTTCATCCTCCGCGGGCAGATTCCGGGAGGGTCGAAGGTGACGGTGACCCGCAAGGACGACGCGCTCGACTTCCAGACGTCGCCGGCGGTGAAGCCGGTGCCGCCGGCGGTGCCGACCGCCTAGTTAGGACGGACTCGTGTCGCCCGGCGCCGGCGGCCCCTGGGCCGCCGGCGCCGCCGCATTCACGGGGAACGTCGGCCCGGCGGACGGTGTAGGAAGGACGCCCCCGACCCCGGCGGCGCTGGACAAGCGCCCGGCGGTGGCTATCATCCGGGTGCGACTCCCCACAGGCATGGCCATACCCGTCCGACTCGCGCGTGCACGGACGCCCGCCGCGGGCCCGCGACGCGGACCTACCGGCCACGAGAGGAATCCATCCGAGTGCTTGGAAACACCCTTCGTTTCACCGGCAGGGCCCTGCTGACCGCGGCGGCCCTGCTGGTGTTGATGGTCGCGCGGCCCGGGAACGCGGTGGCGCAGGAGGAGGCCGGTGGCGGGCCGCTGATCGGCCGGGTCAGCGTCGAGGGAAACGCCCATACCGACAGCAGCCGCATCCTTCGGACCTTCGAGGTGCTGCCCGGGCAGCGATTCGCCCAGGACGCCATCCGGCGCGGAGTGCGGAAGCTGGTGGCGCTCGGACTGTTCAGCGACGTCAAGGTGCGCCAGCGCGACCACGACGGCGTGGTGGACCTGATCATTGAAGTGGTCGAACGGCCGCGCATCGGCTCGATCCGCTACGCGGGCAACAAGAAGCGCGAGGACGTGGATCTCGAGAAGAAGACGTTCCTCAAGGTCGGCGAGACGTATTCGCCCGTGCAGGCGAGCCTGCAGGTGGACTCGCTCGTCAAGTACTACAAGGACGAGGGCTTCGCCCGCGCCCGCGTGACCCCGAAGCTCGACACCCTGCAGGCGACGAACGAGGTGAACGTCACCTTCGAGGTGGACGAGGGCGTCAAGGTGCGCGTCCAGCGCATCACGTTCGTCGGCCGCAGCGCGTTTCCCGAGAAGCGCCTGCGCAAGGCGATGAAGACGAAGCAGCACTGGTTCCTGGGCGGCGGCGGCATCAAGGACGACACCTTTTCGGAGGACCGCGAGGCGCTCGAGCGCTTCTATCACGACCACGGCTACCGGGACATGAAGGCGGTCGCGTTCGATCTCGAGCCCGGCCCCGACGCGCGGGACTTCACGCTGCGCGTGACGGTGGACGAGGGGCGCCCGTACGTGTTCGGGAACGTGGAGTGGTCGGGCAACAAGGTGGTGCCGACGACGACGCTGGCGAAGCTGTGGACCGGCCGTTCCGGGTCGCCCTACGACCGCGGCCGCGTCGAGAAGACGACGGCCGCCGCCTACGGCGAGTACGCCGAGTACGGCTACCTCTACCTGAACGTGGACCCGCGCGAGACGGTTCGGGACTCGGTCGTGGACGTGGAGTTCGTCGTTTCGGAGGGCGCCCCCTCGCACATCCGCCTCATCAGCATCACCGGCAACAAGGCGACGCGCGAGCACGTCGTGCGGCGCGAGCTGTCCATTCACGAGGGCGACCTGTTCCGGCGCTCCGCGCTGGTGCGCAGCCAGGGCGACATCATGCGGCTCGGCCTGTTCGAGGAAGTGCTGCCCGACTTCACGCCCGCCGAGAGCACCGACGTGGACCTGGTCTTCAAGGTCAAGGAGAAGCAGGTCGGCACCGCCTCGGCCGGCGCCGGTTACACGAGCCAGACCGGGCTGACCGGATTCCTCGAGCTCGGCCACAACAACGTGCTGGGCAACGGGCAGCAGCTCGCCCTGCACGTCGAACGCGGCGGCAAGCGCGAGGACTACTCGCTGAGCTTCACGGAACCCTGGTTCCACGACGCTCCGACGCTGCTCGGCTTCTCGGCCTACAGCACGACCGCGCTGCTCGACGAGTACGACCTCCGCCGCCGCGGCGGTTCCGCGCGCATCGGCCGCCCGCTGCCGTGGCCCGACTACTCGCGCGGTTCGGTGAGCTACACGCTCGAGAACGTGCGCATCACCAACGTGCGCGATTCATTGCTGCTGACGGGCGTCAAGGTCGGCGTGGACCAGCTCACCAGTTCCCTGGAGCTCAACTTCCTGCGCAACAGCACGGACAACCCGTTCTACCCGACGCGCGGCACGCGCCTGACGGCGAACGAGGACTTCACCGGCGGTCCCCTGCTCGGCGACCTGCACTACCACAGCCACCGCTACGAGGGCCGCATCTACACGCGTTCGCTCGTCAGGGGCGTGACGACCATGGCGCGCGTGCGCATCGGCCTCATGGGCCAGTACCCGTGGAAGCACGAGGCGGTGCCCGACTACGCGCGCTTCCGCCTCGGCGGCGGAAACACGCTCGATCCGCTGCGCGGCTACCTCGATTATCAGGTCGTGCCCGAGGGCAACGTGACGAAGATCTGGAGCCGCTTCACGCGCGCCGGCAAGACGAGCGGCGGCGCCGACACCTCGTTCGCGGATTCCTCGCTGGTGACCCGGCGCTACCCGGGCGGCCTGTACATGGGCCTGGTCACGGTCGAACAGCAGTTCCCGATTGTGCATCCGTTGCACGGTGTGCTTTTCTTCGATGCCGGCAACGTCTGGAACCGGCCGCGCGACATTCGGCCGTTCGACCTCAAGGCCGGCGCCGGCATCGGCTTCCGCATGGAGATCCCGATCCTCGGCAACGTCGGCTTCGACTACGGCTACGGTTTCAACCGCGACGACGGGCCCCGTTGGCAGGGGCACTTCCTGATGGGCAACATGGGGTTCTGACGGAGAGCGCATGCGACTCGCGAGACGGGCATCCCGGATCGGCGCGGTGGCGCTCGCGGCGGTCCTCTACGGCGCCGCCGCCCAGGCGGCCGACCTGCGCGTGGGCTACATCGACTCGTCGCGCATCTTCGTCGAGTTCAAGGAGGCGCAGGAGGCCCAGCAGCGCTTCGACCGGCTCGTGACGGGCTGGCGCGACGAGGCGCTCGAGAAGGAGAAGGCCGTTCAACAGATGCGCGACGAAGTCCGCGACCAGTCGCCCATCCTGTCGGCCATGCGCCGTCAGGAAAAGGAGGCGGCGCTGCAGCGCGCGATCAGCGAGTACGACGCGTTCATCCAGGACGTCTGGGGGCCTTCCGGCCGGGCCTCGACCGAAAACGAACGCGCGACCGGCGAAATCGTGCAGCGTATCCGCGTGGCGGTCGAGAAAGTCGCGAGCGAGAAGGGCCTCGAACTGGTGCTGGACGCCGCCAGCGGCTACCTGGTCTACGCCGACAAGAACCTCGACCTGACGACCGAGGTCCTCACCGAACTCGCCGCGAGCTCCACCAGCGGCGCCAAATAGGAGGCCGCCCGTGAGCGTTCGCACGCTGGCCGAACTTGCCGCCGAGCTCGGCGGCGAAGTGGTCGGGGATGGCTCGATCGAAATCCGCGGCGTCGCGGGAATCCGCGAGGCGAAGAGCGGCGACCTGACGTTCATCGCGAACGCGCGCTACGACGCCTACCTGTCGCAGACGCACGCATCGGCCGTGCTCTGCTCGCGCGAACCGCGCGAGGCGCGGGTGCCGCTGCTGCAGGTGGACAATCCCTACCTGGCGTTCCAGAAGGCCGTTCGGCTCTTCCGGCCGGAACTCTACCAGCCCCTGCCGGGCGTGCACCCGAGCGCGGTGGTTTCGCCGGCGGCCTCGATCGGCGCGAACGCCTCGATCGGCGCCCACTGCGTCCTCGAGGCGGGGGCGCACGTCGGCGCGAACTCGGTCCTGATGCCCGGCTGCTACGTGGGCGTGCAGGCGACCATCGGCGAGAACACCCTGCTCTATCCGCGGGTCGTGGTGCGCGAGGAGTGCGTGATCGGCGACCGCTGCATCCTGCACCCGGGGGTGGTCATCGGCGCCGACGGGTTCGGCTTCGCCTTCGACGCCGGCCGCTATCACAAGGTGCCGCAGGTCGGGAACGTGGTGGTCGGCGACGACGTCGAGATCGGCGCGAACACGACCATTGACCGCGCGACCACGGACGCGACCCGGATCGGCGACGGCACGAAGATCGACAACCTCGTCCAGATCGGGCACAACGTCGTCACCGGCCGCCACTGCATCATCGTCGCCCAGGTCGGCATCTCCGGCAGCACGATCCTCGAGGACCACGTCACCATCGGCGGCCAGGCCGGACTGGTGGGCCACGTGCGCATCGGCAGCGGCTCGATGATCGGCGCCCAGAGCGGGGTCACGAAGTCGGTTCCCGCGGGCGAGAAGGTGTCCGGCTACCCGGCCATGGCGCTGAACGCGTGGAAGCGCGTGACGGCCTATCTCATGCGCCTGCCGCAGCTGTTCGAGCGCGCCAAGGCCCTCGAGGAGCGCGTGGGCAAGCTCGAGCAGGAAAAGGAAAAGGAGAGGGAGGCCGTCCGTTGAAGGGACGCAACCAGCGCACGATCGGCCGCGAAACCTCGATCGAGGGGGTCGGCCTGCACACCGGCGAGAAGGGCACGATGACGTTCAAGCCGGCGCCGGTCGGCCACGGCGTGCGCTTCGCGCGCGTGGACCTCGAGGGCGCGCCCGAGGTCCGCGTGCGGCCCGAGAACGCGCACTTCGATCCGGGCGCGGGCCGGCGCACGATCCTCCAGCAGGACGGGGTGCAGATCCACACCATGGAGCACGTGCTTTCGGCGGTCGCGGGCCTGGGGCTCGACAATCTCCGGATCGAGGTCAGCAGCATGGAGGTGCCGGAGGGCCACGACGGCAGCGCGTTGCCCATCGCGCGCGCGCTGCTGGCCGCCGGAATCGTCGAGCAGGACAAGCCGACGCGGCACATCAAGGTGACCAAGCCGGTCACCTGGTCCGAGCACCGCGTGGAACTGAGCGCCGTGCCCTACAGCGGCTTCCGCATCACGTTCACGATCGAGTACGACCACCCGCTGATCGGCACGCAGACGATCTCGCTCGACATCACGCCCGAGGTGTTTCTCGAGCAGATCGCGCCGGCACGCACGTTCGTGCTCGAGCGCGACCTCGAGGTGCTGCGCCAGTCGGGCTGGATCAAGGGCGGGCGCATCGAGAGCGCGATCGTGGTCGGCGCCGACCGGGTGCTGAACGAGGAGCCGCTGCGCTTCCCGGACGAATTCGTGCGCCACAAGGTGCTCGACCTGCTCGGCGACCTGTTCATCCTCGGCGGCCCGTTGCTCGGGCACGTGACCGCCCGGCGCTCGGGGCACCACGGGCACGTCGAATTCGTCAAGGTGCTCAAGGAGACGCTGCCGCTGCCCGGACGACGCGCCGGCGGCCCGCCGGAGGAATGGGACACGACCGCGATCATGGACCTCATGCCGCACCGATACCCGTTCCTGCTGGTGGACCGCATCACGTCCATCGAGGAGGGGCAGAGCATCGAGGGCCTGAAGAACGTCACGATCAACGAGCCGTTCTTCCAGGGGCACTTTCCCGGCCAGCCGACGATGCCGGGCGTGCTGATCCTCGAGGCGATGGCGCAGGTCGGCGGCATGCTGATGCTGAACTCGGTGGAGGATCCCGCGAACAAGCTCATGTACTTCATGGGCATCGACGGCGCGCGTTTCCGCCGCCCGGTGGTGCCCGGTGACCAGCTGCGCTTCCGGCTCACGCTGCTCAACGTCAAGCGGCGGACGATGAAGATGCGCGGCGAGGCGTTTGTGGACGGCCAGCTCGTGGCCGAGGCGGAGCTTCTCGCCACGGTCGTGGACAAGCGGCCGTGAGCGCGGGCGGCGCGGGGATCCATCCGGCCGCGTTCGTGGACCCGAGAGCGAAGCTCGGCCGGAACGTCTCGATCGGCCCGGGCGCAATCGTCGGCCCCGACGTCACCCTCGGTGACGGCACGCGCGTGGACTCGCACGCGCTCGTCACCGGCTGGACGACGATCGGCCGCGACTGTCACCTGCATCACGGCGCGGTGGCGGGCTCGCCGCCACAGGACCTCAAGTACCTCGGCGAGCCGTCCTTCCTGGTGATCGGCGACCGCACGGTGATGCGCGAGTACGCGACCGCCAACCTCGCCACCGAACCGGGTTTCACGACCCGGATCGGCAGCGACTGCCTCCTCATGGCGTACTCGCATGTCGCGCACAACTGCCAGATCGGCGACCGGGTCGTGATCGCCAACGCGGTGCAGATGGCCGGCTACGTCGTCGTGGACGACTGGGCGATCGTCGGCGGCGGCACCGTCGTCCACCAGTTCACGCGCATCGGCCGGCACTCCATGATCGGAGGCGGTTCGCGCATCCCGCAGGACGTCGCGCCGTTCGTGAAGGCGGCGGGCAGCCCGCCGCGAAACGCCGGGATCAACTCGATCGGGCTCGAGCGCCGCGGCGTTCCCGCGCCGACGCGCGCGGCGCTGGAGGGCGCCTACCGGGTCTTCTTCCGCGACGGCCTCACCGCCGCGCGCGCCGTCGGGGAAATTCGCGCGCGCTGGCCGGGCATCCCGGAGGTCGAGCACTTCGCGCGCTTCTGCGAAACCTCGGTGCGCGGCATCTCGCGCTGAAAGGAGACCTCGTGCAGCCGGTGCGTTGCGGTGTGTGGGGGGTCGGCGTCTGGGGGGAGAAGCACGCCCGCGTCTACGCCGCGATCGCCGAGGCCGAGCTCGCCGGCGTCTACGACCGCTCGGCCGAACGCGCACGGGCGGTCGCGAAGGAGTACGGCACGCGCGCGTTCGACTCGCCGGAGGCGCTGCTGCGCGAGTGCGAGGCGGTTTCCGTCGCGACCCCGACGATCACCCACCGCGAGGCGGCGGAAGCGGCGCTCGCGGGCGGCTGTCACGTGCTGGTCGAAAAGCCGATGGCCGCGACGGTCACCGAGTGCGACGCGCTGATCGCCGCGGCGGCGCGTGCGAACCGGGTGCTGCAGGTCGGGCAGGTGGAACGATTCAACCCGGCGCTGATGGCGGCGCGCCCGTTCCTGCGGACTCCGAAGTTCATCGAGGGGCACCGCATGGCGGCGTTCCAGCCGCGCTCGCTCGACATCGACGTCGTGGGCGATCTCATGATCCACGACATCGACGCGGTCCTTCACCTGACCGGCCGGTCGCCGTCGCAGGTCTCGGCCGTCGGGGTGGCCGTGCTGTCGAGCACCGAGGACATCGCCAACGCCCGGCTCGAGTTCGACGACGGCTGCGTCGCCAACCTGACCGCCAGCCGCGTGTCGGTCGAACGGCTGCGGCGCCTGCGCTTCTTCCAGGACGACGCGTACGTGTCGGTGGACCTGTTCGAGAAGTCGGGAGAGGCGTTCGTCATCCGCGATCCCGGTTCGTTCCGGCCCGGGCAGGTGAACCCGCTGTCGCTGCTCGCCGGCATCCAGCGCACGAAGCTGGAGGTCGGCGGTGGCGAGCCGCTGACGCTCGAGCTGCAGGCGTTCCTTCGCTCGCTGCGCGGCGAGGGTGAAGGCGCGGCGCCGGCGCGGGCGGGACGCGAGGCGCTGCGCGTGGCGGAGGAGGTGCGCGAGGCCATGCGGCGCCGGGCGCTGCAGTGGGCGGAGCGCTGAGCGTTCCCGGCGCGCGGGAGGCGCGTCGCCTGCTGATCGTGGCCGGCGAGGCGTCCGGGGACCACCATGCGGCGAACCTGCTGCGGGCGCTCGGCGCCCCCGGTCGCTTCGAGGCGCGGGGCGTCGCCGGCCCGCAGCTGCGCGCCGCGGGCGCGCAGGCCATCGTGCGGCAGGAGGAGCTGGCGGTGATCGGCTTCAGCGGAATCCTGGCCAAGTTGCCGGCGCTGCTCGGCGCGCGCGCCAGGCTGCTCGGCGAATGCGCGCGCTGGCGGCCCGACGCGGCCGTACTGGTGGACTATCCCGGCTTCAACCTGCGGCTCGGGCCGCAGCTGCGCGCGCGCGGCGTGCCGGTCTTCTACTACGTCGCGCCGCAGGTCTGGGCGTGGCATCCCGAGCGGGCGGCGCAGATGGCGGCGTGGGTGAACCGTCTCGCCGTCGTCTTTCCGTTCGAGGAGCCGCTCTTCCGGGAGGCCGGGGTGCCGACCACCTTCGTCGGCCACCCGCTTCTCGACGATCTCGCGCCCGAGGTGGACGCGGACACGCTGCGCCGCGAGCTCGGTGCCCCGCCGCACGCGCGCCTCGTGGGCCTGCTGCCGGGCAGCCGGGCCGGCGAGATCGCGCAGCACGCGGCGACGCTGGTCGAGGCCGGCCTGCGCGTGCGCCAGCGTCACGCGGACGCCTTCCCGGTCGTCGCCCTCGCCGACGGCGCCTCGCTCGACGTCCTGCCGGCCGCGCTGCGCGGCGCGCTGCCGGCGGTGCGCGGGCGCACGAGGGCGGTGCAGGCGCACGCGGCGTGCTGCGCCGTCGCCTCGGGCACCGCGACGCTCGAGACGGCGCTGTTCGGGACTCCGCTGCTCGTCGTCTACCGGGTCGGCTGGCTCAACTGGCAGATCGCTCGCCGGCTGGTGACGCTGCCGCACATCGGCCTGCCGAACATCGTCGCGGGCGCTTCGGTGGCGCCGGAGCTGCTCCAGGACGCCTTCACGCCCGGGGCCGTCGCGGAGGTGCTCGGCGGCTGGCTCGCCGATCCGCGGGCGCTCGGCGCCCGTCGCGCCGCGCTCGCGGGGCTGCGCGACCGTCTCGGCGGGCCCGGAGCTTCGGCGCGCGCGGCCGCGGCGCTCGCGGAGATGCTGGCGTGAACGCGGTCCGCCAGCCGTGGTGGATCGGCGTGGCCGCGACGCTCGGCGCCGCGGCGCTGTGGCTGCTCGCGCGCACCTGGCGGATCGAGGAACGCAACGCCCCCGAGTTCGAGGAGGCGAAGCGCAGCCACGAGCCCGTGATCTACGCCTTGTGGCACGCCCGCCAGCTGCCGCTCGTGTATGTGCATCGCGGCCGGGGCACGGTGGTGCTGGTGAGTCAGTCGCGGGACGGCGAGCTGATTTCGCGGATCCTGGCCGCCTTCGGCTCGCAGACGGCGCGCGGCTCGAGCACGCGCGGAGGCGATACGGCCGTCCGCGAACTGCTCGCTGCGGCGGCGGCCGGACACTGTCTCGCGATCACACCGGACGGGCCGCGCGGGCCCGCCGGGCGGGCGAAGCCGGGGTTGCTCCAGGTCGCCGCACGGTCCGGCCTGCGCGTCGTGCCGCTCGCATCGGCGGCGCGCCGCTCGTGGGTGCTGCGCTCGTGGGACCGCTTCCGGATCCCGCAGCCGTTCGCGCGAGTGTGCGTCGCGCACGCGGCGCCGATGGCGATCACGGCCGCGGACGACGCCGGAACCCTCGAACGCGAGCGCGCCCGGGTCGAGCGCGCGATGGACGAGCTCACGGCCGAGGTGATGCGCCGCGCGGGGGAGTCGGGGTGAGCGCCGTGTGGTGGGCGTACCGCCTGGCCGCGCCGCTCCTCGGCTCGATCGCCCCGGCCGCCGGCGCCTTCGTGCCGAGTCGCGAGAGACCCTACTGGCGCGAACGGCTCGGAGCCGTCAGGCGGCCGGGCGGCTGCCACGCGTGGGTGCACGCGGCCTCGCTCGGCGAGTCGGCCGGAGCGCCGGCCCTGCTGCGCGAACTGCGTGCCCGGCAGGCCGACGCGCGATTCTGGCTGACGGCCACCTCGCTCGCCGGGCGCGAGCGGCTCGCGCGGCTCGACCCGCACTGCTCGCTCGCGCCGCTCGACTCGCCGCAGGCCGTCCGCCGCTTCGTCGCGGGCGTCCAGCCGCGCAGACTCTTCCTGCTCGAGACCGAGCTGTGGCCGCACTGGCTGCTGCGTGCCCGGCTCGAGCAGCTTCCGGTCGCGGTCGTGAGCGCGCGGCTCTCGGAACGTTCGGTCCGGCGCTACCGTGCGCTCGGCCCCGGCATGCGCGGGCTGATCGGCACCCTCGCGGCGGTGCTCTGCCAGAGCGACGAGGACGCCGCCCGCTGGCTTTCCGCCGGCGCGCCGGAGGAACGGACGCGCGTGGTGGGGAACCTGAAGAGCGACGGCCTGCCGACGCCCGCGGGCGATCGCGCCGTCGTCCGCGCGGAACTGGGACTGGATCCCGCGCGGCCGCTGCTCGTGCTCGGCAGCCTGCGTCCGGGCGAAGCGCGCGCGCTGGCGAGAGCGTGGTCCGCGCAGTCCGTCGCGACGAGGGCGCGATGGCAGGTCGTGGCCGTGCCGCGCCATCCGCGCGCCTCCGACGAACTGCGCGCCGAGGCGGCCTCGAACGGAGTGACCGTTGACGCGCGGGAGTCCGCGGGCGGCTCCTGGCGCTGGGACGACCGCGTGGGCGTGCTCACCGGCTGGTACCGCGCCGCCGACGCGGCGTTCGTGGGCGGCAGCCTGTCGCCCTTCGGCGGCCACAATCCCCTCGAGCCGGCGGCGTGCGGCGTCGCGGTGCTGATGGGGCCCCATCACGCTTCGCAGGCGACCTACGTGCGGGCGCTCGAGGCGGCCGGCGCGCTGCTCGTCGCCGCGGCGGGCGAGCCTCTGGCTGCCGCGTTGCGAGGCCTGCTCGAGCACGACGCGGCGCGGGCCGAACGCGGCCGCGCCGGGCTCGCGGTGGCGCAGGCCCAGCGCGGTGCGGCGTCCGCGGTCGTGAAGCTGCTCGGGGAGTGGAACCTGTGGCCGGCATGAGCGGCCTTCCGGCCCGTATGGCCGCCGGACTCTTCGCGCTGGCGTGGGAGGCGCGGCGCGGGATCTACGCGCGCGGCTGGCGGGAGCCCGGGCGCGTTCCGGCCCGCGTCGCCAGCATCGGGAACCTGGCGGTGGGCGGCGCGGGCAAGACGACGCTCACGCTGCACCTGGCCGCGCGCGCGCGCGAGCGCGGAGTGGATGCGGCCATCGTCTGCCGGCGCTACCGCCCGGGACCTCAGGGCGAGGGCGACGAGGAGCGGCTCTTCCGCGCGGCCGCCGGCCCGGCACGCTGCTTCGCCGGCACGGACAAACGCGCCCTGGCCGGCGCCGCCGCGGCCGCGGGCGCGCGCCTCGTGCTCGTGGACGACGGATTCCAGCACTGGCCGCTCGCGCGCGACGCGGACCTCGTCCTGCTGGATCGCACGGATCTGTTCGGCGGAGGGGCGTTGCTGCCCGCCGGCCGGTTGCGCGAACCGTTGCGCGCGCTGCAGCGGGCGAGCGCGCTGGTCGTCACGCGCCTCGCGGCCGGGGAGGACCCCGCGCCGCTGCTCGAGGCGGTGCGCCCTTACGCGCCGGCGGCGGCGCTCGCGGCGGCCCGGCATGCCGTCGTCGGCGTGCGCGGGCCCGGCGGCACCCTCGAATCGGCGCGCGGCGCCGCGCACGTCGTGACCGCGACCGGAAATCCCGCGGCGGTCGTGGCGAGCGCGCGCGAAGCGGGCTTCTCGCCGGTCACCTCGTCGGTCTATCCGGATCATCACTGGTTCACCGCCCGCGAGGCCGCCCGCGAGGTCACGCGCGCGAGAGGCGCGACGCTCCTCGTCACCGCCAAGGATGTCGTACGCTGGCCGGCGGACGTGGGCGCGGCCCGCCCGCACGTGCTCGAGATCGCCTGGGAATGGATCTGCGGAGCGGAGGCGGTCGAGGCGCAGGTGTTCGGGTCCGGGCGACCCTGAAGGAGCGAGATCGTGGCGGACGCGGACATCCTCATCCTCGGCAGCGGCATCGGCGGGCTGACGCTCGCGCTCGAGGCGGCCCGGCACGGGCAGGTGCTGGTGGTGACCAAGCGCGAGGCCGACCAGTCGAACACGAACATGGCGCAGGGCGGGATCGCCGCCGTGTTCGGCCCGACGGACAGCTTCTCGCGGCACGTCGCCGACACGCTCCGCGCCGGCGCGGGGTTGTGCGACGAAGCCGTCGTGCGGGCGATCGTCCGCGAGGCCCCCGAGCGCGTGCGCGAGCTGGCGCGTCTGGGCGTGCCCTTCGATCGCCACGGACGGCGGTTCGAGCTCGGGCGGGAAGGCGGGCATTCGCGCCGGCGGATCGTGCACGCCAGCGACTTCACCGGTCGCTCGGTGCAGGAGGTGCTGCTGGAACGCGTCCGGGAGCACCCGAGCATCCGGGTGCTCGAGAACCAGCTCGCGGTGGACCTGATCCTCGAGTCGAAGCTGCGCACCAGACGCTCCGGCGGGAGGGACACCGTGTGGGGCGCCTACGTGATGGACGGCGCCACCCGCCGCATTCGCGCGCTGACCGCCTCGGTCACCGTGCTCGCGACGGGAGGCTGCGGAAAGGTCTACCTCTACACGAGCAATCCGGACGTCGCGACCGGAGACGGGCTGGCCATGGCCTACCGCGCCGGCGCGACGCTCGAGAGTCTCGAGTTCGTGCAGTTCCACCCGACCTGCCTGCACCACCTCGGGGCGCGCACGTTCCTCATCTCCGAGGCGGTGCGCGGCGAGGGGGCGGTCCTGCGGACGCTCGACGGCGTGCGTTTCATGCCGCGCTATCACCCGCTCGCCGAACTGGCGCCGCGCGACATCGTGGCGCGCGCGATTGACCGCGAGATGAAGCGGCGTGGCGACCCGCACGTCTGGCTCGACGTCACGCGCGTGCCCGCGGCACGGATCCGCCGGCGATTCCCGAACATCGACGCGCGCCTGCGCGCGCTCGGAATCGACCTGTCGCGCGATCCGGTGCCGGTGGTGCCGGCCGCGCACTACATGTGCGGCGGCGTTCGCGCCACGCTGTCCGGGCGCACGAACCTCGACGGTCTGCTGGCGATCGGCGAGGTGGCGTGCACCGGCCTGCACGGCGCGAACCGCCTGGCGAGCAACTCGCTGCTCGAGGCGCTGGTCGGCGCCCACCACGCGGCCGCCGAGATCGGCACTCGCCTGGCGCGGCGCCCGCGCGTCCCGCGCGTGCATCCGTGGCGGTCCCACGGCACTCGGCCGCCGCACGAGGCGGTCGTGACCGACCACAACTGGGACACGGTGCGGCGGGTGATGTGGGACCTGGTCGGGATCGTCCGGACGGACGAGCGGCTGGCGTTCGCGGCGCGGCGCCTGGCGCTGCTTCGCGAGGAGATCGAGCGCGACTACGAACGGCTGCGTCTCTCGCCGGACCTGGTCGAGCTGCGCAACATCGCTCTCGTCGGGAGCCTGATCGTGTCGAGCGCCCAGAAGCGGCGCGAGAGCCGCGGCCTGCACTACAACCTCGACCACCCGCACCGCGTCGGAGCGTTCGCGCGCCGTCGCACGCGCCTGCGCCGTCCCGTGCGCGGACCGCTTGTGCCCGGCGAACGCGCCCGCCTATAGTCCCGCCCGGAGGAAAAGCGTGAGCGGAGAGACGACGTTCTGGGCCACGGTGGACGCGCTGCGCGAAGCCCGTCCGCGCTACGCGCGCGAAGCGTACGGCTTCGTGGTCGCCGCGCTCGGCGAGACGGTGAAGGCGCTGCCGCGCGAACGCCTCGAGGACGAGCGGCGGCGGCACCTGTCCGGGCAGGAGCTGCTCGCGGGCGTCGTGGCCATGGCGAGGCGCGAGTTCGGCCCGATGGCGCCCGTGGTGTTCCGCGAGTGGGGCGTCGTCATGGCCGAGGACGTGGGCGAGATCGTCTTCGAACTCGTGCGCACGGAGCAGTTGAGCGCCCGGCCCGAGGACACGCTGGACGACTTCCGGGCCGGGTTCGATCTCGAGGCCGGGCTGCGTACCGGGGGCGGCGACGACGCCGCGCCGCGCAGCGGCCCGGGAAATCGGCGGACCCCGGCGGCCTGACGCGTGCCCGCGTTCGCGCGCCTCCTACGCCTGCTGCGCCCGTATCGCCGCCGCCTCGCCGGCGCGATCGCCTGCATGCTCGTGTACTCGGCGGCGTTCACCGCATCGCTGGTGCTGGTGGACCCGTTCACGCGGCTCATGTTCGGAACCGCGCCGCCGGCGGCGGGGCTGGCGACCGGCGGGGGCGCGGCCACCGCCTGGCTGGATCGCCTGCCGGCGGCCTGGCACCACTGGCTTTTCGAGGCGGACCGGCTGGTGGCGTTCGAGCGGCTGTGCGCGGTCATTCTCGTGCTGTTCCTGCTCAAGAACCTCGCCGACTACCTGGCGTCGTACCTGAGCGTCTCGGTCGAGCAGGCGGCGATGCGGGACCTGCGGCGCGACGTGTTCGCCCACCTGTCGCGACTGTCGCTGGACTTCTACCACGGTCGGCGCTCGGGGGCGCTCATCTCGCGCCTGACGAACGACGTCGAAGCGCTGCGCAGCACGCTGGCCGTGAGCATCAGCAACCTGCTCAAGGACGGGCTGACGCTCGCCGGCAGCCTGGCGATCGTGTTCATGGCCTCGTGGCGACTCGCCCTGTTCGCGATGGTGGTCGTTCCGCCGGCGGCGCTCGCGCTGGTGGTGATCGGACGCAAGATGCGGCGCCGCTCGGGCCGCGCGCAGGAACGCATGGCCGACCTGACGAGCGTGCTGCAGGAGTCCATCGCGGGCGTGCGCGTCGTGCAGGCGTTCGGCATGGAGGCCTACGAAGGGCGGCGCTTCGAAAGGGCCAACTCCGGCTACTACGCCGCGTTCGTGCGGCTGCGGCGGGTGTCCGCCGCGGCGAAGCCGCTCAGCGAGCTGGCCGTCATCGTCGTCGCCGTGGCGATCGCGTGGATGGGCGCGCGCGAGATCTTCCACGTCGAGAGCCTCCCGCCGTCGCGCTTCTTCCAGTTCGTCACCGCGCTGCTGGCGACGATCTCGCCGATCAAGAGCCTGTCGGAGATGAACAGCACGATCGCGATCGGAATCGGCGCCGCCGACCGCGTGTTCGGCCTGCTCGACACGCCCGCGACCATCGCCGACCGCCCGGGCGCGAAGTCGCTGGCGCCGTTCTCGGACGCGATCCGCTACGAGGACGTCTCGTTCGAGTACGACCGGGGCGCCCCGGTGCTGCGGAACCTGACCTTCACGGTGGGGCACGGCGAGGTGGTGGCGCTGGTGGGCGCGAGCGGCGCCGGCAAGAGCACGACGCTCGACCTGCTGGCGCGCTTCTACGATCCGAGCGCAGGGCGGATCACGTTCGACGGCGTGGACCTGCGCGACGCCTCGCTGGGTTCGCTGCGCGGCCAGCTCGGCATTGTCACGCAGGAGACGATCCTGTTCCACGACAGCGTCCGGGCGAACATCGCCTACGGCCTCACGAACGCATCGGACGCGGAGGTCGAACGTGCGGCGCGCGCGGCGCACGCGCACGATTTCGTCTCGCGCCTGCCGGAGGGCTACGAGACGGTCGTCGGGGACCGCGGCGTGCGGCTTTCGGGCGGCGAACGGCAGCGGCTGGCGATCGCGCGCGCGCTGCTGCGCAATCCGCCGTTGCTGCTGCTCGACGAGGCCACCTCGGCCCTCGACAGCGAAAGCGAGCGTCTCGTGCAGGAGGCGCTCGAGCGGCTGATGCGGGATCGCACGGTGCTGGTCATCGCGCACCGGCTCTCGACGGTCCAGCACGCGGGCCGCATCCTGGTGTTCGACGGCGGGCGCATCGTGCAGCAGGGCGATCACACCCGGCTGCTCGCCGAGGACGGACCCTACCGCCGGCTGCACGATCTGCAGTTCCGGAGCTGAGCGCCGATGCGGGCCCTTACGGTGCCGGCGGGCGGATTTCGCGAGATCGCGGTGCTGCGGCTGTCGTCGCTCGGCGACATCGTGCTGACGCTGCCGGTCGTGCACGCGCTGCGCGCGGCCTTCCCGGCCGCGCGACTTCACTACTGGGTGAAGGAGGAGTACGCCGACCTGCTGCGGTTCGACGCGGCCGTGGACCATGTGCGTGTCCTGGAGCGCGACGCCCGCCGTCTCGAGGACCTCGTGTCCATGAGCGCCGAACTCGAGTCCTGCGATCTGCTGGTGGACCTGCACGCGAGCGTCCGCACGCGGCTGCTGACGCTGCGCCAGCGCGCGCCGGTCCTTCGGCCGGTGTCGCAGCGGTGGTTGCGCGAGCGCTGGGTGCACGCGCGCTGGACGCGGCCGCGTCCGGCCGATCCGGTGCTCCGGCGCTACGCCTCGGCGCTCGCTCCGATCGGGCTCGCGGCCGCGGGCGAGCCGCGCCTCTCGGCCGGACCGGAGGCCGAGGCGTGGGCCTCCGACCTGCTCGCGGGCTGGCGCGGAGCGCGCGGGCCCATCGCGCTGTGCCCGGGCGCGCGTCACCCCACCAAGTGCTGGCCGCAGGAGCGCTGGCTGGCGCTCGACCAGGCTCTGGCGGAGGCGGGCGGGACGCGGATCGTGTTCTCGACCGCGGCCGAGAAGCGCGCGCTGCCGCAGCTCGCCGCGCGCATCGAAGCGGACCCGCGCGCGCGTTGGTGCCTCGAGCCGCTGCCGCGCATGGCCGCGCTGCTGTCGCGCGTCGCGGTCGCGGTGACGCACGACAGCGGCCTGATGCACCTGGCCGCCGCCCGTGGGACGAAAGTCGTCGCGCTCTTCGGGAGCACCTCGCCGGTGCTGGGCTTCGCACCCGCCGGCGCCGGGCACGAGGTGCTGTGCCGCGACGAACCCTGCCAGCCCTGCACGCTGCACGGGCGCGCCGCCTGCCCGCGAGGACACTTCCGCTGCATGCTCGGGATCGAGGTCGCGCAGGTGCTGGCCGCGATCGAGCGCGCGAGGGCCGCCGGCTTGTCGGGCGGCGAGCCGGTGACCTAGACTCCGCGCCTTCCCTCACCCCGACGGGCCTGATTCAAAGGTCCGCGCGACCCCCCGGAGACCGTGTGAGCGACACCCCGTCCCGCAAGCAGTTCGTCGAGGAACTCACCGACCAGACCGACGACTTTTCCCGCTGGTACAACGAGGTCGTGCGCAAGGCGCAACTGGCGGACTACTCGCCGGTGCGGGGCTCGATGGTCATCCGCCCCTACGGCTACGGCCTGTGGGAAAACATGCAGGCGGCCCTCGACCGGCGGATCAAGGAGACGGGGCACCAGAACGCCTATTTCCCGCTGCTGATCCCCGAGTCGCTGCTGCAGCTCGAGGCCGATCACGTCGAGGGCTTCGCGCCCGAGTGCGCGTGGGTCACCGAGGGCGGGCGCGAGAAACTCGAGGAGCGCTTCGCGATCCGGCCGACGAGCGAAGCCATCATCGGCCACATGTACTCCAAGTGGATCGAGTCGTACCGCGACCTGCCGGTGCTCCTCAACCAGTGGGCGAACGTCATGCGCTGGGAGAAGGTGACGCGCCTGTTCCTGCGCACGGCCGAGTTCCTGTGGCAGGAAGGGCACACCGCGCACGCGACCGAGGCGGAGTGCCTGGAAGAGGTGCTGCGCATGCTCGAGGTCTACCGCGAGTTCGTCGAGACCGAGCTGGCGATCCCCGTGTACGCGGGCAAGAAGAGCGATGCCGAGCGTTTCGCGGGCGCGCAGGACACCTACGCGATCGAGGCGCTGATGAAGGACGGCAAGGCGCTGCAGGCCGGCACGTCGCATCATCTCGGGCAGCATTTCGCGAAGGTGTTCGACATCACCTTCCAGGACGAGCAGGGCCGCCGGCAGCACGTCTGGCAGACGTCGTGGGGAGTCTCGACGCGCCTGGTGGGCGCCATCGTCATGACGCACGGCGACGACCATGGCCTGCGGCTGCCGCCCAACGTGGCGCCCATCCAGGCGGTGGTGGTGCCGATCTGGCGCAAGGACGAGGACCGCGCCCAGGTGCTCGAGTTTGTCGGCAGGGTCCGGGAGGCGCTCGGGCGGAGCGTCCGTCTGCACGTGGACGATCGCGACCAGTACACCCCGGGCTGGAAGTACAACGAGTACGAGATGCGCGGCGTGCCGGTGCGCCTCGAGGTCGGACCGAAGGACGTCGCCAGCTCCGCGGTCATGAGCGTCCGCCGCGACACGCGGGGCAAGGAGTCCATTCCGCTCGCGGCGCTGGGCGAGCGGCTGCCGGCGCTGCTCGCGGAGGTGCAGGCGTCCCTGTTCGAGCAGGCGCGGGCGTTCCGCGAGGCGAACACGGTGCGCGTGAGTTCGAAGGACGAGGTGATCGCCCACTTCGCCGCCGAGCGGCGCGGTTTCGTCGCCGTGCCGTGGGACGGGAGCGCGGCGTTCGAGACCGAGGTGAAGGAACGCTGCGGCGCGACGCTGCGCTGCCTGCCGCTCGATCCGACGCCGTTCGCCGGGCTCGCGCGCCCCGGCCACCGCGTGGCGCTGTTTGCCCGGGCCTACTGAGGACGGCCGCGGGCCCGGCGGAGCGCCGATGCGCCGGCTGATCGTCCGGCTGCCGAACTGGCTCGGGGACGCGCTCATGGCGCGGCCGCTGCTGCGCGCCCTGCGGGATTCGTTTCGCGAGGCTTCGATCCGCGCCGTCGGACCGGCGGCCCTGCTCGAACTGCTCGCGGCGGACCGCGCCTGGGACGAAGCGCACGCCTGGCCGCTCACGTCCTCCGCGCGGGTGTCGCTGCGCTCGCCCCGGGCCGACTGCGCGATCGTCCTGCCGCCCTCGTTTTCCTCGGCGTGGTTCGCGCTGGGCACCGGAGCGCGCGAGCGCGTCGGGTTCGCGCACGAGGGGCGCTCGCCGCTCCTGACGCGCGCCCTGCGCCGGCCGCCGCGCGGAGACCTGCACTTGTCGCGCGAGTACCTGCGCCTCGGCGAGGCGGCCGGAGCGGTGTCGGAAGGTCCGCCCGCGCCGCTGGCCGTGAGCGCCGAAGCCCGTGCGGCGGCGGTGGAGCTCTCCGGAACCTCAGGCGGCGCGCCGTACGCGCTGCTGGCGCCGGGCGCCGCCTACGGTCCCGCCAAGCGCTGGCCGGCCGATCGCTTCGCCGAGGCCGGACGCCGGCTGTCGAAGGCGGGCATGCGCGTTCTCGCCTGCGGAACGGCCGCCGAGCGCGCGGTCTGCGAAGCGGTGGCTTCGGCCTGCGGCGCGACCGCGCTCGCGGGACGCACGCCGCTACCCGTCCTCGCGGCGCTGTGCGCGGGCGCGGCGACCGTCGTCAGCAACGACTCGGGGCTCGCCCACCTGGCGGCGGCGACGGGCGCGCCGACCGTGGCGGTGTTCGGCTCGACCAGCAGCGGCTGGACGGCGCCGCTCGGACCGCGGGCGAGAGTCGCGCAGCGGCCACCCGTTTGTTCGCCGTGCTTCGCGCGCACCTGCCGGATCGGCTACCGCTGCCTGACGGCCGTGACGGTGGAGGACGTCCTCGCCGCCGCGGCGCGGGCCCGCGCCGCCGACGGTGGACGGGCGTCATGAGGGTGCTCGTGCACGGCGGCTCCGCGGCGACCCGCGGCGGTCGGCTGCGTCCGGCGCTGGTCGGTCTCGCGCGGCGCGGGCACGACGTCCGCTGGTCCGGAGCGGATGCGCCCGAGGACCCCGCGCTGACGCGAATCGCCTCGGGCCGCGAGCTGGCGGACTTCTCGGCCGATGCCGTGATCGGAGGCCCGCGCGTCGTGGCCGCGGCGTTCGCGGGCTGGCGGGCCCGCGCCCGGGTCCTGCTCGTCGCGACCGGCGGCCGGGACGTGGCGGGCTGGTCGCCGCTCGAGCGCTGGGCGTGGGACTCGCTGCACGCTTCCGCGCTCATCGAAGAGGCGGATGCGGACACGGTCCGCGCGCACGCCCGCGACCTGCCGCTGGATCGCTTCGCGCTCTGGTCCCCGGAGGGTCCGCCCGCCGCGGCGGACGTCACGCATCCGGACGTCAGCGTGCTCGAGCGCGCGCTCGAGCGGGCCGTGGCCCGGCAGGAGCGTCGCGCCCTGCGCCCGGCGGCGTTCCTTGATCGCGACGGAACGCTGATCGCCGAGCGCGGGTATCTCGACGACCCGGCGGGACTCGAACTGCTCCCCGGGGTGACCGCGGCGCTGCGATCCCTTCGGGACGCGGGACTGCCGGCCATCGTGATCTCGAACCAGGCGGGCGTCGGACGCGGGCTGTTTCCGCTCGCGCGCGTCTACGAGGTCATGGCGGCGCTGCGCCGCCGGCTGCGCGCCGAAGGTGTCGAGCTGGCCGCGATCTACTTTTGTCCGCACCACCCCGACGAAGGCTGCGCCTGCCGCAAGCCAGGCGCCGAACTCCTGCGGCTCGCCGCCGAGGATCAGCGGGTGGCGCTGCACGCCTCGATGATGGCCGGTGACAGGCGCCTCGATGCCGCGGCGGGACAGGCCGCGGGAGCGTTCGGCATCCTGCTGCGAACGGGCTACGGGCGCGACGAGGAAGCGCGCATCGGCGACGGCGGGTTCGCGCGCGCGCCCGACCGGGTCTTCGACGGGCTGTTCGAAGCCGTCGCCTGGTTCGTCGCCGGAACCGAGGAGCACTTCGGGACGCTGTGACGGACGGGCCGCCGCTCAGCGGTCGGGTTGCAGTTCGAGCTGGTAGGCCTGACCCGCGTCGCTGACGTGGTAGAGGAGCAGGTAGCCCGGCAGGGAGATCTGGTCCCGGGCGATCCAGCGATCCTCGACGAGGTCCTCGAGACGCTGCGGGTACTGCCCGCGCTCCCGGTGGTACAGCTCGAGCGCGTAGCGCGCGTCCCGCACCTGCGCGGCGGCGAACACGTCGTTCTTCGGGTTCGCCCGGGGGCCGAGCGACAGGCGATCGCTCGCCGTGCGCAGGCCGAAGAGCACCAGGCAGACCGCGAGCGCGAAGACGAGATCGTTGAGCGGCCGCGCGACGGGCCTGCGCGCGTGCTCGGGCGTCGGTGGCGCGGGCGCGGGCGCCACCGGCTTTCCGGGCACGCGACGGCCGGTGAACTCGATCCAGTTCGAGTCGTGCATCCGCTGCAGCGCCTCGTACACCTCGTACTCCGACAGCGGCGCGGCCTCGACGATCTCGGCGACCGTGTGCTGGCCGTCGATGATCCCGAACAGCTCGCGCTCCTCGTCGGACAGCGATTCGTCCGGATCCGGCAGGTCGCGGACGCCGAGCAGCTGGTGCGGATCCTTGAACAGCGAGACGAACCGCTTCTGCTCGTCCACGCGCCGTGAGGCTTCGATGAGCGCGCCTTCCATGCTGAGCGAGGCGACGGGCGGGAAGGGCCAGCGGGCGTTCGGGTCGAAGCGGTACGAGCCGTTGTCCCAGCGCACGACGCGCATCAGGTCGTCGAGCACCTGCCGTTCGACGAAGTGCCCCAGCTCCTGCGAGTCCAGGTAGCGACCGTTGAGCAACAGGTCCTCGAGATCGCGGTTCGACTCGCGCTGGATCGTGACGATGCCGCGATACTGCTCCTCCGAGAGGCGCTTGGTGCGACGCAGGAACGCCAGCAGGGGGTCGTCCTTGGTCATGCCCGGCTGGCGGGTCGAGACGATGCGACCCTCGAGCACCCAGAGGGAGGCGCGTTCGGTGTTCCACTCCAACGTCAGGCAGCCCGATTTCCGCTGCGTGCCGACGAGCTGGAGGATCTCGGTCGAGGCGAAGTCGCGAAGATTGCCCTGGAGCGCCATGTCGAACCTACGCGGCTTCCGACGTGATGCGTCGGGAGGCCTGGGTGATCCGCCCGCGCTGCGCGGAGTTGAGGGCGGCCTCGCGGGACCGATCGCGCGCCGCGAGGTGCAGGTAGCCGAGAACCGAGTTGGCCAGCACGATCGCGAAGACGGCGAGCAGCACGACCGGCGGGACCTCCTGCGTCGAGAGCGCGAGGCGCGGCTCGATGGCGAAGGGCGGTGGAGTGCCGAGCCAGGCGCGAAGGAGCGACCAGCTGGTGCCCAGCAGGCCGACGGCGGTGAAGACGTGTCGCTGGGCCAGAAGTCCATAGCCGGGGACGAGCGTCGCCAGCGCGATGCGGACGTGATGCAGGCGGCGCTGGCGGGCGAAGCGGAAGCGGGACAGCATCACGCGCGCGAACTCGCCGGTCTCGCCCTGGGCCTCGACGCGCACGCACGCGGGACACAGGGCGTGCTCCCGGCGGCGCTCGGCGCAGCGGCGGCACACCGTCGCGCCGCAGTTGCCGCACGCGCGCAGGGGCAGCGTGCGATGCTGTCGCAGCCCGAGGATCAGGCCGATCGCGGCGAGCAGGACGGCGGCGAGGGAAAACGGCCAGCCGGACGCCTCGACGTGCCGGCGCAGCGAAACGGGGAGCGAGCCGGCGAGGTCGGCCGGCAGCTTCGCCTCACGCAGCGCCCGCCAGAAGACGGACGGCGTCAGCCATTCGTCCACCAGCGGCAGCAGGCCGTCGGTGGCGCCCTGCGACTGGTAGTTGCGGACCAGCTCGAAGTTGATCGCCGAGGCCCGGGATAGCGCCGTGGTGGCTTTCGCGTACTCGAATCGCTGCGTGTAGAGCTGCGAGGAGTTGTACAGGGGCGCCGCGGAGTTGGGGTTGGCGGCGATCGCCTTCTCGTAGCATTTCAAGGCCTCGTCGGGGCGGCCCGCCATGGCGACGACGTTGCCGAGGTTGTTCCAGGCGCGGTCGTTGTCCGGCCACAACTCCAGCGTGCGGCGGTAGGCGCGTTCGGCGACTCCGAGGTGTCCGCCGCGCCGGGCCGTCCATGCGAGGCCGAAATGCAGGATCGGATTCTGCTCGTGAGCGGCGACGAGCGCCGCGAGACGTGCCTCACGGGCGGCGTCGTAGGGCTGGTTCTCGAGGGTCGGAACCGCGTAGAACGGCTCGGCGTTCGCGTGCAGCGGGAGGGACATGCGCTCGACGGCGCGCAGGGTGAGCGGCAGCGCCGCCACGAACGCGAGCAGCACGACGAACAGCGAGCGCTCGCGGACCCGCAGGTAGGGCCACAGGAAGCCGAGGAAGAACAGGGTCGGAAGCGTCAGGCCGAAGCCCGCGAAGTACGGCAGGACCACCAGGGCGGTCGCCCACCAGCGGGCACCGCTCTCGGACGCGAACCGGCCGATGTCCTCCTGCCAGGCGTGCGTCAGGTCGCGTCGCCGCAGCCACACGACGATGCCTCCCGCGCCGAGCAGCCCGACGAACAGCGCCTCGAGCAGCAGGATGGCGGCGTTGGCCACGAGGTTGAGCTGCAGCGAGAAGTTCTGCCGCAGAAGATCCACGACGGTGGCGTACTGGAGAAGCGCCTGGCTGGGCTCGCGAACGAGCGCCCATGAAGCCAGGGTCAGGTGCGGCTCGACGAACGACGGATCCAGCTCGGCGGCGCCGCGCACGTCGAGCACGGCCTCCTCGTACTGACCGGCCTGGCGCGCCATGAGGCCGCGACGGTAGAAGAGCCGGGCCTCGTTCGGCAGCGAAGCGAGATGGGCGGCCGCGCGGTAGTCCACCCAGTCCTGGACGTGCCGGAGATCGCGGGGGGGCACCGGGGCGGTGCGGACGAGGTGGACCGCCGGCGCGGAAGCCGCGAGGGAATCCGGGCGTGCCGGCGGACGGGCGGTGGCGGAGGAGTCCACCTGCGCGTGCACCGGCGCGGGCAGGGCGTCGGCGAGCAGGGTCGTCGCCACGAGCGCGAGGAGCGCCGGCAGGGCGCGGAGCGCGCGGCGCCATCCGGTGTAGCCCGGAAGACGCGGCGAGGATGGATGGAAACGGGATGTGCGGACCCTGGGGTGCATTCCCTTGACACTCCGAATGGGCGCTCCTACCTTGCGGCGCGATCGACCGAGTTATCGGCGGACCGTCTGGACCGCTTGAGAGGCATCTCCGGCTCCCGATTCCCGGATCACCGGCCCGCGAGGCTCCACGCGCGCGCGGGCCCCGGATTGGGAGCTTCTTCGTTCGCAGCCAGGCCTGGAGCATCCCCCGGAAATGAGCGAGAAGCCGTCCGTAGCGCCCGCCCCATGGACCCGGGTCGCCGATGCGCCGTCCCACGTCGGCGAGCGCGTCGAGATCCGGGGCTGGATCGTTCACCGTCGCTCGAGCGGCAAGGTGCAGTTCCTGGTGGTTCGCGACGGCTCCGGGCAGATCCAGTGCGTGGCCGGGGTGAAGGACCTGCCGCCGGAGCAGTGGGAGGCGGGCGCCTCGCTCACGCAGGAATCGGCGGTGATCGTGCGCGGGACGCTGAAGTCGGACGCGCGCCAGGTGGGCGGCGTCGAGCTCGGGCTCGATCATCTCGTCGTCGTCTCGGCGGCGGTGGACTACCCGATCACGCCGAAGGAGCACGGCACCGACTTCCTCATGGACCACCGGCACCTGTGGCTGCGCTCGCCGCGCCAGCAGGCCATCCTGCGCATCCGCGCCGAGATCGTCGCCGGCTTCCGGGAGTTCATGAACCGCGAGGGCTTCGTCCTGATGGACGCCCCGATCTTCACGCCGAACGCGTGCGAGGGCACGACGACCCTGTTCGAGACGCAGTATTTCGACGACCGCGCCTACCTCACCCAGAGCGGCCAGCTCTACATGGAGGCGGCGGCGATGGCGTTCGGCCGCGTCTACTGCTTCGGGCCCGCGTTCCGCGCCGAGAAGAGCAAGACACGCCGTCACCTGATCGAGTTCTGGATGATGGAGCCGGAGTGGGCGTTCGCGACGCTCGAGGACGTCATCGCGCTCGAGGAGCGACTGCTGGTGGACGTGGTGGCCCGCGTGCTCGACCGCCGGGCCGAGGACCTCAAGACCGTGGAGCGCGACACCTCGAAGCTCGAGCGGGTGCGCGGGCCCTTTCCGAGAATCCACTACGACGAGGCGGTGAGGATGCTGCACGCGGCCGGGCGCGAGTTCGCCTACGGCGGAGACTTCGGCGCCCCGGACGAAACCGAGCTCTCGGGCCGTTACGAGACCCCGATCTTCGTCACCCACTACCCGGCCGCCGTGAAAGCCTTCTACATGGAGCCGGACCCGGACAATCCGGCGCTGAGCCTGTCCTGCGACTGCCTTGCGCCGGAAGGGTACGGCGAGATCATCGGCGGGGGGCAGCGCATGGCGTCGCTGGAGCTGCTGACCCGCCGCATCGAGGAGCACGGGCTGCCGCAATCCGCCTTCGAGTGGTACAAGGACCTGAGGCGGTACGGGTCGGTGCCGCACGCGGGCTTCGGCATCGGAGTCGAGCGCACGCTCGCATGGATCGCCGGGCTCGAGCACGTGAGGGAGAGCATCCCGTTCCCGCGCATGCTTTACCGACTGGCCCCCTAGCAACGATGACCGCCCTCCGGTGTGCGGCCACTTCCCGGGTCCGGGCCCGGACGTCGCGGAGCTTTGCGTTGACATGGCTTCCCCGCACTTCTTAGACTCACGGCACTTCGTGAACCGGAGCGCCGGACGTGTTGCTCTCCAACCGGTTGCGCTCCTGCTCGTGTGCGCCCTGGCCGGTTTGAGCGGCTGCGCGCGGGGCGGCTCCCCGGGAGCCACGGAAGATTCCGAGACCAGCGGGCGTATCAAGGTCGTCTGCACGCCCGAGTTGCGGGCGCTGATGGACCGGGAAGTGGACGCGTTTCGGAAGCTCTACCCGACGTCGGCCATCGAGCTCACGACGGGGGACTCGCGAGAGGGGGTGGCGGCCCTGATGAGCCGTACGGTGGATCTCGTGGCCGCCGCTCGCGAACTGGCTCCGGAGGAGCGGGACGTGAGGATCAAGGGCGGCATGCAGATCGAGGGATACCGAATCGGGAAGGATGGCCTGTGCGTGGTCGTCCATCCCGACAACCCGATCCTGCGCGTGTCCGTCGAGGAGCTCCGGCGCGTCTACCTCGGCGAGATCACGCGCTGGGAGGAACTGCGCGGCTCCGGCGGGGCGATCGTCCCCGTCATCCCGCCGCCCGGCGGCGACCTCATGGCGGCTTTCGACCAGCGCGTGATGGGAGGGCAGGCGCCGACCGCTCCGGCCGTGCGCGCGGGTTCGGATTCCGCGGTCGTGGCGCTCGTCCGCGCGAACCGCGCCGCGATCGGATTCGTCTCGGGGGCCGACCCGACGGGGGACGTCAAGGTCCTGCGCGTTTCGTCGCTGAACGGGCTGCCCGACTGGAAGCCCGACGCCGAGCGCGTGCACGATGGCGACTATCCGCTGGTCCGGACCGTCAACCTGTTCGTGCGCGCGCGCGGTGCGCGCCTCGCGAACGGGCTCGTCACGTTCGTCTCGAGCCGGGACGGGCAGGCGATCGTCCACGAAGCCGGTTTCGTGCCGACCGCGGTCCCGGTGCGGTTCGTTCGACGCTCCCCGATGCTGGGGTCCCACTGATCCCGAGGAGAAGCGACAGGCACACCATGAACCACATCACTCGAAACGGATCCTCCGTCCGCGTCGTCGTCGCGGGCCTGATCGTCCTCGCCGGGCTCGCGCTCGCGACGCCCGGCGCCCGCGCCGACGATCTCAAGGACGCGCGCACGGCGCTCGAAGCCGGACAGTACGACCAGGCGCTGCGCCTGTTCGAACGCGTGGCCTCGCAGGGGTTCGCCGAGGGGCGTGCCGGCGTCGGGCAGGTCTATCTGCGCAAGCGCGAGTACGCGAAGGCGAAGGCGGCGTTCGAGAAGGCTCGAGACATGGACGGCAACCTCGCGCTCGCCTGGTACGGGCTGGGCGAGGTGGAGCGCCGCCACGAGCGTTGCGACGCCGCGGTTCCGCTGTTTCGCAAGGCGACCGAACTCGACCGCAAGTACCCGGAAGCGCAGCTCGCGCTCGGCGAGTGCCTGACCCGGACCGGGCATCAGGCCGAGGCCATCACGGCGCTCAATCCCGGCCTCGGCTGGGGCACGAAGTGGAAGCCACGGTTCCTCGTCGCGCTCGGCAACGTCGAGATGAGCCGGGATTCCCTGCGGGACGCCGGCATCTATTTCACGCAGGCGCAGCAGGCGGCGCCCGACGACCCGATCACCAACCGCGCGCTTGGTGATTTCTACCTCAAGCGCCGGATCGGCTCGCTCGCGATCCCGAACTACGAACGCGCGGTGGCGCTCGACAGCAGTGACGTCGAGCTGCGTTTCGCGCTCGCCAACGCGCTCGAGTACGACCAGCGCAACGGCGAGGCGCTGACCGAGTACCAGGGCGTGGTCTCGAGGGACCCGGAGTTCGCGCCCGGCCAGCTGGCGCTGGGCAGCCTGCTCTACCGGGCCGGACAGGCCGATCCACGGCGCTTCGCGGAAGCGCGCGAACCCCTCGAGAAGTACACCGGCATGGTCCCCGACGACCCGCGGGGCTGGAGCCTGCTGGGGCGCGACTACTACTTCCTGAAGATGAAGGACGAGGCCGTCGCGGCCATGACGAAGGCGGATTCGCTCGGCGACAAGTCGAAGGAGCTGTACACGGTCCTGGGGCGGGCGTACGTGGACCGGAAGGACTGGCAGAAGGCCATCGACGCCTACGCCAAGGGTGAGCCGAACCTGGCCGACCAGTTCAAGATCGGTCAGATGCTCGTGATCCTCGGACGCCTGGCGCAGGCGGACTCGATGTACCGGGGCATGATCGCCCGGGACTCCACTTCCCTGGACGCCAAATACGCGATGGTCGAACTGGGCAAGCTGGCCTTCCGCCAGAAGGACTACCCGGCCACGGTGGCCACCATGCAACGCCGAAACGCCCTTGACCCACCGTCCGACGAGGCTTACTACTACACCGGTTTGTCCTACAAGGAGATGAAGCAACTTCCGGAGGCCATCGCCGCGCTCCGGCAGGCGGCCACGCTTGCCCCGGACAAGGCGGACCGGCACTTCTGGCTCGGGCTCGTGCTCGCCGGCGCGGACTCGACCGCGCAGGCCGACGCCGAACTGCTCCGGTCGACCGAAATCGATTCCACCAGCAAGAACGCCGCGATTGCCTACCAACAATTAGGGTACCGTGCGCTCCTCGAAAAGGACTGGTCGCGTGCGATCGGGCTGCTCGAGCGCTCGGCGTCATTGAACGACAAGGACGTTCATACGCTCGTCTGGCTGGGGCAGGGCTACCAGAACTCCGGGAACCGGGGGAAGGCCATCGAGGCCTATCGCCGGGTCCTGTCGTTGGAACCCGACAACACGGACGCGCGAAACGGCCTCAAGGTGCTCGGGACCTGAAGTTTCGCGAATCGCGCCCACGCGCGGCGTCGCGCGAACGGCACGGAGGAGACGATGGCATCGCTGAAGAGTCGGCAGGTGGGGAGCATCACGATCCTGCAGCCCAAGGGCTACCTGACGGGCGGCGAGGAGACGGAGGAGCTCGAGAAGGCGATCGCGCAGCTCAACGCCGAGGGCGCCAAGCACCTCGTCATGAACCTGAGCGAGACCCAGCACCTGAACTCGACCGCCCTCGGCGTGTTCATCCGCGCGCGCGACCAGTTCATCCGCCGGGGCGGCCAGGTGAAGCTGTGCTCCGTGGACAAGCGCATCGAGAACATCTTCGTGATCACCAAGCTCTCGATGGTCTTCGACGTCTATCCGACCGAGGAGCAGGCCATCGCCAGCTTCGCGGAACGGGAATCGGTCTAGTCCGCGAACGGGAGGTCGCCATGGCCGTCAGCCGCAAGCAGGTCCGCAGCATCGTCGTCATCTCGGCGAAGGGGCGCTTTTACGGCGACCGTGAGACCGACGAACTGGACAAGGCGATCCTCGACGAAGCCGCCGCGGGGAACCTGCGACTCGTCCTGAACATGCAGGAGTGCGACGCGCTCAATTCGATCGCCATCGGCGTCCTGATGAAGGCCTACACGAGCTACAAGAATCGGGGCGGCGAGATCAAGCTCTGCGGCCTGGGCAAGCGGCTCAAGGATCTCTTCGTCATGACCAAGTTGATCATGGTGTTCGATCACCACGACACCGAGGAGCAGGCGCTCGCGGCGTTCGCGGAGGTCGAGAAGTAGCCCTCGCCTGACCGGGTCGGGGGGAAGTCGAAGACAGGGCGCGTCCGCGACCCGGGCGGTGAGAAAGCCTCATCCGCTGAACAGCAACCGCCACCGAGCCGCGCAACGACGCCGCGCGGTGGCGATGGAGGAAAGACAGCGCAATGGCCAGATTCCTTGTCCCAGTCTATTTCGTCCTCGCGACCGCGGTTTCGTTCTTCGCCTGGTGGAACCTTCCGGCGCTCGGCGAGCTCGGCAAGCAGATGCGGGAGGCCGGCCCGCTGGTGGCCATGCTGATCCTGCTGCTGATCCTCCAGGTGACGTTCGTGCTCGAGCGGACCTGGAGCCTCAACAAGGCCAAGGGCCGCGGATCGCTGCCCGACTTCCTCAACAACGTTCGCAAGAAGATCCACACCGGCGACGTGGACGGTGCGATCCAACTGTGCGGCCAGCAGCGGGGCTCGGCGGCGAACGTCATGCGCGCCGGACTCGAGCGCTACCTGATGCTCCGCAGGGAAGGAGCCCCGAAGGACAAGATCGTGGCCGAGACGCAGGCGGCGATCCAGGAGGCCAACGGCCTCGAGGTGCCGCTGCTCGAGCGGAACCTGATCGCGCTCTCGACGATCGCCTCCATCGGCACGATGGTCGGCCTGCTCGGAACGGTCATCGGCATGATCCGTTCGTTCGCCGCCCTCGGCAACACCGGCGCGGTGGACGCTTCCAAGCTCGCCGTCGGCATCTCCGAGGCGCTCGTGAACACGGCCGGCGGCCTGATCGTCGCCATTCTCGGCATCGTCATGTACAACGTCTTCGTCACGCGCGTGGACGGCTTCAACTACATGATGGACGAGGCCTCGTACGAGGCGGTGCAGCTGCTCGCGGCCACCGCCAGCGACAAGAAGTAGCCGGGGGAGGACGAGCCCATGCTCAAGAAGATGCGCCGCATCGGCATCTCCATCGACATGACGCCGATGGTCGATGTGGCGTTCCTCCTGCTGATCTTCTTCATGACGACCACGCAGTTCCGCCCGCCGGAGAAGGACAAGATCGATCTGCCGGACTCGAACTCCGAGGCCAAGGCGCCCGAGTCCGACGTCATCACCATCTCGGTGACGGCGCCCAAGGCGGCGAACAACAACATGTCCGTGGTGCGCGTCGAGTACCGGCAGGGTGGGCAGGACGTCGAGCGGATCCTCGAGCCGCAGGACGTCAAGGCCAACCTCGGTCCGACGCTCAGCACCGCGCGTGCCGCGAACCCCCGGGCCCGGGTCCTCGTCAAGATGGACAAGGACGCCCAGTTCGGGGTGATGGCCGACATGATGGGCGCGTTCCAGGAATCCAACGCGACCCGTTTCAACGTGCAGACCAACCTTGCGCAGGGCGGCGGTCTCTTCAAGCGGCAGGGCGCGCCCCCGGCGAAGCACTGACGCCGGACACGTCGGAGGATTTGAACGATGGGTGCAGTCGACGCCCCACAACCCAGGGAAAAGAAGGGCAAGGCCAAGGGTTTCCATCGCCCGAAGCGCCGTGTCGGCATTCGCATCGACATGACGCCGATGGTGGACGTGGCCTTCCTCCTGCTGATTTTCTTCATGGTCACGACGGTGTTCCGCAAGCCGCAGGCGCTGGAAATCAACCTGCCGCCGGACAACGACACGCCGGCGCAGATCGCCGAGTCGAAGATCCTGCAGCTGCGGGTGCTGTCCGACAATCGCATCTACTGGAAGCGCGGCCCGAAGGAAGACCCGTGGTCGCGGACGACGCCGGAAGGCATGAAGGACGTGCTCAAGCCGTTCGTGGGCAACAAGGACCTCGTCGTGCTGATCAAGATTGACCGCGAGGCGCGGTTCGACAACATGGTGACGATCATCGACCAGCTCGACATCGCGAAGCTCGGACGCTTCTCGATCCTCGAGCTGCCGCCGAACGAGAAAGCCGAGGTGGAGAAGCTGTGAGCGCACGCAAGATCGCACTCTACGACTTCATGCCCTACGGAGCCCCGGAGCTCCTCGAGGTCGCGCAGACCTATCTGACGCGCGCCCTGACCGTGGCGATGGCCGGGCTCGCGGTGATCTTCGCGCTGATCCTCGCGCTCTCCTTCTGGCTCGCGAACCGGCCGAAGGAGACGAGCACGATCGTGGTGCCCTACCGTGAGCTGGCGGCGCCACCGCCCCTCACGGACGCCACGCCGCCCCCGAAGGTGCAGGTGACGACGCAGGTGGCCCCGCCCGCGGCGGCCGTTCCGGTGCCGGTCCCCGACGCCGAGGCGCCGCAGGAGCAGACGATCGCCTCGCAGGAGGAGTTGTCCGCGGCTTCGCCCGGGGTGAGCACGGAAGGCAACGGCGACATCGTCGTGGCTCCGCCGGAGGACGAACTGCCGCAGTTCGGCCAGTACGTCTACGTCGAAGAACTGCCGGAAGCCGTGACGCGGGTCGCGCCCCAATATCCGGACATCGCCCGTGAGGCGGGAGTGGACGGTACCGTGCTGGTGCAGGCGCTCGTCGGCAAGGACGGCAAGGTCAAGGACGTGCGGGTCCAGAAGTCCATCCCCATGCTCGACGCCTCGGCGATCGCGGCGGTCAAGCAGTGGGTCTTCAAGCCCGCGCTGTCCAACAACAAGCCCGTCGCGGTCTGGGTGGCGGTGCCGGTGAAGTTCAGCCTGCACTGACTTTCCACCCACGCGGTCGAGTTCGCGGGAGTCGGGCGCAGGAAGCCGTCGAGCTTCCCGCGCCCATTCCGTTTTCCGGGCGGACCGGGCCCGCGCGATGCACCGCGTCCCGGGCCTCCGACCGGGGCTGCCGCGAGTTCCAACCGCGCCCGGAGCGGGGTTTTCCGCGCCTGTCGCGGGCGCGTTTGACCCGCTCCAGCGGGCTGCCTAACGTGCGGGTCCCCGTCTCCCGGCGCCCCCTCTTTCCCGCAGGAGCTTCGCATGTCGCTGCCGCCCGTGGTGCCCGCAGAGGCCGCCGCGCCATCCCGGCCGATTTCGCCGCTGGCGCGCGCCCTCGCGATCTTCGCCAACCCGGGCGGCGCCTGGGGTGGTCTCGAGGAACGCTCCCGGTGGTGGATTCCGGTGCTCGTGATCGCGCTGATCAACATCGTGGTGATGCTGCCGCTGTACCAGCGCGCCTACCTGCCCATGTACTTCGATCAGCTCGACTCGCAGCTGGCGTCGGGGGCGATCGACGCGGCGCAGGCGGCGCAGGCCGAGAAGATCATGCAGTGGCCGGGAATGGGCCCGATCGTCGCGGGGGTCACCGGACTCATAAGCGTCCTCTTGACGCTCCTCATGGCCCTCGCCGCGTGGTTCGGTGTCGGGTTCCTGCTGGGCGCGAAATTCCGCTACCGCCTGGCGCTCGAAGTGACGGCCTGGTCCGGGCTCGTCTGGATACCGCAGCACATCGCTTTCTTCCTGATGGCGTGGTCGCAGGAAACGATGAAGGGGATCCATTTCGGCCTCGCGGCATTCCTCCCCGCCATGGATCCGCCTTCGAAGCTGCACGCCGCGGCCAGCGTCCTGCTGGACACCGTCGGCCCGTTCAACATCTGGTTCCTGGTGGTGGCGGTGCTCGGCGCCTCGGCGCTCAGCGGCGCCCCGCGACGCAGCGTGGCCTGGGTGCTGGTCGGCCTCGCGGTCGTGATCGCCGTGATCATCGCCCTGATCACGGGCTGGTCCACTCCGGCAATCTGACGGCCGGGACCGCAACCCGGTCGGGCCCATCCCCGTAGTCAGCGCGCGCCGTGACGGTTCGCGGCGCCTCACCGTATCAGCAGCACGAGAGGAGTGGAATTCCGGATGCGCCGAGTCTTCCTGACCCTGATTGCCCTGTCCGCCGCAACGACCCTTCCGGCTTCCGCGGAACCCCTGACCGCCGAGGGCGCGGTGCGGATCGCGCTTCAGCACAGCCCCGCCCTGGTGCAGGCCAGTGCCGCCGTGGATGGCGCTTCGGCCGGACTGTGGGGAGCGTATTCCGGCGTGTTGCCTCGCATTTCCGGTGCGGCCAGCCGCTCCGGCAGCGCCACCGACCCGCCCTACGTCTACTCGCACGGCAACAGTGGCGGGATCTCGGGGAGCTGGTCGGTCCTGAGCCTCTCGAACTGGGCGTCGCTCGCCGGCGCAAGAGCCGGCATGAGCGCCGCTCGGCTGGACCGCGCGGCGGCCCGTGCCGACGTCATCCTCGGCACCAAGAGCCAGTTCTACGAGGTCGTCAAGGCGATGCACCTCGCGCGCGTTTCGGGGCAGGCGCTGCGCCTCTCGCGCGACGACGAACGCCGCGTGCGCGCGCTCTTCGAGGTGGGTTCGGTTTCGAAGAGCGACCTGCTCCAGGCGCAGGTGCGCACCTCGCAGTCCGAGCTGGATTCGCTGCTCGCCGACCACGCGGTGTTCGCGCAGCGGATCACGCTCGCCCGGCAGCTGGGGGTCAGCGAGGAGAGCCTCGGCGAGGTGGACTCGACGCTGACGGCCACGGCGATGGCCGTGGACGCCGCGGCCGTGCTGGCCGACGCGCGGTCGCTGCGGCCCGACGTCCGCGCCGCGCAGGCGGGGCTTCGCTCCGCCGAGTTCGGGATGCGCGCCGCGCAGCTCGCACGGCTGCCCGAGCTGTCTGCGGACGCCAGCTGGTCGGCGAGCCACCCGGGCGTGCCGGCGGCGGACCTCTCCTCGCCCGGCTCGTTCATCGAGCGGGACTGGTCCCACACCAAGCGCGGCACGGTCTCCCTTTCCATGCCGCTGTTCGACCTCGGCGTCGAGTCCGGTGTCGCGCGCGCGCGCTCGAGCCTTCGCTCGGCCCGCGAGAGCCGGGACGCGGTCCTGCGCAATCTCGACGGCGAGGTGCGCCAGGTGCTGCTGCTGTACCGCGAGGCCACCGAGCGGGAGGCGCTCGCCAGGCGCACCATCGAGTCGGCGAGCGAGAACCTCAACCTCATCCAGCAGAAGTACAACGTCGGTTCGGCGACGATTCTGGACCTGATCGCCTCGCAGGTGCAGTACCAGGGCGCCCAGAACGATCTCGTCACCGCGCTGGCCGCGATGCGCGTGGCGGAGGCCTCGATCGATCGCGTTCGCGGCCGCAGCGAATGACCCGAAAGGAATCCGTTTCCTCATGAAGAAGCAGGCGTGGATCTGGATCGTTCTCGGCCTCGTCGTGTTCGGCGGCCTCCTGGTGGCAAACTCCGCGAACATCTCGCGGGGCAAGGTCGAGGCGGTGCAGATGGCGCTGGTGCGCCGCGAGGACATCACGGCACGCGTGCGCGCTCCCGGCAAGATCGAGGCGAAGACCCGGGTGCAGGTGAGCGCCGACATCATGGGCCGCATCGTGCGACTGCTCGTCAAGGAGGGCGACCGGGTCCGGCGCGGGCAGCTCATGCTGCAGCTCGACGACACGCAGTACCGCAGCGCCTTCGCGCAGGCGCGCGCCAGCTACGCCTCGGCTCAGGCGCGACTGCGCGAGGCGCAGACCACCCTGCGCATCAACGAGTCGAACTTCGCGCGCCAGCGCACGCTGTACGACCAGAAGCTCCTGTCGCAGGCCGAGTGGGAACAGGCCCAGAGCGCCAACGAGAGCGCTCGCGTCGCCTCGGCGACCGCCACGGAGGACGCAGCGCGGGCGAAGGCGGCGCTCGACGCGGCCGCCGACAACCTGTCCAAGACGAGCTTCAAGGCGCCGTTCGACGGGGTGGTGAGCGCGCTGAACGTCGAGCAGGGCGAGAACGTGATCATGGGAACCATGAACAACGTCGGCACGCAGATCCTCACGGTCTCCGACCTCTCCCGGATGCTGGTGCGGGCGGACGTGGACGAAACCGACATCGTGGACCTCAAGCTCGGCCAGAAGGTCCGGATCTCCGTGGACGCCGTGCCCGACACGACGTTCGCCGGGACGGTGACCGAGATCGGCAACACCGCGAAACGCTCGATCACCTCGACGGTCGAAGGGCAGACCGACTTCGAGGTCAAGGTGGTCTTCGACGACAATGTGCCGCAGGTGCGCCCGGGCATGACGGCGGACGTGAACATTGACACCGGGACGCACGCCCACACCCTCGCCGTTCCGATCCAGGCCGTGGTCGTCCGCACACAACGCGAGCTCGACCGCGCCGCGAAGAAGCCGGACGAGCGCGCGAAGCGCCGTCCGCGCAGCGTGGTCAGCGCCGAGGACGACACCGTCGGCAAGCGGGACGCGGAGATCACCGGGGTGTTCGTGGCGAAGGACGGCGTCGTGCGATTCCTTCCCGTGCGGACCGGCCTGGCGAGCGAGACGATGATCGAGGTCTTCGGTGACCTCAAGGAAGGCGACGCGGTGGTTTCGGGCCCGTACAAGGCGCTCCGCGACCTCAAGCCCGGAAGCAAGGTCAAGCGGGAATCCGCCGGCAAGGAGAAGAAGTGAGGACCCGATGCTGATCCAGATCCACAACCTGCACCGCACCTATCAGGTGGGTGACCAGGAAGTGCGCGCCCTCGACGGAGTGGACCTCGAGATCGCTCAGAACGAATACGTCGCGATCATGGGGCCCTCCGGCTCGGGCAAGTCCACGCTCATGAACATCCTCGGCTGCCTGGACACGCCGACGAGCGGATCCTACCGGCTCAAGGATCAGGAGATCGGCAAGCTCACCGACGACGAGCTCGCCCGCATCCGCAATCAGGAAATCGGGTTCGTATTCCAGACGTTCAACCTGCTCGCGCGCGCCGACGCGCTGCACAACGTCGAGCTTCCGCTCGTGTACGCGGGGATCAAGCACGAGGAGCGCCGCCAGAGGGCGCGCGAGAGCCTGACGATGGTGGGCCTCGCGGACCGCATGAAGCACAAGCCGAACGAGCTGTCGGGCGGCCAGCGCCAGCGCGTCGCCATCGCCCGAGCCCTCGTCAACCGGCCCAGCATCATCCTCGCCGACGAGCCGACGGGAAATCTCGATTCGCGCACCGGCGAGGAGATCATGCTCGCCTTCGAACGCATCTGGCGGGAGGGCAACACGGTGATCCTCGTGACCCACGAGCCCGACATCGCCGAGCATGCGCGCCGTATCGTGCGCATGAAGGACGGGCGGATCGAGAGCGACCAGCGGAACCCGAATCCGCGTTCGGCGGTGGCCGCGGGGGCCGCGGGTTCGGAATGAATCCGCGCGAGAGCATCGGCATCGCTCTCGGCGGGGTTCGTGCGAACAAGCTTCGGTCCGTTCTCACCCTGCTCGGGACCATCATCGGCGTCGCGTCGGTGATCGCGGTCCTTTCCTTCGTCGAGGGGCTCAACCGGTTCGTGACCGACAAGCTGCTGAACGCGGGCGCGAACGTGTTCGTGGTGGACAAGTTCGGCTTCATCACCAGCCGCGAACAGTTCGACGAGGCGGTCAAGCGGCCGGACGTGACGCTCGCCGACGCCGACGCGCTGCGCGACGGCGTCACCCACGCGACGATGGTCGTTCCGCAGGCGGGGGCCTCGGTGCCGCTGCGCTTTCGCAATCGGACGCTGAAGGCGGTGACCCTCAACGGCCGGGGTGCGGGCTACGACGTGGTGGACGACCTGACGATCGACGACGGCCGGCACCTTTCGGAGTTCGACGACGCCGGGCGTTCGGCGGTATGCGTGATCGGCCCCGAAGTGGCGGACGAGCTGTTCGGCTCTCTGCCCGCGCTCGGACGCTTCATCCGTGTCGGCGAGTACGAGTTCCAAGTCGTCGGGGTGACGAAGGCGAAGGGCAAGGTCTTCGGCCAGTCCCAGGATCGTTTCGTCACCGTGCCGATCCGCACGTTCCTGAAGTACTGGATGGAGCGGGGCTCGCTCTCGATCGCGCTCAAGAGCGTGGATCAGGCCTCCCTCCCGGTGGCGGAGCAGGAGGCACGCAACATCCTGCGCGGCCGGCGCCACCAGCGGCCCGGACAGCCGGACGCGTTCGGAATCACGAACTCCGAGACCTGGATGACGCTGTACCGCACGGTGACCGGGGGCATCTTCGTTCTGACGATCGGCATCGCCGCCATCTCGCTGCTCGTCGGCGGTATCATGATCATGAACATCATGCTGGTGTCGGTCACCGAACGGACGAGGGAGATCGGCATTCGCAAGGCGCTCGGCGCCCGGCGGCGCGACATCCTCATGCAGTTCCTCGTCGAGGCCACGACGCTGTCGCTGTCGGGTGGAATCCTCGGAATCCTGTTCGGAGGCGGATTGGCCCTGCTGGTCGGCGCGCTCTCGCCCCTGCCGGCCGAGGTGAGCCTGCCGGCCGTCGTGCTCGGGATCGTCGTGAGCTCGGGCGTCGGCGTGTTCTTCGGCTCCTACCCGGCCTTCCGCGCCGCGCGCCTCGATCCGATCGAAGCGCTGCGCTACGAGTAGCGGCGTGGGCCCCCTTCACCTGATCCGCGAGACCCTGGCGATGGCGCGCACGGCGCTGGTCGCGAACCGGCTGCGCTCGGTGCTGGCGCTGCTCGGCATCGTGATCGGGGTGGGCACGGTGATCGGGATGGTGTCGCTCAGCAACGGCTTTCAACGCTCGTTCCAGCGCAGCATCCAGTCGTTCGGCAACAACACGATCTACATCCGCCGCATCCGGCCCGGCATCAGCTTCTCGGACGGCGTGCCGGACAGCCTCAAGCAGCGGAAGGCGTTCACCATGGAGGACGCGCGAGCGATCCTCGCGCAGGCGCCGGCGGTGAGGGCGATCGCGCCGTTCAAGTGGCCGTACGACGACCTGACGCTCAGTCATCGCGGACGCAACACGCGCTCGGGATTCGTGTTCGGGACCAACGAGGCCTACCTGCTCACGCACGGCTACGACCTCGCCCGGGGCCGATTCTTCACGCAGGAGGAAGTGGGCCGGAACGCGAACGTGGTCATCCTGGGCAAGGACACGCGGGAGGCCCTGTTCGGCACGGCCGGCGGGGTCGGTCGGACGATCCGCCTCGGAGGCATCCCGTTCACGGTCATCGGGGAGTTCGAGGTCAAGGGCAAGTTCCTCGGAGAGAACTTCGACGAGGTGGCGTGCATTCCGTACACGACCGTGGACAAGTACTGGGCGGCGCCGGCCGACGCGCCTCCCTGGGTTCCGAGGAAGGGCGAGCTGTTCCTCGACGCGATCGCCGTGTCGCCCGACCAGAGCGAGGAGGCGATGCGCGAGATCGCCGAAATCCTCCGGGTCCGCCGGCACGTGCCGAGCAACCGGCTGAACGACTTCGTGGTGTTCAGCGACGACGCGTTTCTCTCGCTCTACAACACCGTCATGGGCGCCATCACCGGTTTCATGCTGCTGATCGCCTCCATCTCGCTGCTGGTCGGAGGCATCGGCGTCATGAACATCATGCTGGTGGCCGTCACCGAGCGCACGCGCGAGATCGGCGTGCGCAAGGCGCTCGGGGCGCCGAGAAGGGCCATCCTGATGCAGTTCCTGGTCGAGTCGGTCCTGCTGACCGCGGCCGGGGGTGCGCTCGGGGTGCTCCTGGGAGCCTCGATCTCCTGGCTGGTCCGTGCGGTGAGCCCGCTGCCGACGTTCGTCTCCCCCTGGTCGGTGGTCGTGGGCCTGCTGTTCTCCGCCGCGGTGGGGGTGTTCTTCGGCCTCTATCCGGCGCTGCGGGCCTCCCGCCTCGATCCGGTCGACTCCCTCCGCTACGAGTAGCTCCGAGCCGGGCCGGGCGGGCGGCAGGCTGGTATAGTCGCGCGCCCATGACACCGCACCCGATGCCCGCCCCGGTCGAGCCGCCGCCCGATTCGCCCGTCCCTGCGCTCACCGACATCGTGATTCGGGGCGCGCGTGAACACAATCTCCGCAACCTCACCCTGCGGCTGCCGCGGCAGAGCCTCGTGGTGATCACCGGCGTCTCCGGCTCGGGCAAGTCCTCGCTGGCGTTCGACACGCTGTACGCCGAAGGCCAGCGGCGCTACGTGGAATCGCTCTCCGCGTACGCGCGCCAGTTCCTGGGGCAGATGGAGAAGCCCGACGTGGACGCGATCGAGGGGCTTTCCCCGGCGATCGCCATCGAGCAGAAGGGCGCCGGTTCCAATCCCCGCTCAACAGTCGCGACCATCACCGAGATCTACGACTACCTGCGCCTGCTCTTTTCGCGGGTGGGAGCGAGACACTGTCCCAACTGCGGCACGCCGCTGGCGCGGCGCAGCGTGCAGCAGATGACCGACCAGTTGCTCGAATCGCTCGCCGGTCGCCGGATCGCTCTGCTCGCGCCCGTGGTGCGCGGACGCAAGGGCGAGTACCGCAAGGAACTCGAGGCGTGGGCCCGCCAGGGCTACCTGCGCGCGCGAATCGACGGTGCGTGGTGCGAGCTCGAGGACCCGCCCCGTCTCGCCCGGCACCGGCGCCACGACATCGAGATCGTGGTGGACCGGCTCACCGTCGCGGCGGAACAGCGCGGACGGCTGACCGAATCGCTCGAGTCGGCGGTACAGCTCGGCGCCGGCCTCGTCACCGTCGCCCGCGAGGGCGCGGAGGACCAGCCGCTCAGCATCGGCGCGACGTGCCCGCGATGCGCGACGGCCATCGAGGACCTCGAGCCCCGGCATTTTTCGTTCAACTCGCCGTACGGCGCGTGCAAGGGTTGCGACGGGCTCGGCACGCTGCTGCGGGTGGATCCGGCCCGCGTGGTGCCGGACGACACGAAGAGCCTGGCCGACGGCGCGATCGATTCGATGGGCGATGCCGGCGGCACCTGGACCGCCGGCACGCTTTCGGGGCTCGCCCGCGCCTTCGACTTCTCGCTCAAGACGCCGTGGAAGAAGCTGCCGGCGCGCATCCGGAAACTGGTGCTGTACGGCGCGGGCGACGAGGAGGTGCGTTTCGAGTACCGCTCGAAGAAGGGCAGCGCGTTCATTCACCGCGCGAAGTGGCGGGGGGTGATCCCCGACCTGGAACGACGCTACCGCCAGACCTCGAGCGAGTCGGCGCGCCGTTCCATCGCCGAGCGCATGAATCCCACGTCGTGCCCCGAGTGCGGCGGGCGGCGCCTGCAGAAGGCCTCGCTGGCGGTGACCGTCGGTGGTCGCGGAATCGCCGACTGGACGGCCCTGTCGGTCGCGGCCGCGCGCGACGGCATGGCGGCGCTTCGCTTCAGCGGGGGTGAGGCGACGATCACCGCCCCGATCCTCAAGGAGGTGGTGGGTCGGCTCGGCTTCCTCGAGGACGTCGGGCTCGGCTACCTGACCCTGGACCGTTCCGCGGGGACCCTCGCGGGAGGGGAGGCGCAGCGCATCCGGCTCGCGACGCAGATCGGCTCGCAGCTCACCGGCGTGCTCTACGTGCTCGACGAACCTTCGATCGGGCTGCACCACCGCGACAATCAGAAACTGCTCGCGACCCTCCAGCGCCTGCGGGACCTGGGCAACACGGTCGTGGTCGTCGAGCACGACGAGGACACGATGCAGGCCGCGGACTGGATCGTGGACCTGGGGCCCGGCGCCGGCCGCCACGGCGGCGGCCTGGTCGCGGAGGGCACCCCCGTCGAGATCCGCGCGAACGCGGGCTCGCTGACGGGGCAGTATCTCGCCGGCGGTCGCCGCATCGCGACGCCGGCCTCGCGGCGCCCCGGCTCGGGCCGGGTGCTGGCCGTGCGCGGCGCGCGCGAGCACAACCTGAAGGACGTGGACGTCGAGATTCCCCTCGGCACCTTCACGTGCGTGACCGGGGTCTCGGGTTCGGGCAAGAGCACGCTCGTGAACGACATCCTTCTCGCGGCGCTGGCCCGCGAACTCGGCGCGGGCGCCGCGCGCCCGGGTGCGTACCGGAGGCTCGACGGCGCGGGCGAGGTGGACAAGGTCGTGGCCATCGACCAGAGCCCGATCGGGCGCACGCCGCGCTCCAACCCGGCGACGTACACCGGCGCCTTCACGCTGATCCGCGACCTGTTCGCCCAGCTGCCGGAGGCGAAGGTTCGCGGGTACGCGCCCGGGCGTTTCTCGTTCAACGTCAAAGGCGGCCGCTGCGAGGCCTGCGAAGGGGACGGATCGCGGCGGATCGAGATGCATTTCCTGCCCGACGTGTTCGTGCGCTGCGACGTCTGCCACGGGCGGCGCTACAACCGCGACACGCTCGAGGTGCTCTACCGCGGCCGCTCGATCGCCGACGTGCTCGAGATGACCGTCGAGGAGGCGCTCGAGTTCCTCGGCGCCGTCCCGGCCCTGAAGCGAAAACTCGACACGCTCGTCGGTGTCGGGCTCGGCTATATTCACCTCGGTCAGTCCGCGACCACGCTCTCGGGCGGCGAAGCGCAGCGCGTCAAGCTGGCGACCGAGCTCTCGCGCGTGGCGACCGGACGCACGCTCTACGTCCTCGACGAGCCCACCACCGGGCTCCACTTCGAGGACGTGCGCGTGCTGCTGGACGTTCTGCAGGCGCTCGTCGAACGCGGCAACACGGTGCTCGTGATCGAGCACCACCTCGACGTCGTCAAGTGCGCGGATTGGATCGTGGATCTGGGACCCGAAGGCGGCGACGCCGGTGGCACGGTCGTGGCCGCCGGAACCCCCGAGGCGGTGGCGCGCGCCCGGGGGTCGCACACGGGATCGGCGCTGCGCGAGGTGCTTTCGAGATGACCACCACCGCGACGGCGGAAAAGGTTCGAACGTCCACGCGGGCCCGGACCATGCGGGCGATCGTCAAGGCCTCCGCGGCCCCGGGCGTCGAGATTCGCGAGGTGCCGGTGCCGGCCGCCGGACCCGGCGAGGTCCTGCTGAAGGTCAAACGCGCCGGAGTGTGCGGCACCGACCTGCACATCTGGAACTGGGACCGCTGGTCGCAGGGCCGCGTGCGGCCGCCGGTGACGCTCGGCCACGAGTTCGTCGGCGAGGTGGTCGAACTCGGCGAGGGCGTGGACCACGTCACGCCCGGCGAACTGGTGTCGGCCGAGAGCCACGTGATCTGCCACACGTGCACGGCGTGCCGGAACAACCTCGGGCACGTGTGCGAGAACACCCGGATCCTCGGCGTGGATCTCAACGGCGGGTTCACCGAGTACGTGGCGATCCCGGCCGTGAACGCCTGGCGCGTTCCGCCGGGCGTGCCGCTCGAGGTCGCGGCGATCCTGGAGCCGACGGGCAACGCGGTGCACACGGCGTTCTCCGGCCCGCTTTCGGGCTGCAACATCGGCGTGACCGGCTGCGGACCGATCGGCCTGTTCGCGATCGGCATCGCGCGCGCCGCCGGCGCCTCGCGGGTGATCGCCTCGGACGTTTCGGCCTACCGGCTCGAGCTGGCGCGCCGGATGCACGCCGACGCGGTGATCGACGTTTCGAAGGAGAACTTCGTCGAACGGGTGAAGGAAGTGACGCACGGACGCGGGCTCGACGGCGTGCTCGAGATGTCCGGCAACCCGCAGGCCATGCGCGACGGACTGCAGTCGCTGCGCAACGGCGGGCGGCTGTCGCTGCTCGGGCTGCCGACCGAACCCTTCGACCTGGACTGGAACCGGCTGCTGATCTTCAAGGGCGTCACGCTGCACGGCATCGTCGGGCGCCGGATGTACGAGACGTGGGACCAGCTCGACCAGCTCCTGCGATCGGGCCGGCTGGACCTTCGACCGTCCATCACGCACGTGATGGCGATGGAGCGCTTCGACGAGGCCGTCGGACTGCTGCGCGAAGGTCGCGCGGGCAAGATCGTGCTCGTTCCGTGGGGCGAGGCGGAGTAGGGGAGGCAGGCATGTTCGACTCGATGAAGGAGCCGCTCGCGCAGGAGCTGGCGAGGATCCGCGAGGCTGGCCTGTACAAGGACGAGCGGGTCATCGTATCGCCGCAGGGGCCGCAGGTGCGGCTCGAGGACGGCCGCGACGTGCTGGTGTTCTGCGCCAACAACTACCTCGGGCTCTCGAGCCACCCGAAGGTGATCGAGGCGGCGCACCGGGCGCTCGACTCGCACGGTTACGGCATGTCGTCGGTGCGCTTCATCTGCGGCACGCAGGATCTGCACAAGCTCCTCGAACGCCGGATCTCGGAGTTCCTCGGCACCGAGGACACGATCCTCTACGCGGCGTGCTTCGACGCCAACGGCGGGGTGTTCGAGCCGCTGCTGGGAGAGAACGACGCCGTGATCAGCGACGCGCTCAACCACGCCTCGATCATCGACGGGGTGCGGCTGTGCAAGGCCCGGCGCTGGCGCTTCGCGAACAACGACATGTCGGACCTCGAACGTTGCCTTCGGGAGGCCGACGCGCAGGGCTGTCCGCAGAAGCTGATCGTCACGGACGGCGTCTTCAGCATGGACGGCACGGTCGCGAACCTGAAGTCCATCGTCGAGCTCGCGGAGGCGCATCGGGCGCTGGTGATGGTGGACGAGTGCCACGCGACCGGCTTCGTGGGGCGCACCGGCCGCGGCACGCCCGAGCTGCACGGCGTGCAGGGGCGCGTGGACATCCTCACCGGCACGCTGGGCAAAGCCCTGGGTGGCGCGCTGGGCGGCTTCACCTCGGGACGTCGCGAAATCGTCGAGATGCTGCGCCAGCGTTCGCGACCCTACCTGTTCTCGAACGCCCTTCCGCCCGCGGTCGTCGGCGCCAGCATCGCCGTCTTCGAGCTGCTTTCCTCGACGACCGAGCTGCGCGACCGACTCGAATCGAACACCCTGCGATTCCGGGAAGGCATGGCCGCCGCGGGGTTCGAGATCAAGCCCGGCACGCACCCGATCGTCCCGATCATGCTGTACGACGAACGCCTCGCGCACGAGCTGGCGGCCCGGCTCCTCGAGCGGGGAATCTACGTGATCGGCTTTTCGTTTCCGGTCGTGCCGCGTGGCCAGGCACGCATTCGCGTGCAGCTCTCGGCCGCGCACACGCACGAGCAGATCGACCGGGCGATCGAGGCGTTCACGCAGGCGGGAAGGGAACTGGGCGTGCTCCGGCACGCCGCCCGCTGACCACCCGGCCGCCTTGACCCCCTCCCGGCGCCGGACCTAAGTTGCGCCGGGCCATTCGCCACAGGAGCCTTGACCGTGCCACCCGCCACGTCCCTGAAGCAGACGCCGTTCACGGAGTTCCATCGCGCCGCCGGCGCGAAGCTCGTCGAGTTCGCGGGCTTCGAGATGCCGGTCCGCTACACGGGCGACGTCCGCGAACACCTCGCGGTTCGCAACACCGCGGGCCTGTTCGACATCACGCACATGGGCGAGTTCGAGGTGCGGGGCGCCCAGGCGGGCGAGTGGCTCGACCGCATGCTCACCAACCACGTCGGTGGGATGGCGATCGGGCAGTGCCTCTACTCGCCGATGTGCCGTCCCGACGCGGGCATCGTGGATGACCTGCTCGTCTATCGTTACGCGGATCGCTTCATGCTGGTCGTGAATGCGTCGAACATGGCGAAGGACTTCGCCTGGCTCGACTCCCACCGGCCGGCCGGGATCTCGCTCGAGGACCGCTCCGCGGCGACGGCGTTGCTGGCGGTGCAGGGCCCGAAGGCCTCCGCCGTGCTGGCCGGCCACGTGCCGGCGGCGGCGCTTGATCTCGGCTTCTACCGCTTCACCGAAGGCGGAATCTTCGGCGTCCCCGCAACGGTTTCGCGGACCGGCTACACCGGCGAAGACGGCTTCGAGCTGTACTTCGAGCCCGCTCACGGAGCCGCCGTCTGGGAAGGGCTGTTGCGGGCGGGGGAGCCGCATGGACTGGAACTCGTCGGCCTGGGAGCGCGCGACACGTTGCGGCTCGAAATGGGCTACATGCTCTACGGAAACGACATTGACGACACGACCACCCCGCTCGAAGCCGGCCTGGGCTGGACCGTCAAGCTCGCCAAGGGCGAGTTCCACGGCAGCGCGGTCCTGGCGAAGCAGAAGGCGGAGGGCCTCAAGCGTCGCCTGGTCGGCTTCCAGCTCGAAGGCCGACGCGTTCCGCGTCACGGCATGAACATCGTCGCGGGCGGACGCACCGTCGGGCAGGTCACGAGCGGCACCTTCAGTCCGAGTCTCGAGCGACCCATCGGCATGGGCTACGTCGAGACGGCGCTCGCCGCCAACGGGACGGCGCTCGAGATCCAGGCCGGCAGCAGCTTGCTCGCCGCGCGGGTCACCGCGCGACCGTTCTACACCCGCGGTTCGCACCGCTCATGAAGCCGTAGGGAGGAGTCCCGTGGGATTTCCCGACGACGTTCGCTACACGAAGGAGCACGAGTGGGCCCGCGAAGAGGGCGGGCTGGTCACGGTCGGCATCACGAGCTGGGCCACCGATCAGCTCGGAGACGTGGTGTTCGTCGAGCTGCCCGAACCCGGACGGGCGCTGGAGGCCGGCAAGCCGTTCGGGGTCGTCGAAGCGGTCAAGACGGTGAGCGACCTGTTCGCTCCCCTGGCGGGCGAAGTGGTCGAGGTGAACACGTTGCTGGCGGACAACCCGGCGGTCGTGAACCAGGCGCCGTACGGCGACGGCTGGATGGTGCGGATCCGGCCCTCGGACCCGAAGGCCTTCGCGCAGCTCCTCTCGCACGACGACTACGAGAAGCTCGTCGAGGAACAGCACGCGTGACGCGCCACGGCGCGGGCGCCGGGCGGGCCGATCGAACGTGAACGCGGCGCTGCCGGCGGAGCTCGAACCCGTCGCCGCGCCGGTGCGGACGGCGGCGGCATGGACGTACGACCCGTGGCGCGAACGGCCGCGAGTCGCCGCGCTCGCGCTCGCCGGCGCGCTCGGGCTGTGCGCGCTGGTGGTCTCGGCGCGCGAGCCGTTTCTCGTCGTCGCCGGCCTGTGCGCGTTCTGCATCGCCGCGTTCGCGCCCGCCCTCGCTCCGACCGAGGTGCGTCTCGACGGCGACGCCGTGGCGGCCCGATCGCTGTTCGGCTGGCAGCGTCGCCGCTGGGCGTCCGTGCGGCGCGTGGACGTGCTTCCGGCGGCGGTCCTGCTCTCGCCGTTCGCCGAACGCCGCTGGCTGGACCGGACCCGGGGCCTCGTCCTGCCCCTGCCGGCCGAGGGCAGGGCGGAGCGGATCGCCCTCATCCGCTCTCTGCAGGAGGCGGCGATTGGCCGACCGTGAGGAAGTCGCGGCCCCCGACGCGGCCCTGCTCGATCGGCTGGCCGTCCGGATCGTCGAGTTGCGGCTCGAGACCCCGGCGATGCTGACGATCGAAACGGCGCGTCCGCTGTCGCTCGTCGCGGGACAGGCCATGCTCTTCTTCGAGCCCATCGTCCAGGCGCTGTTCCGTCTTCCGGACTACCGTCGCTACTCCGAGCTGGTCGGCCGTCGCGAGTGCCTCGCGCACCTCGCGGACCGGATCGAGCATCATGCCGCGGGCCGCCAGGCGCCTCGCGGTCCGGCCGGGAGACCCACATGAGCGGTGACATCCGGTCGATTCTCGCGACCGACTGCGGCTCGACCACGACCAAGGCGATCCTCATCGAGCGGGAGGCCGACGGTTTCCGGCTCAAGACGCGGGGTGAGGCTCCGACCACCGTGGAGGCGCCGTTCGAGGACGTGACGCGCGGCGTGCTGAACGCCGTCCGCGAGGTCGAGGAGCTTCGCGGACGGCCGTTGCTCGACGGCGAGCGCATCCGCACGCCGCAGCAGGGAGAGGCCGGCGTGGACCTCTACGTCTCGACGTCGAGCGCCGGCGGCGGGCTGCAGATGATGGTCTCGGGGCTGGTGCTGCAGATGACGGGCGAGAGCGCGCAGCGTGCCGCGCTCGGCGCGGGCGCGATCGTGATGGACGTGATGGCGCTGAACGACGGGCGCCGGCCGCACGAGAAGATCCGCCGCCTCCGTCAGCTGCGACCCGACATGATCCTGCTCTCCGGCGGGACCGACGGCGGCGACGTCCGCCGGGTCGCGGAGATGGCCGAGCTGCTCGCCGCGGCCGATCCCAAGGCGCGCCTCGGCGCCGGATACGAGCTGCCGGTGGTCTTCGCCGGGAATCGCGACGCGGCGGCGACCGTCGCATCGAGCCTCGGGTCGCGCGTCGCCCTTTCGACCGTTCCCAACCTGAGGCCGACGCTGGAGCGCGAGAACCTCGGACCGGCCCGCGACGCGATCCACGAACTGTTCATGGAACACGTCATGGCGCACGCGCCCGGCTACAAGAAGCTCATGACCTGGACGGCCGTGCCGATCATGCCCACTCCCGGGGCCGTGGGCCTCATCATCGAGAAGATCGCACGGCGCGACCGCCGCTCGGTGCTGGGCGTGGACATCGGCGGCGCGACCACCGACATCTTCTCGGTGTTCGACGATCCGGGCGGCGCCGGGCCGGTGTTCAACCGCACGGTCTCGGCCAACCTGGGAATGAGCTACTCGATCTCGAACGTCATGGCGGAGGCGGGGCTGGACGGCATCCTGCGCTGGGTGCCGTTCCCCGTGGACGAAGTCGAGCTGCGAAACCGGATCAAGAACAAGATGATCCGTCCCACCACCATCCCGCAGTCCCTCGAGGACCTCGTCCTCGAGCAGGCCATCTGCCGCGAGGCCCTGCGGCTGTCCTTCGAGCAGCATCGCGCGCTCGCGGTCGGGCTCAAGGGACGCCAGCAGGCCCGCGACATCTCGGATGCGCTCGAGCAGTCGGCGAGCGGCGCCTCGCTCGTGGACCTGATGGCCCTCGGCCTGCTGGTCGGCTCGGGCGGGGTGCTCTCGCACGCGCCGCGGCGCGCGCAGGCGATGCTGATGATGATCGACGCGTTCCTGCCCGAGGGTGTCACGGCGCTCGCGGTGGACAGCATCTTCATGACCCCGCAGCTGGGAGTGCTCTCGACCGTTCACGAGGAGGCGGCCGCCCAGGTCTTCGAACGGGACTGCCTCGTCCACCTCGGCGCGTGCGTCGCCCCGATGGGGCCGGGACGAGCCGGCCATGCCTGCATGAGCGTCGAGCTGACGCCCGAGCGGGGCGCCCCGGCACGACACGCCGTGACCTACGGCGAGTTCACGCTCGTGCCCGTTCCGCAGGGCGGGCGGGTGCGGCTGGAGGTGCGGCCGGAACGCGGCTTCGACGTCGGGGCGGGGCGCGGCAAGCCGCTGCAGACGGAAGTGGAAGCGGGTGTCGTGGGCATCGTTCTGGACGCGCGCGGGCGCCGGCCCTTCACGCTGCCGGAGGACGCCGCCGCGCGCATCGCCAAACTGCGCGAGTGGAACCGGGCGATGTCCCTGTACCCGCGGGAGGTCTGAGTGTCGCATTCCTACACGCCCGGGCTCCGGGTCACGGCGCAGGCCCGCGTGCGGCGCGAACGGCGCCTGCCGCTGCGCGGCGAGGTGCTGCTGGAGCGCGGCGCACGCGTGACGCCCGAGACCGTGGTCGCGCGAACCGAGCTTCCCGGCAACGTCCAAACGGTGAACCTCGCGGCCGGCCTGGGAGTCGAGCCGGCGCGCGCGGCGGAAGCGCTGCTGGTTCCGGTCGGCTCGGCCGTGCGAAAGGGGGACGGGATCGCGCGGGCCTCGACGATGTTCGGGCTCGTGCAGAACCGCGTCGAGGCCCCGGCCGACGGCGTGATCGAGAGCCTCTCTCCGGTGACGGGGCAGCTGATCCTGCGCGAGCCGCCGATCCCGGTCGAGGTCAACGCGTACGTCGCCGGCACGGTGGCCGAGGTGCTGCCGGGTGAAGGCGTCGTCGTCGAGACGGAAGGGGCGTTCCTGCAGGGCATCTTCGGGGTCGGCGGCGAGACCTCCGGGCCGATCGCCTGCGCGGTCGCCGGGCCGGACGCGGAGCTGCGGACCCCGGACCTGCGCGCCGAACACCGCGGATGCGTGGTCGTGGGTGGCGCGTGGGTCAGCCACGACACGCTGATGCAGGCCCGCGAGTTCGGCGTCCGGGCGGTGGTGGTCGGCGGCTTCGACGATGCGGACCTGCGCCGGCTGCTCGGACGCGATCTGGGCGTGGCGATCACCGGCTCGGAGGAGATCGGCCTGACGCTCGTCATCACGGAGGGCTTCGGCCGCATCCCGATGGCGGCGCGGACGTGGGACCTGCTCTCGGAGCGACAGGGCGAGACGGCGTCGGTGAGCGGCGCCACGCAGATTCGCGCCGGCGTCCAGCGGCCCGAAATCCTGGTGCCCCGCGCCGGCGGAGCGCCCGCGCCCTCCGAATCGGCCGAGGACGGCGGGCTCGACATCGGCTCTCCGGTTCGCGTCATTCGCGCGCCCCATTTCGGGCGGCTCGGAAAGGTGTGTGAGCTGCCGGCCGCGCTCCAGCCGCTCGAGACGGAGGCGCTCGCGCGCGTGCTGGTGGTCGAGTTCGCGGACGGCTCGGGACGCGCGACGGTGCCGCGCGCCAACGTGGAGCGGCTCGCGCCGTGAACCGCACGCGCACCCGAAACGACGCGCGATTCGTTGACGTGCCCGCGGAGCGGTTGCTAGTTTCGCCGCCGTGGGCGCGCAGCTCGTGCGCGGAATGCTGGTCACGAACGGAGATCGGTTGAGCCACCTCGACGCCTCACGAGGTCCGGCGCGGGCGGGAGTCGCGCTCGCGATCCTGCTGTCGTTCGCGCCGCGGCACGCGGCCGCGGCCACCGCCGCGCCGGACACGCCGGCGCCGCCGGCGGCGCCCGCGGGCCTGGTCTTCGAGGACGTTCCGAACGACGCGGGCCGGGAAATGGACCTGCGCTGGACGCTGTCGCCCGACGACACGTCCGGTGGACGGCGGGTGACGGGATACCTGCTGCTGCGCGCGGCGACTCCGGGGGGCCCGTGGGCCGTCGTGGACTCGGTCGGAGCGGGCGTGCACGAACACCGCGACGGCACGTTGCACCGGGACTCGAGCTATTTCTATCGCGTCGCCGCCGTCGGGCCGGGGGGCCGCACGCTCGCCGGCGCCGCCGCGGGCCCCGCCATCGCGCGGGCCGCCTGGTTCAATTCGACGCGGGGCAGCGTGCTCGCGTTCATGGCGCTGTTCTTCCTGCTGGTGCTCTACTACATGTACATGGCGCAGTCGGGACGCAAACCGTTCGTGCGCCGGCTGGCGGGTATTGACGCGATCGAGGAGGCGATCGGGCGGGCGACCGAGATGGGCCGGCCGGTGCTCTACGTGCCGGGCATCCAGGACATCGACGAGATGCAGACGGTCGCCAGCCTCATCATCCTGGAGAGCGTCGCGCGCATCACCGCCCGCTACGAGACGCCGATCCGCGTTCCGGTCGCCTACCCGATTCCCTTCACGATCGCGCAGGAGATGGTGCGCAGCGGACACATCAATGCCGGACGGCCCGAGACCTTCGACGCGAAGAGCGTGAGTTTCGTCTCGCCGGAACAGTTCGCCTACGTCGCCTCGCTGACGGGCATCATGCTGCGCGACCGCCCCGCCGCGCACCTCTTCCTGGGCTCCTTCTACGCCGAATCGCTGATGCTCGCCGAGACCGGCTTCTCGACGGGCGCCATCCAGGTCGCCGGAACCGCGAACGTGCACCAGCTGCCGTTCTTCGTCGTGGCCTGCGACTACACGCTGATCGGCGAGGAGCTGTTCGCGGCCAGCGCCTACCTGTCCGGCGAGGCGCGCCTGGTGGGCGGGCTCAAGGGCGCCGACATGCTGAAAGTCGCGATCGTGGTGGTCGTGATCGTCGGCTGCGTCCTCGAAACCATGGGCGTCCACGGGCTCACCCGCTGGATGCAGACGCAATAGGAGCGGCCCATGAAGCGCGAGATCCCGCTGTTCCTGACCGCCGTGATCGGGGCCGTGATGGTTCTCGGCTTCTTCATGCCGCACCCGTGGATCAGCGTTCCCGCCGACTTCCTGCAGCAGAGCGCGGTGATCGTCGTGGCGTTCGGCTACGTGCTCGGCGGCGCCAATCTGCTGCGTGTCCATCTCGAGGCCATTTCGCGCCGTGAGCGCGACTGGCCCTACCGGATCGTGCTCGTCGCCGGACTGCTGGGCACGGTTTCGGTCGGACTGTTCGTGGACGGACCGGGGTTCCAGGCGCAGGGCGCGCGAACGATGTGGATCTACAACAACATCTATGCGCCGATGAACGCGACGATGTTCTCGCTGCTCGCCTTCTTCATCGCCTCGGCGGCCTTCCGGGCGTTCCGCATCCGCACGATCGAGGCGGGCCTGCTGGCGGTCGCGGCCCTCGTCGTGATGCTCGGACGCGTCCCGCTCGGGGACTTCCTCGCGCGACCGTTGACGGACCACGCGTGGGTGCCCGCGTGGTTGCGTGAGGCGCCGCTCGGCACGATCCAGCAGTGGATCATGGACGTGCCGCAGAACGCCGCGAAGCGGGCGATCCTGATCGGCGCGGCGATGGGCGTGATGGCGACCGGCCTGAGGGTCATCCTGGGCATCGAGCGGGCGTACCTGGGCGGGGGGGAGTAGAGGTGAACTGGCGCTCGCTCGAGAAGCTGGACCGTCGCTGGCTGTTCCTCGCCATGGCGCTGCTCGTGGCCGGGCCCCTGCTGTGGCCGGTGGGCCTGCCGATCGTGGTGTCGAGCCCCGTGCAGCGCTTTCACGACGCGATCGCGGCGGTGCCCGACGGTTCCCCGGTGCTGGTGCCCTGCGACTTCGATCCCGGCAGCCGGCCCGAGCTGATTCCGATGATGAAGACGGTGCTGCGGCAGCTGTTCGACAAGAAGTGCCGCCCGATCGTGACCTGCTTGTGGCCCGGCGGCCCGGCGCTCGTGGACCAGACGCTCGAAAGCGTCGCGGACGAGTACCGCGCCCGCGGCGTGCCACTCGAAAGCGGCGTGGACTACCTGGACCTCGGCTACAAGTCGGGGAACGAGGCGGTGATGGTGCTGATGGGGCAGGGAATCGCGAGGGCGTTCCCGCGCGACCTGCGCGGCCGCGAGACGCGCTCGCTGCCGATCCTGCGGGACGTGGGCGACTATTCGAGCATTCCGCTGCTGGTCAGCATCTCGGGCGGCTATCCCGGCACGAAGGAGTGGGTGCAGCAGGTCAACGCGCGATTCCACCTGCCGATGGTCTCCGGCTGCACGGCGGTGAGCGCGCCCGAGTACTACCCGTACCTTCAGTCCGGCCAGCTGCGCGGCCTGCTCGGCGGCATGGCCGGCGCGGCGGAGTACGAAAAGTTGCGCGGCGAAAAGGGCTCCGCGACCCGGGGCATGGACGCGCAGTCGCTGGCGCACGTGTTCATCGCCCTGTGCATCGTGCTCGGCAACGTCGTCCAGTGGCGGCGCGGGACGGGGGGGCGTTCATGATCGTGTCCCACGACCTCGGCGTCTGGCTGGCGGCGCTGCTCACGCTGTTCATCTTCTCGTTCCTCTACCGCGACAATCCGCTCTACAAGTTCGCCGAGCACCTGTTCGTCGGCGTCTCCGCCGGCTACTACGTCGTGATCAACTACTGGACGGTGATCGATTCGAACCTGATCCAGCCGCTGCGGGCGGCGTTCGGCGGACATCCGGAGGGCGGCCCGTGGCACGCGAGTCTCGGGGATTACCGCGGCTGGCTCGTCCTTCCCGGTATTCTCGGCGTGCTGCTGCTGACGCGCATGATCGGCAGGATCAGCTGGGCCTCGCGCTGGGCGCTGGCCGTCATCATCGGCGTGTACGCGGGCCTGAAGACCACGGGCTTCGCGCAGGGCGACCTGGTCGCGCAGGTGCAGGCCAGCCTGAACCCGCTGTTGATCCCCGGCGACCTGTGGGCGAGCTTCAATGCCCTGTTGTTCACCGTCGGTCTGCTCTCGAGCCTGCTCTACTTCTTCTACAGCCGCGAGCACCGCGGAGCGCTCGGCTGGACCTCGAAGATCGGCATCTGGTTCCTGATGGTCTCCTTCGGAGCCGGCTACGGCTACACGGTCATGTCGAGGGTGTCGCTGCTCATCGGCCGCTTCCAGTTCCTGTTCGAGGACTGGCTCCACCTTCGCTGATCGGGCCGGGTCGGGGCGCGGATTCCGACGGGCCAGGCGATGTCTCGGGGAGGCGGCATGATCCTGTGGTGCGATGGCGCGCACGCTCCGGCCGAGAACATGCGGCGCGACGCGGCTCTCCTGGCCCGCGCCGTCACGGCACCGCCCGGGGAGCCCGCGGTCCTGCGCGTGTTCCGCTTCTCGCCCGCCGGGATCACGCTCGGGGCCAACCAGCGCCCGGATCGCGAGCTCGACCTGGATCGCCTCGCCGCGGCCGGCGTTCCATGGGTCGTTCGCCCGACCGGAGGCCGGGCGATCTGGCACGACGAGGAGTGGACCTTCTCGCTCAGCGCCCGCCTGGGCCGGGGCGCCTGGGCCGCCGATGCCGCGGCCGCCTACGCGCGAACCGCGACCCTGCTGGCCGCCGCGTTCCGGTCGCTCGGGGTGCCGGCCGAGTGCTCGCCGGGCTCGCCGCGAGGCGCGGGACCGCCGCGGGCTCCGGGCGGACCGGCCGCCCCGTGCTTCGCCTCGGCGGCGCGCCACGAGCTGACGATTTCCGGCCGCAAGTTCGGCGGCATCGCGCAGCGCTTCCAGGGCGACGCCCTGCTGCAGCAGGGGAGCCTGCTGCTCGGACCGTCCCACCTGCGGATCGCGGACTGTCTGCGGCTCGCCGAGGCCGACCGCGCTCGCGTGCGGACGGCGCTGGCCGCAAGTACGGCGCACGCGGGCGCCTGGCTCGCGGCCGACACTCCGCTCCAGCGCCTCGCGGACGCGCTGGGGGCGCTGATTCCGGGCGCCGCGCACGTGCGCGGCGCGGAGGGTCTCGCGCTTCCAGGCCCGGAGGCTCCGGCCGCCCCGTGAGGAGTCCGGCGGGTTTCCGGCGCGAAGCCCGGTGGCCCGGCCACTGGATCCGGACGGGTTCCCACGCGGGCCCGGGCTTCCTATACTCGGCGCGCGCCGCGTTGCGGCGCACGACCGGAGGAAGGAGAGGACGCATGCGGCGGCACGGCTGGTCGCTCGCGACGCTGCTGCTGGTGACACTGGCGGGCGGATGCGGTGGCCCCGTCACGCGGGAGGCCTGGGTGGACCGCGTGCCGCTGCCCGCGGACACGATGGTCACGCCGATGGCTCGCACCGGCGTTCATGGCGGCCGTTTCCGCATGGGGGTTTCCTCGGCGCCGCGGACCTTCAACCCGGTGGTGGCGAACGAGGCCTCTTCGAACGAGGTCTGTGGAAAGCTCTACACGTCGCTCACCGACGTGGACTACATCACGGGCGACGACATCGCGCTGGTGGCGAAGTCGTGGGAGTTCAGTCCCGACGAGCGCACCGTCACCTTTCACCTCCGGCACGGCCTGCGCTTCAGCGACGGACAGCCGCTCACCTCGGCCGACGTCCTGTTCAGCTTCGACGTCTACATGGACGACTCGCTGCGCTCGGCCGCGCAGGAAGCCCTGACCTGGCGGGACTCGCTCACCGGCGAGCGCCACAAGTTCAGCTACGCCGCCCCCGATTCCTACACGTTCCAGGTCACCGGCCCGCGGCCGTATTCGCTCATGCTGGCCGCGACCGGTTCGATCCGCATCCTGCCGCGACACGTGCTCGAGGCGCCGTTCCGTTCGGGTGGGTTCGCCTCCGCCTACAACATCGACACGCCCGCGGCGAAGCTGGTGACCAGCGGGCCATGGCGGCTTCGGCAGTTCGTTCCGGGCGAGAAGGTCGAGCTGGAGCGCAACCCTTACTGGTTCGGGGTGGATGCGAACGGCGGCCGGCTGCCGTATCTCGACGCCCTCGTGTACCTGGTCACGAAGGACCAGGACAACGCCGCGCTCAGGTTCGAGGCCGGCGAGATCGACGCGCTCGACAACCTGCGCCCGGCGGATTACCCGGGCCTCGAGAAGGGGCAGGCGCGCGGCGGCTACCGCCTCTACGAGCTGGGGCCGTCGTACAACACCAACTTCATGTGGTTCAACCTCAACCCTTCGCCGGGCGCGATGCCGGGGCGCCGGCCCGGCGAGCCGGCGGTGGGCGCGGTCAAGTACGCATGGTTCTCGAACGCGGACTTCCGGCGCGCGATTTCGAAAGCCATCGATCGGGACGCGTTGATCGCCGGCCCCCTGCACGGCTTCGGATACCGCAACTGGAGCACCATGACGCCCGGCAACGCGAAGTGGTTCGACTCGACGCTGGTGGGGGTGGACGACGACCCGGCCGGTGCGGCGCGCCTGCTGGCCGGGCTCGGGATGAAGGATCGTGACGGCGACGGCCAGCTCGAGGACGCGGGCGGCCACCCCGTCGCCTTCGACATCACGACCAACGCCGACAACCCGTGGCGGCAGGAAATGGTGAACCTGATCCGCGACGACCTGGCGAAGGTCGGAATCCAGGTCACTCTCGTGCCCCTCGATTTCAACACTCTGATCACCCGCTACCGTCGCGACTTCCGCTACGACGTGATGCTGCTCGGGCAGGGCTCGGCGGTGCCGGCCGATCCCGGCATGGGGCAGAACGTCTGGCGCTCCTCCGGGGCGACGCACTACTGGCGCGTCCGCTCTCCCCGGCCCGGTTCCCCCGAGGAGGCCCGCGTGGACGCGCTGATGCAGCGCGTCGTCTACACGCGCGACGTCGCGGCGCGCAAGGCCGCGTGGCACGAGCTGATGCAGATCGTCAACGACCAGTGCTGGCTGATCTGGCTGCCGATCATGGACCTGCGGATCCCGGTGCGCGACCGGTTCGCGAACGTCGCCCCGAGCCCGATGCCGCCGCGCGTGCTGTGGAACGCGGAACGCATCTTCGTCCGCCCCGGGACCGGGAGGCGCTGAGCGGGCGATGCGCGCCTTCATCGCCCGCCGTCTGCTGCAGCTGGTCCCGTTGCTGCTCGGGATCTCGGCGCTGACGTTCCTGCTGCTGCAGCTCGCGCCCGGGGACTTTCTCGCCACGATGGCGGAGAACCCGCAGGTTCCGGCGGAAGCGCTCGAGCAGATGCGGCGGGGTTTCGGCCTCGACCAGCCCTGGTACGTCCAGTACGGCCTCTACCTCAGGAACGTCTTCCTGCATTTCGACTTCGGCTACTCCTTCGCCTACCGCCTTCCCGTCTTCAGCGTGCTCGGCAAGGGAGTCCTCAACACCCTGCTGCTCGCCTCGGCGGCGATGGTCGTGACCTGGGGCCTGGCGATTCCGTTCGGCGTCCTCGCCGCCGTGCGTCAGCATCGCTGGCAGGACCGGACGCTGTCGGTGGCGGCGTTCGTCTCGTTGTCGGTGCCCGAGCTGCTCTCCGGCATGCTCCTGCTCATGCTCGCGGCGAACACCGGCTGGTTTCCCGTCGGCAACATGCACTCGGACGACGCGGCGGACCTGGGAGCGATCGCGCGCGCCCTGGACGTGGCGCGGCACCTCGTCCTGCCGGCGCTGGTCGTCGGGCTGGTTCCGTTCGCGAGCCGCATGCGGCAGATGCGCGCGAGCCTGCTCGACGTGCTGAAACTCGACTACGTGACGACGGCGCGGGCCAAGGGACTGTCCGAATCGCGGGTGGTGACCCACCACGCCCTGCGCAACGCCCTGAACCCGATGATCACCCTGTTCGGCTTCACGCTCGGCTCGCTGCTCTCCGGTTCGTTCGTCGCCGAGACCATCTTCTCGTGGCCCGGAATCGGGACGATCACGCTGGAAGCCATCCGCACCGAGGACCAGTACCTCGTGATGGGCGCGGTGCTGGTGGCCGCGACGGTGCTGGTGCTGGGCAACCTCGCCGCCGACCTGCTGCTGGCGGCGGCGGACCCGAGGATCTCGCATGACTGACGTCGCGCACGAGGTGGGGGCGGAGGTCCGGGTGGCCCCGCGGTCGCGCGCCTGGCACCGGTTCCGGAGCAGCCCGCTGTCGGTGGCGGGCATGGGCCTGCTGGCGCTGCTCTACGCGGCGGCGTTGCTGGCGCCGTTCCTCGCCCCGTACGGCGAGAACGAGGTGGATCGCGGGCGCTTCTACCATCCGCCGACCCCGGTGCGGTGGATGGACGGGGCCGGCCGGTTCCATCCGGGAGGCTTCGTCCGGGCGACGGTCGCGGACGCCGCGTCTCCCGGAGGGTTCCGCGAGGACCCTGAGCGCGTGGTGCCGCTGCGCTGGTTCGCGCGGGGCGCGTCCTATCGCTGGCTCGGCCTGTTCGCCACCGACCGCCACCTGTTCGGCGTGGACGCGCCCGACCGGGTCTACCTGCTCGGCGCGGACCGGCAGGGGCGCGACCTCCTCTCGCGCGCGCTGTTCGGCGCGCAGGTCTCCTTGACCGTCGGCCTGCTGGGCATCCTGATCTCGTTCTCGATCGGACTGCTCCTGGGTGCGATCTCGGGCTACTTCGGTGGCTGGCCGGACGAGGTCCTGATGCGCTTCACCGAACTGGTGCTGAGCATTCCGGCGCTGTACCTGATCGTCGCGATGCGCGGCGCCTTCCCGACGCACCTGTCCAGCCGCGAAGTCTACCTGGGCATCGTGCTGGTGCTCGCGCTCCTCGGCTGGGCGGCCCTGGCGCGCGTCATTCGCGGCATGGTGCTGGGGCTGCGGCGCGCGGAGTTCGTGCTCGCCGCCGAAGCGCTCGGCGCCGGCAGGCTGCGGATCATCGTCCGTCACATCCTGCCCAACACCGCCTCGTTCGTGATCGTCGCCGCGACCGTGGCCGTGCCCGGCTACATCCTCGGCGAGGTGTTCCTGTCGTTCCTCGGCATGGGCGTGCAGGAGCCGGCGGCCTCGTGGGGCAACATGCTCGGGGACGCGCGCTCGCTGAGCGTGTTGCGCAACTCCCCGTGGATGCTGTACACGCCGGCGGTGGCGATCTTCGTCACCGTCATGGCTTTCAACCTGTTCGGCGACGGTCTGCGCGACGCACTGGACCCGCGCGGCACCAGCGGAGGACGTCCGTGAGGGAACCGCTGCTCGAGGTTCGCGACCTGCGGACGCAGTTCCACACCGAGGACGGCGTGGTTCGCGCCGTGGACGGCGTTTCGTTCACGCTGCATGCCGGCGAGACGCTGGCGGTCGTGGGGGAGTCCGGCAGCGGCAAGAGCGTGACCTCGCTCTCGATCCTGCGGCTCGTGCCCTCGCCGCCCGGCCGCATCACCGGCGGCGAGGTGCGCCTGCGCGGCAGGGACCTGCTGGCCCTTTCGGAGGCCGAGATGCGCGGCGTGCGCGGGCGCGAAATCTCGATGGTCTTCCAGGAGCCGCAGACTTCGCTCAATCCCGTCCACACCTGCGGGGCGCAGGTCGCTGAGGTGATCGAGACGCACGAGCGGCCGGGCCGCCACGAAGCCCGCGCGCGGGCGATCGAGCTGCTGCGGCGCGTCGGCATTCCGGCGCCGGAGCAGAGGGCCGACGAATATCCGCATCAGCTGTCGGGAGGCATGCGCCAGCGGGTGATGATCGCGATGGCGCTGGCCTGCCGGCCGGCGGTGCTGATCGCCGACGAGCCGACGACCGCGCTGGACGTGACGATCCAGGCGCAGATCCTCGAGCTGCTGTCCTCGCTTCGCCGCGAGTTCGGCATGGCGGTACTGCTCATCACCCACGATCTCGGCGTCGTCGCCGGGAACGCCGATCGCGTGGTGGTGATGTACGCCGGACAGGTGGTCGAATCGGCCGCGGTGCGCGATGTGTTCGCGCGGCCGCTGCACCCGTACACGGCGGGCCTGCTCGCCTCGCTTCCGCGGCTCGGCCGCAGGTCCGAGCGGCTCGCGGTGATTCCCGGCGGCGTGCCGGACCCGCTGCGCTTCCCGACGGGCTGCCGCTTCCATCCGCGCTGCCCGCTCGCCGTGGACCGCTGCCGGAGCGAGGCTCCGCCGCTCGTCGCCTTCGAGGGCGAACGCCAGTCGCGCTGCTGGCGCGGCGGGGAGATCGCCGTGGGGACCGTCGCCGCGTGGCCCGCCGCGGCGGAGTCGCCGGGAGCCGGCTCGTGAGCGGCGCCCTGCTCGAAGTCCGCGACCTCAGGATGCATTTCCCGATCCGGCGCGGTCTGTTCGGCCGCGTGCGCGGACACGTGAAGGCCGTGGACGGCGTCAGCTTCACGATCCGGCGCGGCGAGACGCTCGGCCTCGTGGGGGAGAGCGGTTGCGGAAAGACCACGACCGGCCGCGCGATCCTGCGGCTGCTGCAGCCCACCTCGGGCAGCGTGCGCTTCGACGGCGTCGAGCTGACCACCCTTCCGCGCTCCGCGTTGAGGGCGATGCGGCGGCGCATGCAGATCGTTTTCCAGGATCCCTACTCGAGTCTGAATCCGCGGCTGACCGTGGGGGACATGGTCGGCGAGGCGCTGGCGATCCACCGCCTCGCCCGCGGCGCCGCGGCCCGGGTCCGCGTCGCCGAGCTGCTGGAACTGGTGGGCCTGTCGCCCGAGCACGCCCGCCGATATCCGCACGAGTTCTCGGGCGGGCAGCGCCAGCGCATCGGCATCGCGCGCGCGCTGGCCGTGAGCCCCGAACTGCTCGTCCTCGACGAACCCGTCTCGGCGCTCGACGTTTCGATCCAGGCGCAGGTGGTGAACCTGCTCCAGGATCTGCAGCGCCGCCTCGGCCTCACGTACCTGTTCGTGGCGCACGACCTGTCGGTCGTCGAGCACGTCAGCACCCGGGTGGCGGTCATGTACCTCGGGCGCATCGTCGAGATCGCCGGCCGTGACGAGCTGTACGCCCGCCCGCTGCATCCGTACACGCAGTCGCTGCTCTCGGCGGTTCCGATTCCCGACCCGGCGCGCGAGCCGTCGCGGATCGTCCTGAAGGGCGACGTGCCGAGCCCGGCCAGGCCGCCCTCGGGCTGCGCGTTCCATCCGCGCTGCTTCCTCGCCGAGCGGATGACCGGCCGGGAGCGCTGCGCGGCCGAGACACCGCCCCTGCGCGAGGTCGCGCCCGGCCACTGGGTGGCCTGCCACTTCGCCTGACGCCGCCGGCGGGCTGGTCCGCGCTTCGCGCCCGCTGCCCCGACCGACGGGGGCTTTGCCCCAGCCGGGCCGCCCGGTGCGCGGTTCGGCGCCGCGCCCGCAACGCCGACGCGGGCGAGTCGCAACGCTCGGGCGGTCGCGAAGGCGGTGAAGCGCGGCGAATCCCGCACTCGCGTTCCCATTGGCAATCACATCCGCCCGGCCGGGGGCGCTGGCGCGACCCGGCACCGCGTTTGCAATGAGGCTCCGGTGAAGTTCGGCCGCGAGGCACCGCCGCACGAACGGACGGGTGGACCGCGCTCGAACACAAGGATTGCAGCGAAGTGTTCCCTGTTCGACTCGTGATTGGCAGTTGGTGGGCTGATCCCCCTATCGCGAGCGAAGGAGTCTACCGGACCGCACACGGTCGTTACGGGGAACTTATTGACGGGCCCTGTTGCCTGCGGCGCTATTGGCCTCCGTGCTCGACTCACGCGACCGCGACCCAGGGCCCATGAATCCGACGCCGCGCCCTCCGCTCCGGGGGCGCGGCGTTCGCGTGCGTTCCGCCCCGGGCGTTGACCGCTGCGCGGCCGGGGGTTAGCTTCCGCGCACCCGCGACGGCAGTGCTCGCCGCGGCGGCTGGTACGGAGGCGCATGGAAAGTCCTCGAGCCCGCCGGGCGCTCGGCCTGGTGGAAACACGCGGTTTCACGGCGGCCGTCGAGGCCGCCGACGCCATGGCGAAGGCGGCCCGTGTCGAGATCGTCCGCTACGAGGTGGTGCGCTCCGCGCTGGTCACGATTCTCGTTCGGGGACCCCTGGCCGAAGTCGAGGCCGCCGTGGCGGCGGGCTCGGCCCAGGGCGCGCGGGTGGGCGAGTTGCTGCGCGCCCACGTGATTCCGTCCCCGGCGCCCGATATCGAGTTCATGCTGGAACGGCGCGGCTCCTGACGGGGCTCCGCGCACGCCCGCACCGCTGGACCACACGGAGGGTGCCATGCAGGAAGAGGCTCTTGGCCTGATCGAGACCCGCGGCTTCGTCGCGATGGTCGAAGCGTCCGACGCCATGGTGAAGGCGGCGCGGGTGACGCTCGTTCACTACGAGAAGATCGGTGGCGGTTACGTGACGACCGTGGTTCGCGGCGACGTCGCCGCGGTTCGTGCCGCGACCGAGGCCGGCGCGGCGGCCGCCGCCAAGGTCGGCGAGGTCGTGTCGGTGCACGTCATTCCGCGTCCGCACGGCCAGCTCGAGGACGCGCTGCCCATCCGGCACCCCGAAACCGCGGCCAAGAAGTAGCGATGATTCTCGCGCAGGTGCTCGGCACGGTCGTGTCCACGCGCAAGGACGCCGGACTCTCCGGGCTCAAACTCATGCTCGCGCGCGAGGTGGACGGTCAGTTCAAGCCGGCCGGCAACTTCGTGGTGGCGGTGGACGCCGTGGGAGCCGGGGCGGGCGAGCTGGTGCTGGTCGCGGCCGGCTCCTCGGCGCGCCTGACCGAGGTGACGAAGGACCGGCCGGTGGACCACGTCATCTGCGGGATCGTGGACGCGGTCGAGACGGGCGGCCGTGACGTCTATCTGAAGCGCGCAGGGCTGCCGGGCTGAAGCTCATGTCCCTCGATCCGGCGCGCATCGAGTCCATCGTCGCCGAGGTGCTGGATCGCCTCGACGGCGGCGACGCCGCGGGCGGCGGCGCGCTCGGTATCCACCGCACGCTCGACGAGGCCGTGGCGGCGGCCCGCCGCTCGTTCGCGGCGTTCCGCGAGGTGCCGCTCGAGACGCGCGACCGGATCATCGCCTCGATCCGCAGGACGATGCTCGCCAGCCTCGAGACGCTTTCGAAGCTGGCGGTGAGCGAGACCGGACTCGGGCGGGTCGAGGACAAGATCCTCAAGAACCGCCTCGTCACCGAGAAGACTCCGGGCATCGAGGACCTGGTGCCGGAGGTTCGCACCGGCGACCACGGCCTGACGCTGTTCGAGCGCGCCCCCTACGGGCCGCTGGCGGTCATCACGCCGGTCACGAACCCGTCCGAGACGATCATCTGCAACGGCATCGGCATGATCGCCGGCGGCAACACCGCGGTGTTCTGCCCGCACCCGAGCGCGCGCAAGGTCTCGTCGGCGACGATCGACCTGTTCAACCGCGCCGCGCGCCGCGGCGGAGCGCCCGAGCCGCTCCTGCACTCGATCGAGGAGCCGACGATCGAGGTCGCGCAGGCCCTGCTGCGCTACCCCGGCATCCGGCTCAACGTCGTGACCGGAGGGCCGGGCGTGGTCCGGGAGGCGATGGCCTCGGGCAAGAAGTCCATCTGCGCCGGACCGGGCAACCCGCCCTCGGTCGTGGACGAGACCGCCGACCTCGAGCAGGCGGCGCGCGACCTCGTCATGGGCGCCTCGCTCGACAACAACATCATCTGCACGGACGAAAAGGAGATCGTCTGCGTCTCGATCGTCGCCGACCGGCTGAAGGAAGCGATGGGCCGCGCCGGCGCGATCGTGCTGCCGCCGCACCAGGTCGAGACGCTGCGCCGGCTCGTGCTCGAGTACGAGAAGGGGCCGCGCAAGCACGCCGGTGTGAACAAGAAGTACGTGGGCAGGAACGTGGACGTGATCCTGCGCGAAGCCGGCATCTCCTGCGATCCCTCGCGCCGGCTGGCGTTGTGCGAGGTGGACGGCGACCATCCGTTCCTGTGGACCGAACTGATGATGCCGGTGCTGCCGCTGGTCCGCGTGCGCAACGTGGACGAGGCGATCGAGTTCGCCGTCGAGGTCGAGCACGGCTTCCGGCACACGGCCTCGATGCACTCGCGCAACATCGACAAGCTCTCGAAGATGGCGCGCGCCTGCGACTGCTCCATCTTCGTCAAGAACGGCCCGAACGCCTCGGGGCTCGGCTGGAACGGCGAAGGTCCGACCAGTTTCACCATCGCGAGCCCGACCGGCGAGGGCATGACCACGGCGCGCAGCTTCACGCGGCTGCGCCGCTGCAGCCTCGTGGACCGGTTCCGGATCGTATGAACCCCGTCGCCATCGCCGCGGTCGAGACCTCGAGCATCGCCCAGGGCGTGGTCACGGCCGACGGCATGCTCAAGCAGGCCGAGGTCGAACTGCTGCAGTCCACGACGCTGAGCCCGGGCCGCTACTGGGTGCTGATTGGCGGCGAGGTGGCGGCGGTGCGCTCGGCGCACGGGCGCGGCGTCGAACTGGCCGCCGAGACGCTGCTCGACCAGCTGTTCCTGCCGCAGCTGCACGCCGGGGTGCTTCCCGCCCTGCGGGGAGTCGTGCCGACGGGGCTCGAGGATTCCCTGGGCCTGCTCGAAACCCTGACCGCGGCCTCGGCGATCGTCGCGGCCGACGTCGCGGCCAAGGCGGCGAACGTGACGATCCGCGACCTTCGCCTCGCGAACGGCATCGGTGGCAAGGGCGTTGTGACGCTGTCGGGCGCGGTGAGCGACGTCCAGGCGGCGGTGGAGGCGGGGCGCGCCGACGCGCTGCGCCGCGGCCTGCTCGCCCGCGCCGTCGTCATCCCGCGGCTCGATCCGCAGTTGCGCGGCCGGCTGGGCGGATGAACTTCGCGCGCGTCACCGGCACGGTGGTCTGCACCGAGAAGGTCGGGGCCTGGCGCGGCGCGCGGCTGCTGCTGCTCGAACCCTGCGATTCCGGCGGAGCGTCCGTCGGAGCGCGGCCTCTCGCGGCGGTGGATCTGGTCTCGGCGGCGCCGGGGCAGCTGGTCTTCTACGTGCGAGGACGCGAGGCGGCGGTGGCGCTGCAGGATCCGGAGAACCCGGCCGACGCCGCGATCGTCGGGATCGTGGATTCGGTCCGCGAGGCTCGCTGATGTTCCTCGCGCGCGTCGTGGGCGAGGTCGTGGCCACGGTCAAGCACGCGCACCTGTCCGCGCAGCGCCTGCTGCTCGTTCGACCGGAGCAAACTCCCGGCCGGCCCCAGCCGGCGACCGTCATCGCCGTGGACACGGTGGACGCCGGTCCCGGCGACCGCGTGCTCGTGGCCGACGAGGGAAACGCCGCGGCGCAGGTGCTCGGCAAGCCGCGCGGCCCGGTGCGCACCGTGATCGTCGGGGTCGTGGACGAGACGGACCTGCCGACCTGAGGGCGGCCGCGGAGTTCCGGCTTTACCGCGGGGCGGCTTCCCGCGTATTTTCTGGACCGTGTTTCGCGGAGGTCGCGTGCCGCTTTACGAGTACCGCTGCGCGGCGTGCAGTCATCGCTTCGAGTCGCTGCTGGATCGCTGGGATTCACCGGCGCCGCCGTGCCCGCACTGCGGGGAATCGTCCGTCCGGCGCCAATGGAGTGTCTTCGCCGTCGGAACCGCCCCGGAAAGCCGTCCCACGTCCCCTCCGCGCGCCGCGGCCGGGGCGTGCCGGTCTTCCGGATGCGCGTGCCGTCCGGCATCGAACTGAACTCGTCGAGGTTCTTCAGGGGGAGCCCACATGACGAAGGCGGATCTGGTCGAGGAGATCGCGCAGCAGAGCGGCATCTCGCGTGCCCACGCGGCGATCATCGTCGATGGCCTGCTCGACGCGGTGTGCCGCGCGTTGAGCGAGGGGAAACATCTCGAAATCCGCGGATTCGGCACGTTCAAGGTCCGCGAACGCCGCGCCCGCCGTGCCCGCAACCCCCGAAGCGGAACGGAAGTCCTGGTGCCGGCGAAGCTCGTGCCCGTGTTCAAGCCCAGCCGCGAGCTCAAGGCTCTCGTGCTGGAGAGCAAACAACCGGAACAGACGGCCGCAGGCTGACGGCCGCGTCGACAAGGAGCAGGAATGGGTTCTGGAAAGAAGCGGAAGCGCAAGAAGATCGCCACCCACAAGCGTAAGAAGCGCCTGCGGAAGAACCGTCATAAGAAGCGCATCCGCTGACCGGCCCCTGCGGGACGCCGAACCGGCCCGACGCATCCTCGGCCGCGCGCACTTCGCGCGCGGCCGTTGGACATTCGACCCCGCGAGGCGCTGGCCCGGCGGCATCCGGCCGCTGGTCTGGCGCGGCGCTCACGCGCCGGAGGACGGTGACTACGTGATCGCCGAGGTGCCGCCGGACGAGCCGGCGCACCTCGTGGAGGTGCTGGGCGCGGACGACCGGCCCGAGTTCGATCCGCTGGCGATCGCCTCGCAGTACCGGCTTCGCACCCGGTTTTCCGCCGCCGTCCTCGCCGAGGCCGACGCGTGCCGCGAGCCCGGCGGCGACGAACTTCGCGGGCGCGAGGACCTGCGCGACACGCTGGTCTTCACGATCGATCCGCAGGACGCCCGGGACCACGACGACGCCCTGTCCCTCCGTCCGGCCGGTCACGGCCGGATCGAGGTCGGGATTCACATCGCCGACGTTTCCCACTACGTGCGCGAGGGTGGCGCGCTCGACGCGGAGGCGCGCGAGCGCGGCACCAGCTGCTACCTGCCCGATGGCGTCGTGCCGATGCTGCCCGAGCGCCTTTCGGCGGATCTGTGCTCGTTGCGCGAGGGCGTGGATCGGCTCGCCCTGAGCGTGTTCGCGACCTTCGAGGCCTCCGGGCTGCTGCACGGCTATCGTTTCGCGGCCACGGTCGTGCGCAGTCGCGCCGGGCTCACCTACGAGCGCGTCGAGGCGGCGCTCACGGGAGGCACGCCGTTGCCCGCGGACCTGCAGCGGGCCTGCGAGCGGCTCATGGAGCTGGCCCGCCTGCTTCGCCGGCACCGCCTCGCGGTGGGCGCGCTGGCGATCGAGTCGCCCGAGACCCGTGCGGTCGTGGACGAACGGGGCGTCCCGCTGCGAGTCGAGCGCCGGCCGCACCTCGAGAGCCACGAACTGGTCGAGGAGTTCATGCTGCTCGCCAACCGCTGCGTGGGGGAAGCCGGCGCGGTGCGCGGCGCCGGGATGCTGTGGCGCGTGCACCTGCCGCCGAACGAGCGCAAGCTGGTCGAACTGGACGGGATGCTGCGCGCGCTCGGCCTGCCGCGACTCGGGCGCGCCGACGAGCCCCATCGGGCGCTGCAGGCGCTGCTCGCCGTTCCGCTCGACGATGCGCACCGCCGGGTCGTCCACCGCCTGGCGTTGCGTTCGCTGACGCGCGCCCGCTACGACGAGCGCGACTTCGGGCACTTCGGGCTCGCGGCGCGCGAGTACTGCCATTTCACCTCGCCCATCCGGCGCTACCCCGACCTGCACGTTCATCGCCGCGTGCGCGAGTGGCTGGAGCGCCGGCGCGACGGCGCCTGGGATCCGGCGGCGAACGCGGAACTCGCCGCGCGCTGCAGCGCCGCCGAACAGAACGCGACCGAGGCCGAGCGCGAGGCCGTGCGCGTGAAGGGCCTGCGCTGGCTCGAGGGGCGACTCGGGGAGCGCGCATCGGGTAGTATCTCCGGCCTCGTACCCCGAGGATTCTTCGTCGAGCTCGACGACGTGCCCGTGGACGGTTTCGTGCGCGTCGGGATGGATCTGGACGATCGGTTCGACCTCGATCCCGCGGGAGTCCGACTCGTGGGCCGGCGGACGCGCCGGCGCTTCGCGCTCGGGGATCCCGTCGAGATCGTCGTCGCGCGCGTCGACGTTCCGGCGCGCGAATGTGACTTCGCGCTCGTACCCACTGGCCCGCGGCGCGGCCGCCGCGGCGGACACAGGAGGTAAGGATGGTGGTGAAGAAAACGACCCGGCGACGGGAGCGTCGCGTCAGCCTGCGCGTGGACGCGCGGCTGAGCATGCGGGTCGAAGGGGCGCCCGACGGCGGGCCGTCGGCGCAGATCGTCACCGAGAGTCAGAACATCTCCGCGAGCGGCGTGTACTGCCTGAGCTCGCACTTCCTGCCGCCGCTCTCGAAAGTGCAGCTCACCATCGTGCTGCCGAAACTCCCCGGACGGGGACATGCGCAGGAACTGGTCAAGTGCGAAGGCATCGTCGTGCGTTGCGAGTTGCTGCCGCAGCGCAAGTCGGATCCGCGCTACCAGCTGGCGTGCATGTTCTCGGGACTGGAGCGCGCCAAGAGCGAGCTGCTCGAGGAGTTCGTGACCTGGCGCAATCTGCAGGCGCTGCGGGCCGCGCTGGCCCCGAGCCCGGCCGGCAAGAAGGCGCCGGCGCGCAAGCGGACGGCCCGCGCCGGCTCGAGCCGGACCGCGGGTTCGCGGGTCGCGGCGCCGCGGCGGACCCGCGGGGCGCAGCGCGGAACGCGATGACCCACGGCGGTCCGCTGGTCCGCGCGGGCCGCGTGCTCGGCGGCCGGTTCCGGCCGCCCGGCGACAAGTCCATCACGCATCGGGCGATGCTCTTCGGACTGCTGGCCACCGGTGAGACGCGGCTTCGCGGCGTCAACCGCGGAGAGGATTGCGGCCACACCCTGGCCGTGACCGCGGCGCTGGGCGGAGGCGTTCGCCAGGACGGCGACGAGATCGTCGTGCGCGGCACGGCGAGGGAGCCGGCCTCGGACGGACTGCGGCTGGAGTGCGGGAACTCCGGCACCACGATGCGGCTCACGACCGGCATCGTCGCCGCGCTCCGGGGCGAGTGCGTGCTCGACGGCGACGCTTCGCTCCGGCGCCGGCCCATGGCGCGAATCGCCGAGCCGCTCGGCCGCATGGGCGCGGGCGTCGTCTGCGCCGAGGGCGGGCGCCCGCCGCTGCGGGTGAGAGGCGCCGCGCTGCGCGGAATCGACTACGAAGTGCCGGTGGCGAGCGCGCAGGTCGCGACCTGCCTGCTGCTCGCCGGACTGTTCGCGGACGGAGCGACGCGCGTGTCGCTGCCGGGGCCGGCACGCGACCACACCGAGCGCATGCTGCCCGCCTTCGGCGTGCCGCTCGAGGTGACGCCGCGGACCGACGGCGGACGGGCGGTGCGCGTGACGCCCACGGTGCCCAGCGGCGCCGTGGTGACGGTGCCCGGGGATTTCTCGGCCGCGGCGTTCCTGCTCGCCGCCGCGGCGGCGACGCCGGGAGCGGCCGTGACCGCCGCCGGTGTCAGCCTCAACCCGACGCGCACGGGCCTGCTCGACGTGCTGGCGGAAATGGGGGCCGGGGTCGAAATCCGTGATCGCTCCGAAGCGGCCGGGGAGCCCGTCGGTGACGTGACCGTGCGAGGACCGGGCGAACTGCTTCCCTTCGACGTTCCGGCGCAGTGGGTGCCCAGGCTCGTGGACGAAGTGCCCGCCTGGGTGATCGCCGCGAGCGCGGCCCGCGGGGTTTCGCGGGTGGTCGGGGCCGCCGAGCTGCGCGGCAAGGAGAGCGACCGGATCGCCTCGCTGGTGCGCAACCTCGGACGCGTCGGAGTGACCGCCCGGGAACTGCCCGACGGCCTCGAGGTCGAGGGCGGCGTGCCCCGCGGCGGCCGGATCGAAGCGGATCTCGACCACCGTGTCGTCATGGCGTTCGCCGCGCTCGCGACACGCGCACTCGGGCCGGTGAGCTTCGACGACGTGAGCGCCGTCGCGACCTCGTATCCGGGATTCTGGAGCGACCTCGCCGCGCTCGGCGCGTCGGTCGAGAGCGCGGCGTGAGCTTCGTCGTCGCCATCGACGGGCCGTCGGCGGCCGGCAAGAGCACCACCGCGCGCGCGGTCGCGGAGCGTCTGGGTTTCCTCTACCTGGACACGGGCGCCTTCTACCGCGCGCTGGCGCTCAAGGCGCTGCGCGAGGGAGCGCACGCGGACGACGCCGAGCGACTGGGCGCCCTGGCCGCTTCGACGCGCATCGAGTTCACGGGCACGCCCTCGGCCGCGCACGTGTTTCTCGAGGGCGAGGACGTGAGCGAAGCCATTCGCACGCCCGAGGTGAGCGAAATGGCCTCGCGGGTCGCGGCGGTGCCGCAGGTTCGCCGCCAGCTCGTCCTGTGGCAGCGGGCCCTGCGCGACAAGGGCCCGCTGGTGGGCGAAGGTCGCGACCTGGGAACGGTGGTGTTCCCGGACGCCGAGGTGAAGGTCTACCTCGACGCCGACCTCGACACGCGCGCCCAGCGCCGCTGCCGGGAACTGCATTCGCGCGGGATCGCCGTGACGCTGCAGGAGGTCCGGGAGGACCTGGCGCGGCGCGACGAGCGCGACCGCACGCGCGCGGACAGTCCGCTGCGCGCGGCCGAGGGCGCCCGCGTGGTGGACACTTCGGGCATGGAGCTCGAGCAGCAGGTGAAGGCGGTGCTGGACCTCGTCACCGGCCGGCCGGATTGCCCGGGCGGCCCCGGGACGGGGTAGCGGCCCCTGGCGTTGGGCCGGTGCGGTCCGGCCGCGTTGGGACGGGTCCGGCCGGGGGCACCCCACGGGTTAGGAGATTTCTTGGGTCTGCTCTATAGTGCCACGCGGTTCTTGCTGGAAGGCCTCGTCAGGGTCGCCAGCGGCATGGAGGTGCGGGGGCGGGAGAACATCCCGCGTTCGGGCGGACTGATCGTCGCCTCGAACCACGTCTCGTTCCTCGATCCGCCGCTGGTCGGCATCGCCGCGGTCCGGGAGCTGCACTTCCTCGCCAAGGAGGAATTGTTCCGCCCGCCCGTGTTCGGTTGGCTCATCCGCACCTACAACGCCATTCCCATCCGGCGCGGCGTCGCGGACCTGAGCGGACTGTCGAAGGCCCAGGACGTTCTCCGGGGTGGAAAAGCGCTCATCATGTTCCCGGAGGGCAGCCGGATGCGGGACGGCGAGCTGCATCCCGCCCGCCCCGGAGTCGGAATGCTTGCGGTCGGCACGGACGCGCGGATCGTTCCCTGTTACATCTCGGGCAGTGACCGGCCGGGAGGATGGCTCACCCGGCGGTCGAAGTTGTGCGTCGGGTTCGGCCCGGCGCGCAGCTGGCAGGAACTGGCGGGCCCCGGGTCGGACCTCGCACCCGGCCGGGCGCTTTACCAGCGGATCGGCGACGGTCTGATGCGGGAGATCGCCGAGATCCGGAATCGCCAGCGACACACGGCTTCACGCGGACCGGCCTAGCGCCGGTTCCCCATTCCATATCGCAGGAGGCTTCTGTCCCCATGCTGGAAACCACGGAACACACCCCCAACCCCGCGCCGGTCCGGCGGGCACCGCCGCTGCCGCTCGTCCCGATCAACTACGAGGACGAGGAGGAACTCACCCTCGAACAGCGGCAGGAAATGTTCGGGCAGTACGAAGAGTCCATGCGCTCCATCGGCGAGGGCGAGATCGTGCGCGGCACGGTCCTGTCCATCGACGACAAGGACGTGCTGGTGGACGTCGGCTTCAAGAGCGAGGGCATCATCTCGCTCAGCGAGTTCCCCGACCCGTCCGCCATCAAGGTCGGAGACATCCTCGAGGTCTTCCTCGAGAAGATGGAGAACCAGGACGGACTGGTCGTGCTCTCGAAGCAGCGCGCCGACTTCGTGCGCGTCTGGGATCGCGTGAAGGAGGCCCACGACAACGGCCAGGTGGTCGAGGGCAGGCTCATTCGCAAGATCAAGGGCGGTGTGGTGGTGGACCTGTACGGGGTCGAGGCGTTCCTGCCCGGCTCGCAGATCGCTCTGCGCCAGGTCCAGAACGTGGACGCCCTGCTGGGGCAGGCGGTCTCCGTCAAGATCATCAAGCTCAACAAGCGCCGCCGGAACATCGTCGTCTCGCGCCGCGCCGTGCTCGAGGAGGAGCGCGACCGGATGAAGGCGACCATCCTCAAGGATCTGGCGAAGGATCAGATCCGCGAAGGCGTGGTCAAGAACATCACCGACTTCGGCGCGTTCGTGGACCTCGGCGGCATCGACGGCCTGCTGCACATCACGGACATGTCGTGGGGCCGCGTCGGTCACCCGAGCGAACTGGTCAAGATCGGCGACAAGGTGCGCGTCAAGGTGCTGAACTTCGACCCCGAGAAGGAGCGGATTTCCCTCGGCCTGAAGCAGCTCGACGCCTATCCGTGGGAAGGCGTGGACGAGAAGTACAAGGTGGGCGATCGCATCAAGGGCAAGGTCGTCTCGATCACCGACTACGGCGCGTTCGTCGAGCTGGAGAAGGGCATCGAGGGGCTGATCCACGTGTCCGAGATGTCGTGGACGCGCCACGTGCGCCACCCCTCCAAGGTCGTCAACATCGGCGACATGATCGAGGCCGTCGTCCTCAAGGTGGACAAGGCGAACGAGAAGATCTCGCTGGGCCTCAAGCAGGTGGAGCCGGATCCGTGGCTGACGCTCGACCTGAAGTACCCGCCCGGCATGCGCGTGAAGGGCAAGGTCCGCAACCTGACGAACTTCGGCGCCTTCGTCGAGCTCGAGGAGGGGATTGACGGCCTCGTGCACGTCTCCGACATGTCGTGGACGAAGCGCGTGGCGCACCCGAGCGAGGTCCTCAAGAAGGGCGACGCGGTCGAGGTCGTGGTGCTGTCCATTGACAAGGAGCACCGCCGCATCAGCCTGGGCCTCAAGCAGGGCTCCGAGGATCCGTGGCCGATGCTGGCCGAGAAGTTCCCGGCCGGCATGGAACTGACCGGCGCGGTCAACCGGTTGTTCGACCGCGGGGCGATCGTGGACCTGGGCGAAGGCATCGAGGGCTTCATCCCGCTCTCGCAGCTGGGCATCGACGACCTCAAGCGTCCGAACGACGCCTTCGAGGTGGGCGAGAACCTGATCATGAAGGTGACGCGCGTGGACGTGCCGAACCACCGGCTCATCCTCAGCGTCAAGGCGTGGCTCACGGAGCAGGACGACATCGCCCTGGCCGAGTGGACCTCGAAGCGGAACCAGGTGCGGGCGCGCATCGCCGCCAATCCGCCCGTCGAGGACGCCTCCGCGCCGCGCTCCAAGGCCGACGACGACGTGGCCGACGAGTAGGCCCCGCCGCACGCACACGAGGCCGGCCCGCGAAAGCGGGCCGGCCTTCGTCGTCCCGGCCCGGACCGGGGGGCGGCGTCCCTCGGGGCTGGCGGGGAGTTGCCGGGCACCCTATTCTCGCCAGCCCATGCGCCTCCCGATCGCCTTCCTGCTCGTGCTTCTGGCCGCTCCCGGCGGCGCCCTCGCCGGCTCGGCCGAAGCCTGGCGCGGCCTGCCGCGGTCGCTGTCCGCCGACAGCTGCCTGCTGCGCCTTCGCGCCTGGGAGGTGGCGCCCGCCAGGGGCGTCACGATCGCGGATGCCGCGCTCGCGCTGGGCGAGCTTCACTACGCGCGCGGAGAGTATCGGCAGGCGCGTGACGCGTTCGGCCGCGCGTCCGCCCGCGGCCCGGAGGGCGAACGGGGAGAGGCCCGCTACTGGATGGGGCTGTGCTCGCTCGCGCTCGGGGAGGGCGCGACCGCGAGAAAGGCCTTCGCGGACGCGGCGCGCGAAGCGCCGGCGCGTCGCGCGCTGGCCGAGCTGGGCACGGCGCAGGCGTGGGACGTCGAGCGCCGGCCCGATCGTTCGCTGGAGGTCCTGCAGGCGCTGCTCGCCGGCGATCCCGGCGAGGCGGGACCGGCGGCGCTCGAGCGCGAGGCGGCCCTGGCGGAACAGTTGCATCGCACGGACGAAGCCCGCGAGGCACGCCGGCGGCTCGCCCGCGAGTACCCGCGCAGCCTCGAGGCCACGCGCCTCGGCGCGGCCGTCACGCTCCCGGTGGGTTCCGGCCCCGTGGGGGTGCAGATCGGGGTGTTCGCCGATCGCGAACGCGCCCGGTCGCTGTCCGCGCAGGCGAAGAAGGCGGGGTTCGCGGGCGTGCAGGTGATCGAACGGCGCGGCGAGGGGGCACGGCCGACGCTGTGGGTCGTGCGCCTCGGCAGCTATGCGACGCGCGAGGAGGCGGAGTCCGCCGGAGAGCGGGCGCAGGCCACGCTCGGCGTCGGCTGGCAGGTGATGGCGCCGTGACGCACGCGACCGGAGTCCCCGCGACGGCGGCGCGAACGACGCCGCTCATGAAGCAATACCTCGCCACCAAGGAAGGGCACCCGGACGCCTTCCTGTTCTTCCGACTCGGCGATTTCTACGAGATGTTCTTCGAGGACGCGGTTCGCGGCGCCCAGCTGTTGGGCCTGACGCTGACGTCGCGCAACAAGCAGGATCCCGAGCCGATCCCGATGTGCGGCATCCCCTGGCATCAGCGCGACGGCTACGTCGCGCGCCTGCTGCGCCTGGGCCACAAGGTCGCGATCTGCGACCAGCTCGAGGATCCCGCGCAGGCGAAGGGCCTCGTCCAGCGCGGCGTCACGGAGGTCCTGACTCCCGGATCGGTGACGAGCGACACGTTCCTCGAGGTCGCCACGCACAACTGGCTGGCGGCGCTGTGGCCGGAGGGCGGGCGAGTCGGCGTCTGCCTCGCCGACGCCTCGACCGGCACGCTGCGCCTGGCGGAATCGGGCTGGGAGGAACTCTCGGGGACGCTCGGGCGCACGCCGGTCGCCGAGTGGCTGCTGCCTTCGCCGCTCGACGCCGAGGCGGCCGGGCATTGCGAGCGGCTGCTTCGCGGCCTGCCCGGTGCGCGCAGTTCGGCGCCGCGCGAGCGCTTCACCGACGGGACGGTGCCCGTCTCGCGCTGGGGAGCGCGGGTCGCCGCGCGGTTCGCGGGCGAGCCGCTGGCGCTGGCGGCGGCGGCGGGCGCGCTCGACTACCTCGACCGCACGCAGGGCGGAGCCGCGCTGCAGATGACGCGCCCGGAGCGCTGGAGCGGCGACCCGGTGCTGCAGTACGACGCCGCGACGGCCCGCCACCTCGAGTTGTTCGCGCCGCAGCCGGGAGGCGAGGCCCGGCACACGCTCTGGCATCACCTCGACCTGACGGTCTCGCCGCTCGGCGCCCGCCGGCTGCGGGGCTGGCTCGAACGGCCGCTGGCCGACCTCGCCGCCATCTCGGCCCGGCAGGAAGCCGTCGCCGCCTGGCAGGAACCCGCGGCCCCGCGCGGCTCCTTCCGCGAGGCGTTGCGGAGCATGCCCGACCTCGAGCGTCTGGCGGCCCGCATCGCCTGCGCGAAGGCGACGCCCCGCGATCTCGGCGCGCTGCGCGACGCGCTCGTCCGGCTTCCGGACCTGGCGGAAGGGCTGGCCGGCTTTCCGGGCGGCGAAGCGGCGCGGGTCGCGCTCGCCGTTCCATCAGGGCTGCGCGAACAGCTCGAGCGCGCGCTGGTCGCCGAGCCCCCGCCCGTCAGCCGCGAGGGCGGGGTCCTCCGTGCGGGCTGGGACGCGGTGCGGGACGAACTCGACGATCTCGCGCATTCCGGCAAGCGCTGGATCGCCGAGCTCGAATCGGCCGAGCGCTCGCGCAGCGGCATCGCGAGCCTCAAGGTCGGCTTCAACCGCGTCTTCGGTTACTACCTCGAAGTCACGAACGCGCACCGTGAAAAGGTGCCGGCCGACTACGAACGTCGGCAGACGCTGACCCATGCGGAGCGCTACGTCACGCCGGCGCTGAAGGCGCGGGAGGCGGAGATCCTCGGCGCCGAGGAAAAGCTCCGGGCACGCGAGCACGAGCTGTTCGTCGCCCTGCGCGAGGCGTGCGCCGGACACGTTCCCGCGCTGCAGGCGGCCGCGGAGGCGCTCGGCCGGCTCGACGCGGAAGCGGCGCTCGCCGAGGCGGCGGTGCGCTACGGCTGGGTGCGGCCGCAGCTCGAGGATTCGGACCGCTTGTGCCTGGAGGCGGCGCGTCATCCGGTCGTCGAGCGGCTGCTGCCGCGCGGCGAGTTCGTGGCCAACTCCGTCCGACTGGAGGGCGCGAGCCGGCAGGTGCTGTTGCTGACGGGGCCGAACATGGGCGGCAAGAGCACCTACCTTCGCCAGGTGGCGCTGATCGTGCTGCTGGCCCAGACCGGCTCATGGGTGCCCGCCGAGCGCGCGACGCTGGGGCTGGTGGACCGCCTGTTCACACGCGTCGGGGCGGCGGACCGCCTCGGGGCGGGTCAGTCCACCTTCATGGTCGAGATGAGCGAGACCGCGGACATTCTGCGCGGCGCCACCAGCCGCTCGCTGGTGCTGCTCGACGAGATCGGCCGCGGAACCGCGACCTACGACGGACTGGCGCTGGCGTGGGCGGTCACCGAGCACCTGCACGCGGGCTCGGGCTCCCGCCCGCGCACGATCTTCGCGACCCACTACCACGAGCTGACGCAGCTCGCCGAGACGCTGCCCCGGCTCGCCAATGTCCACGTCACGGTCAAGGAATGGGGCGAAGGCATCGTCTTCCTGCACCGGGTCGCCGAAGGCGCCGCGGACCGCTCCTACGGCATCCATGTCGCCAAGCTTGCGGGGCTCCCCGAGCCGGTGCTGGCGCGCGCCCGCGAGGTGCTGGCCGAACTCGAAAGCGAGCGGACCGTCGAGCATCTGGAGAAGCACGCCCGCCCCGGCCGCAAGCCGGCCGCCGGCCCGGGACCGCTGCCGCTGTTCGACTCGGTGGTCGGGCCGGCGGCGCCGTCCGGGCACGACCTGCTTGCCGCGCTGCGCCGGGCGGATCCCGACGGGATGACGCCGCTGGAGGCGCTGCGGACGCTCGCGGAGTGGAAGCAGCGCTTCGCGCCCGGACCCCCGGACGCCGGCGACGCCTGAAGCTCCGGCGGGTCCGGTCCGCGGTGGCCCTACGGTTTTCGGCGCGCTTCTCCGCGTCCGCGCCGGGCCGGGGGCGGCAGGTGGGTGGCGGGCTCGTGCGCGGCCGCGCCGCCCGCGGGCTCGCCGATCGTCACCAGCGCGGCGAGGGCCGCCGCGGGCGCGGCGACGCGCGCCGCCGGCGATGCGGCGCGGTGGGCGAGCAGGCGTCGCCAGTGCGCCGGGCGCTTCGCGGCCAGCCAGCGCTCGAACTCGCCGGCGTCGTGGAACCACGCGACCACGTCCGACAGCGGGGCGCGGCGCTCGCAGTGACGCGGGTCGTATTCGCGACACAGCACCGGATGCCGGCCGTGGATGCGGCAACGCCCGCTCTCGTCCAGTTGCCGGCAGCGGGTGGCGATGTGCAGGTACCAGCGTTCGGGCCGCTCGACGTAGAGCTCGAGGTTTTCGTGGTGGAGCACCCAGATCCACTGGTCGTACTCCCACGGGGCGCGCGGGGCGTCCACCTCGATGCAGACGGTGACGCAGCAGCGCGTGCAGCCCGCGCACCATTGCGCGTTCTCGTCCGCCCCCAGCTCGGCCGCGGCCCGGGGGTCGTTCAGCAGCTCTGCGTCGGAAGTCGCCATCCGCGGGATCAGTCCGAGCCGTCGAGCACGTCGAGGCAGTTCTCGTACCGGCCGAAGGAAGGCATCAGGTAGACGCCGTTCGCGGAGCCGCGGCACTGGCGCAGCAGTTCACGCGCCAGCTCGACGCCGACCTGCTGCCCCGAGTTCCCGGCCTCGTGCATGCGCCCGCGGATCCAGTCGGGAACCTGGATGCCCGGGACTTCGTTGTGCAGGAACTCGGCGTGGCGGAAGGATTGCAGCGGCAGGATGCCGATCAGCAGCGGAATCTTCGGCGGTCCGCCGAGCCGCTCGAGGAAGCGCTCCCAGGCGGACAGCTCGTAGACCGGCTGGGTCATGACGAACTGGGCGCCGGCGTCGAGCTTGTGGCGGAAGTGCTCGAGCTCCCAGTCGAGCTTTTCCGAGGTCGGGTTGACCGCGCAGCCGATCGCGAACGCCGTCCGGCCGCCGATGGAGGTGCCCGACTCGTCGCTGCCGCGGTTCATCTTGCCGACGATGCCGATGAGTCCGACGGAGTCCGTGTCGTACACGGCCGTCATGTTCGGGTAGTCGCCGAGGCTCGGCGGATCTCCGGTCAGGCAGAGGATGTTGCGCAGGCCCAGGGCGTGCGCGCCGAGCAGGTCGCTCTGCAGGCCCATCAGGTTCCGGTCGCGGGTCGTGTAATGGAGGATCACCTCGATCTGCGGAAACAACCCGCGCACCTGCCAGGCGAGCGACATCGCGCTCATGCGGATGCGCGCCATCGGCGAATCGGCGATGTTGATGCAGTCCACGCCACGCGCGGCCATGAGCTTCGCGCCGGCGAGGACCTTGTGGGTGTTGACGCCGCGAGGCGGATCGATCTCGACGCTGACCGTGAACTTGCGGCGCATCTTCTCGAGCAGCGTCGGGACTTCGGCCGCGGCCGGCGTGGTTTCCTCGGAGGGCGGTGGCTCGAGCACCGCGACGTCCGCGCCGGAGGGCAGCTTCTCGACCGGCAGATGGGAGGCGAGCCGTTCCCGCATGGCCCGGATGTGGGCCGGTGTGGTGCCGCAGCAGCCGCCCACCAGGCGGGCGCCGGCGGCGACGGCGCGCGCCGCGAAGTCGGCGAAGTACTCGGGATGCGAGCGGTAGACGTAGCGGCCGTTCACGAGCTGCGGCAGCCCGGCGTTCGGCATGACCGAAACCGGCGTCTCGCCGGCGTCCGCCACGAGCTGCGCCAGCACCTCGAGGGCCGGCTGCGGCCCGACGCCGCAGTTGACGCCGATGACGTCGGCGCCCGCCTGGCGCAGAGCGCGGGCGACGAGCTGCGGCGTGTGCCCGTAGCGCGTCTTGCCGTCGGTTCCGAAGGTCATCTGGGCGACGATCGGCAGTTCGCGGGTCACCTCGCGCACGGCGCGAATCGCCGCGAGGATTTCGTTGAGGTCCTGGAACGTCTCGAGCACGAAGACGTCGAGACCTCCCTCGAGCAGCCCCTCGGCCTGCTCGCGGAACGCGCCCTCGGCCTCGGGCACGGTGACGCCGCCGAACGGTTCGAGCTGCCGGCCCAGCGGTCCCATGGAGCCGCCGACGAACGCCGAGGTGCCCGCGATCTCGCGCGCGTTGCGCGCCAGCTTGACGCCCTGACGGGCGACGAGCCGCGCCCTGGCCGCGAGACCGTGCGCCTCGAGGCGGAGCGGACTGGCCCCGAAGGTGTTGGTCTCGATGAGCTCCGCGCCGGCGGCGAGGTAATCGCGATGCACCGCCTCGACCAGGCCGGGCTCGGAGAGATTGAGCTCGTCGAAGCAGCGTTCGTAGGCGATCCCGCGCTCGAACAGCAGCGTGCCCATCGCGCCGTCGGCGAGCAGCGGACCCTGGGCGAGCCGGGCGAGGAAGGGTGAAGTGACCATGAGGGACGCAATCTACGGGCCGCTCCGGACGGCGGCAAGCCGCGCGCGGGCGTCCGTCGCTCCGGCCGCGTCGTTCGTGCCGGCGTTTCGGATCCGGCGCTTTCCTCTGCTATCGTGCCGCGCCGTGAACCGAACCGCGGTCGTGACCTTCCTGCTGGTCGGCCTTTCCGTCGGCGGCGCCGCGCGCGCCGCCGTTCCCGTCGTGCCCGTGCTCGCCGTCTCCGACCTCCGACCAGGGCAGGCGGCCGTGGTCCGGACGGTGTTCGAAGGCGATTCGATCGAGAGCTTCGACGCGGTCCTCGTCGGAGTGCTCCCGGGCGGCCGCGCGGACGGCGACGTGATCCTCGCGCGGGCGACGAGCCCGCGCGTGGTTCAGTCCGGCATCGCCCAGGGCATGAGCGGCTCGCCCGTGTACGTGGAAGGCAGGCTGATCGGCGCCCTCTCCAGCGGCTGGTCGTTCTCGAAGGAGCCGATCTTCGGCATCACGCCGATCGGAGACATGCTGGCGGTGCTCGACCGGCCCGAGAGCGCGAATCCGGACGGCACCTCCGGCCCCGTCGGCGTGGACCCGCAGGCGCCCTCGCCGATGTGGCGCGACTTCGCCTGGGGAGACGATTCCCGCCCGGCCGCGCCCGACGCCGCCTCGCCGCGTCCGATGCGGCCGGGCGAGCTGCCGCTTCCGCTCGCGGCGGGCGGACTCGATCCCGCGGCGCTGCCGCGGGTGCGCGAGATGTTCGCCGCCGACGGCTTCACGGTGACGCCGGGCGGGCGCGCCACGGGCAAGCCGGCGGCCAGGCCGCTCGAGCCGGGCTCCGCGGTCGCGGTGGATCTGCTGCGCGGGGATCTGAATCTTTCCGCGATCGGAACCGTGACCTACGTGGACGGGGACCGCGTCCTGATCTTCGGGCACCCGTTCTTCCAGAGCGGCGAGGTGCGCCTGCCGCTTTCGACCGCGAGCATCGTCGGCATCCTTCCCAGCCTCGCGACGTCGTTCAAGCTCGGGGTGCCGGGGACACCGGTGGGCGTGGCGACGCAGGACAGGCGTGCGGCGGTCGCCGGCCGGCTGGGCAGGCCGCCCGCATTGATGCCGTTTCGTGTCGAGGTGAACGGATCGGGCGGAAGACAGTCGTTCGCCTTCGAATGCATCGAAGACCGGGCGCTGCTGCCGCAGCTCGTCGCGGCGGCGTCCCTGAACAGCCTGCTGGAGTCCGGCGGCGACGGCGCGCAACAGAGCCTTCGCTGGCGCCTGACGGCCTGGCGAGCGGGCCGCGTGCTGCGGCTCGGCGACGTCGTCGCGGGCGATTCCCCGACGAGCGACGCGATCAACGCCATCGCGGGTCCGCTGCGCTTCCTCGCCGCGAATCCGTTCGAGCGCTGCCATTTCGACAGTCTCCGGGTTTCGCTCGAGGTGTCGCAGGGTCGCGATCAGTGGACGCTGCGCTCGGCGCGGGCGCTCGCCGCCCGCGTGCGGCCGGGCGGAAAGCTGCGCGTGAGCCTCGACCTCGAGCACTGGCGTGGCGCGCACCGGAATCTGGAGATCGAGGTGCCGGTGCCGGAGGAATTCCCGGCGGGTCGCTACACCCTGTGGCTCGGCGGGGGGGCCGAGTTCGATCGCGCCATGGCGGCGAAGCTGCCCTGGCGCTTCCGGCCCGTCTCGCTCGCGGACGCGTGGGACCGGCTGGGTTCGTTTCATTCCTCGGACGCCGTCTACTCGGCGTTCTGGGCGCGCGCGCCCGAAGTCTCGAGCGGCGGCGAGGACTATCCCGAGCTTCCGGGCTCGGCGCTCGCCGTGCTGGCTTCGCCCGAGTCCGCCGGGGATGGCGCACGCCGGGCGGACTGGGCGGTCTTTCCCGGTCCGCGAACGCCGGTTCGGGGCGTGCTCCGCGGAGATCTTTCGCTGGACGTGGTGGTGGACCGCTCGGCCCCGTGACGGGGCGGCAGGGAGACGCGATGCGCGGGAAGGTGCTGGCAGTCGGGCTGTCGGTGATGCTGCTCGCCGGGGTGTCGTCGGCGACCGAGACGCAGTGGTGGTCGCTGGACTCCCCCGGCGATTACGTCCGGTCGGAATCGCGCGGAATCGTCGTGGGCGCCGACGGCGTGCTGTCGCCGGGGCCCGAAGCGAAGGTCTGGCGCTCCGACAGCCTGAGCACGATCTGGGGGCTGGCGGCGCTCGCTGACGGATCGGTGGCCATCGCGGGCGACGGCGGGCGGATCGAGCGGTGGACCGCCGCGGGGGGAATCCGGCCGTGGGTGCGACTCGGATCCGGGCAGGTGCTGTGCCTGGCCCGCGACGGTGACGCGCTGCTCGCGGGCACCGGTCCCGAGGGCCGCGTGTACCGGATCTCGCCGAAAGGCGACACCACGCTCGTCGCCTCGACCGGCGAACGCTACGTCTGGGCGATCGTGCCCGCCGGGCGCGGGGTGCTGTGGGCCGCGACCGGCACGCGCGGCCGGCTGCTGCGCATCGAAGGCGGCCGGTCGAACGTGGTGTTCGATTCCGAGGAGAGCAACCTCGTCAGCCTGGTTTCCGACGGCCACGGCGGCGTGTATTTCGGCGGCGATTCGCAGGGGCGCATCTACCATTTCGACTCGGGCGGCGCGCTGACCACGCTGTTCGACGCGGCCGAGGACGAAATCCGCGCGCTGGCGCTCGGGTCCGACGGCACGCTGTGGGCCGCCGGGCTGAGCCTGTCGGCGGTCAGCAGCGATTCGGACGACGAGGACGCCCCCACGCCGACGCGCGGGCCGGTCAAGGGGGGACGTGCGGTCGTCTATCGTCTCTCGCCCGACAGCGCGACCGTGGCGTGGTGGACCTCGCCCCAGCCGCTCATCCACGCACTCGCGGCTTCCGCGGCCGGCCCGCTGGTCGCGACCGGCAACCGCGCGGGAGTCTATCGCCTCGAGCGCTTCAACGGCGCCGTCCAGTTGCTCGCGCCCTCCGAAGCGCAGGTGACCGCCCTGGCGACCACCGCCGACGGCGCCGTCCTGGCCGCGACTTCGAATCCCGCGGCGCTCTGGAAGCTGGGCCCGGGCGAGGCGAAGGACGGCGAACTGCTCTCCGGCCCGCTCGATGCGAAGCGATTCGCCCGCTTCGGACGACTGCGCTGGAGCGGCGCCGGCACGGCGCGTTTCGCGACGCGCAGCGGCAACGCCGAGAACCCCGACACCACCTGGTCGCCCTGGCGCGCGGTGGAGTCCGACGCCGACGGCGGACGAATCGTCTCGCCGGCCGCGCGCTTCCTGCAGTGGAAGGTGACCCTCGGCGGCGCCGCGAGCCGGGTCAGCGAGGTGTCCATCGCCTGGCGCGAGCCCAACCTGCCTCCACGCATCGACGAGATCAGCGTGGCGCCGCAGGGCCGCGGTTTTCGCGAGGGCGAGATGAGCACGCGCTCGGAGGCCGTGACGCAGACGCTCGCGGGCGGCCAGAAGATCGAGTACTCCGCGACGATGTCGTCGAACAAGCCGATCCGCGAGCTGCCCATGTGGGCGCGCGGGCTGCGGTCGCTGTCCTGGCGGGCGAGCGATCCGAACGGCGACGCGCTCAAGTTCCGCGTCGAGATCCGGCGCGAGGACGGTGGGGACTGGATCGAGATCGGCAAGGATCTCGAGGCGTCGCTGTTCACCTGGAACACGAACACGCTCCCGGACGGCCGCTACCGCCTGCGCGTGACCGCCAGCGACGCGGGCGCCAACGCGCTCGGCGAGGAGCGGTCGAGTTCGCTCGTCGGCGAGCCGTTCGCGATCGACAACACGCCGCCCTCCATCGAGGAGCTGACCGGTACGGGCGCGCGGATTCGCGGCCGGGCGGTGGACGCCGCCGGTCCTGTTTCCCGCATCGAGGTGGCGGTGGACGACGGCGAATGGCGATCGGTGACTCCGGAAGGCGGCTTCGGCGACTCGCGCAGCGAGGCGTTCGCCTGCACGCTGCCCGGCCTCGCGCCCGGAGAGCACCTCGTCAGCGTCCGGGCGATGGATCTGGCCGGCAACTCGACGACGCGGGCGATCCACGTGAAGGTGGCCGCGGCCCGCTGACGGCGGTCCGGGTTCGGGCGTGTTCGAGCGCTGGCTGGAGAGACTGCGGCCCCGGGTGGACGGTGAGCGCGCCCTCGCGGCCGTGCGCGAGATCGCGAAGCACCACCGGATCCAGTCCACCCCGGGTTACGACGCCGCGGCGGACTGGCTCACGGGTGCGCTGCGCGCGGAAGGCCTGGCCGTCGAGGTCGAGCGTCCGCCGGCCGACGGGCGGACGCGGTTTCTCGGCTGTCCCCTGCCGGAAGGCTGGGACTGCGAACGGGCGACCGCGACGCTGCAGGGTGCGCGCGGGCCCGAGCCGCTCGCGGACTTCTCGCGGCGACCGCTGTCGCTGGTCCAGCGCAGCGAGTCCGGCCACGGCCGGTTTCCGCTCGTCGCGGCCGGTGAGGGGGTGAGGCCGTCCGACTACGAAGGCCTCGACGTGAGGGGACGTGTGGTTCTCGTTCACGGGGCCGTGCAGCGGGCGCACGCGCTCGCGGTCGTCGAACGCGGGGCCGCGGGTCTGATCTGTGACGGCCGGCGACTGCAACCTCCGGTTCGAACCGACGAGCACGATCGCGAATCGCTCGCCTACACGTCGTTCTGGTGGCTGGCCGACGAGCCGCGGGGCTGGGGATTCGTCGTCAGCCCGGCGCGCGGCGCGGAGCTGCGCGCCCGCCTGGCCGCGAACGAAGCGCTCGCGGTCGAGGCCGAAGTGGTGGCTCGCCGCTTCGCCACGACCGCGCCGCTCGTCAGCGCGACCCTCCGCGGCACGCTGGCCGGCGAAGTGCTGGTCCTGGCGCACCTCTGCCACCCGCGTCCCGGCGCCAACGACAACGCCTCCGGCGTCGCCGCGGCCCTCGAGGCGGCGCGGGCCCTCGCCGGACTGGCCCGCGAGCGCGCTCTCGGCGAGCCGATGCGCACGATCCGTTTCCTGTGGATGCCGGAGTTCACCGGCACCTACGCGTGGCTCGCCGGCGATCCGGGTCGCGCCGCCCGCACGGTGGCCGCGCTCAACCTCGACATGGTGGGCGAGTCGCAGGCCGCGTGCGGGAGCACCCAGCTGCTCGAACGCTCGCCGCATTTCGCCGCCGCCTTCACAGACGAGCTGGTCGCCCGCATCCGGCACGCCTCCCAGGACTGGGTCCCGGGCTTCTCGGGCGCGGGGCACTACTCGCTCACGCGCATGGCGGAGGTGCCGTATTCCGGAGGCAGCGATCACACCGTGTGGAGCGACCCGGCGGTCGGAGTTCCCTGCCCGCTGCTCATCCAGTGGCCCGACCGCTACTACCACTCGGACCTCGACACACCGGAACGTTGCGATCCCGCGTCGCTCGGCCACGCGGCGCGCGTCGCGGCGGTCTACGCCGCGACCCTCGCCTGCGCGGACGCGGACGACGTGCGCCGGCTGATCACGTCCGCCGCCCGCGCGGCGAGGCGCCGGTTGCTCTCCGCGCTCGACGCGCCGGAGCCCGGGGTGGCGGTGGAAGCGGAACTCCTGCGGGGCCAGATGGCGCTGGCCAGTGTGGCGCGCCTCGCGTGCCCGCCCGCCCCGGGAGAGGCGCCGGCGGCCTTCGCGGGCGGGGTCGCCTCGGCGCTCGAGCGCGGGCTGCCACTCGCGGCGGAGGAACTCGAAGGGTTTTTCGAGTCGGAAATCCGCTCCGCGCTGCCGGCGGTGAAACCGGCGGGCAGGGATCGCGACCCGCGCGTGCCCCTGCGGATCCAGCGCTCGCCGCTGGTGCCCATGCGGTCGCTGCAGCCGGGCCTGGACGGAGCGGACGAGCCGCTCAGGCAGGCGTGGATCGCGGTGGACGAGTGGATGCCGGGCGGAAGCACGGGTGTGGATCTCGCATGGTTCGCGTGCGACGGGCGGCGCACCGTCGGAGAGATCGCCGGGCTGCTGCGCGCCGAAGGATGCGCGGCCGGCGAAGCGGCGGTGGCGCGGCTGTTCGAGGTCACCTCGGCGCTCGGAGCGAGCGCCTGGGCGGATCAGGACGGGTGACGCGCTTCGCCGGCCCGTGCTTCGCGGGTTCGTGCTCCGGCGCTTCGCGCGCTACTTCGGCGTCGCCGGCTGGACGGTCTTCGCCGCGCGACGGGCGGCCGGCTTCGGGGCCGGCTCGAGTCGGGCGTGCCGGATCAGGGCCAGCTGTTGCGGATTGGGCCCCGAGATCGTGCGGGCGATGCCGGGCGTGTTCGCGAGCGCGGCGATCCGGTCCACGGTGGACATCCCGGAGATCACCCTGCCGAACACGGTGTAGCCGCCGCGATCGAGGTCCGGACGGTCGGCAAGGCAGATGAAGAACTGCGACCCGTTCGAGTCCTTCGCCGGGTTGACCGCGTCGGGCATGCGCGCCATGGCGACGGCGCCGCGCACATGCGGTAGGCCGATCTCCGCCGGCACGGTCCAGCCCGGTCCTCCCTGACCGTCGTTGAACGGGTCCGCGTCGCGTGAGTAGGGATCCCCACCCTGAATCATGAAGCCCGGGATCACCCGGTGGAAGTACGTGCTGTCGTAGAAGCCCCGGGCCACGAGCGAGCGGAAGTTCGCGACCGTCTTCGGCGCTTCGCGCGAGGCGAGGCGGATGACGATGCGCCCCTCGACCGTCTCGAGCACGACGACCGAGTCCGGTTTCGCGATGGCGGCCGCCGTGCCCGCGGCGCGGGCGGGAGTCGCCGGGCCGGACACGGGAAGCAGGAGCGCCAGCAGGAGCGGCAGGCGGAGACGCGGTGACATCGGGACTCCAGTCGGGGGTTCGGGGCAGGAGGCGTGCTGCGGTCCACGCGCCGCAAGAGGCGGATCAGGCTAGCGGGCGTGAAAAGTCCTCGTCAAGGTCCGTGCGGCCCGTGGATTGTCGTTCGGCGTGCGCGATTCGCTGTGGCTATACTCACCGGCCGCCGCGCGAGTCGCGCGCGGGCTGGCCGGTCATGGCTCGAGGGCGGCGATGCCCCACAGGCGTCCGGTTCGTCCGGAATCGCGCCGGTGGGAGAAGTACCAGAAGGGTTCACACGCGGTGCAGGCGCCGGTGTCGAAGACGGCCTCGGGCCGGACCCCGGCGGATTCCAATTGCCGCCTGGCCGCGAGCGGCAGGTCGAGGTGGGGACGGGAGTCGTCTCGCGCCTGGACGGCGGCGGAGGGAAAGCGGGAAGCGACCTCGACTCCGACTTCGTAACAGCAGGCCCGGATGCACGGGCCGATGTGGACTTGAACGTGCTCCGGCCGGCAGCCGGCGCACGCGCAGAGAGCGGAGAGGACCGCGCCGGGCATGCCGTCCGCGGTGCCGCGCCAGCCGGCGTGGGCCGAGGCGACCCCGCCCGGAGCGACGTACAGCAGCGACATGCAGTCGGCGGTCGTCACCGCCAGGGCGAGCCGGGGAACGCGCGTCACGAGCGCGTCGCACTCGGACTGGTGCCCCGGCTCCGCGACCTCCACCACGCGGACGCCGTGCACCTGGCCCGCCGTGGCGAGACGCTCGGGCGCGAGCCCGAGCGAGACGAGCAACCGGGCGCGGTTTTCGGTCACCGCGCCGGGAGTATCCCGGGTCGAGCGGCCGAGATTGAGCGAGTCGAAGGGCGGTGCGCTGATGCCGCCACGGCGGGTCGAGAAGGCGAGTCGGGCGTCCGCGAGCGGGACTTCGGGGCGCCAGTGAGGGACACGGGCCGTGTCGTCGAGCTTCCACATGGTCGCGGCACGCTAGGCAGCGGTGGGCGGACGGTCAAGCGTCCGGTGAGGAGAAGCGCAAAGGTGAACGCACGTCAGTCGGTCTTGCTCGTCGCTTCAGCGGTGATCGCGGCGGTTTCGTTCGAGGCGTTCGCGCAGGGACCGGCGCCGGGCGTCGCCCCGACCGCGGGCCCGCCCGTGGCCACCGTCGGCGGACATCCCATTTCACGCGAGGACTGGGAGCGGCGCAGCGAGCTGGCGATCGCCGAGTTCGGGAAGCGCAACTCCTCCGGAGAGCTTCCCCCCGAGTTGCGGGACCTGGTCCGTCGCCAGGTGCTCGAGAGCCAGATCCGCATCGAGCTGCTGGTCCTCGAGGCCAGGCGCACCGGCGTCACCGTTCCCGTCCAGGAAGCCGAGGCGATGCTCAAGCAGGACGCGTTCTTCAACCCCGGCGGAAGGTTCGACGAGCAGCGGTACGTCACGGTCCGGACCACCCAGGCGGATCGTTTCAACGCCGCGATCGCCTCGATCCGGGAGCAACTCGCCGCGCGCAAGCTCAACGCCCGGCTCGAGGCCCGCTTCCGACCGTCCGACGACAGCCTGCGCCGCGCCCTCGGCCGGACCCTCACGCGCGCGACCTTCGACGACCTGTCGCTGCGGCGCTCGGATTTCGACGGAAGCTACCCGGAGCCGCGCGAGCGCGACGTGCTGGACTGGTACGCGTCGCATCATGCCGAGTTCGAGCGGCCCGATCGCGCCAGCCTGACGGTCGTGTTCGTGAACTCTCCCGGGCTGTCGGATTCGATCCGCGCGCTGCCCGGAGGCGCCGAGGCCTGGACCCGGCGGATGAAGAACCTCGCCGACAGCATCCTCACCCAGGTGCAGGGTGGCGCCACGCTCGAGCAGGCCGCGGGCTTCCTCGGCCCGCGGCCCGGGACCGTGGTGACCAGCGACAACTTCCCCGGCTACTGGCGGGCCGGCGAGGACGTCAATCGCGAACTCTTCCGGCCGGGCAACGTCGGCAAGGTCCTTCCCCGCGCGCTGCCGGCCGCCGAAGGCTGGCTGGTCGTGCGGGTGGACCAGGTCACGCCGGCTCACGTCGCCCCGCTCCACGAGGTGGCGCGCGAGATTCGCGGAACGCTGCGCCGCGATCGGCGCACGAACCAGAACGAGTACGACCTCCAGGCCCTCTACGCGCGCGTGCGCGACTCGCTCGCCGCCCCCGGCTGGCGATTCCGGATCGCCGTCGCGGACACCGCCGACGAGCCGGTCGCGCCTCCGACCGACGCCGAGCTGGACCGGTACTACCGCGGGCATCTCGCGGACTACTCGGGTTTCGACAGCAGGAGCGGGGGAATCGTCTCGCGGCCCTTCGCCGAGGTGAAGGAGGAGATCCGGACGCGCTGGTACGCCGAGCGCCGCCGCATCGGCACCCGACTTCGGGCCGAGGCCGTGCTGAAGGCGTGGACCGCCGGCCGCCGCGACAACCGGGCCGAGCGCGTCGTGAAGCTGAGCGAGATCGGCCCCGTGGTTCGCGGATCGGTGCTCGATCCGGCGCCGGGAATGTCGGCGCTGTCGGACTCCGTGTGGGCGTACGCCGACCCGCGCGGCCCCGGCCTGGTCGCGAGCGGGGCGGGCTGGGTGGTCTGGCAGGCCGCGGGCCGGGTGGATCGAGCCGTCCCGAGCCTGGAGCAGGCCCGCCCGCTGCTCGTGAAGCGTCTGGCGGAGCTGAAGGAAGCGCAGGACGAGGCCGGGGCGCGGCGGCTTTTCGACGCGGATGCGGCGGCGTTCAGCGGAGGGAACACCGTCTACTTTTCCCGCTTCTCGATCACCCCGGCGCAGCCGATGGACGTGCCGCTGACGCGCGCCGAGGTCGAGCAGTACCACCGCGACCACATCGACAAGTACTCCGCGCCCGAGCTGGTCACCGCCCGGCACATTCTCGTGGCCCCGGCCAACGCCTCTCCCGAGGCGGACCGAGCGGCGCGGACGCGGGCGGAGGAACTGCTTCGCCGGGCGGAGGCGGGAGAGGACTTCGCGAAGCTGGCGCGCCAGTACTCCGACGATCCCGCCACGAAGGAAAAGGGCGGCGATCTCGGGACGTTCGGCCGCGGCACGATGCTCGACGGTTTCGAGCGGGCCGTGTTCGCGCTGTCGCCGGGCGAGTACGCGCCGCAGCCGGTGCGCACGACGCTCGGCTGGCACGTCATCTACTGCATGGACCACGTGCCCGCGGTCGTGCACAACCTCGACTGGATCTACGCCATGGTGGGCTCCGACGCGGCGCACGCCAAGGCCGCCCGCATCGCCGCGGCCCGCGCCGACAGCTTCACGCGCGTGCTGCGCGATGGCGCGCAGGCGAAGGCGGTCGCGGCGAAACTGGGATTCGAGATCAGCTCGGTGCGCAAACCCGTGGGGGAATCCTCCTCGAACGAAGGCCTGGCTGAGTACTTCCGCCGTCTCGACCATGCGAAGCCGGGAGAGATCGTTCCGCGGTCCGACAGGATGCCGGGAAGCAACTTCTGGGTCACCTGGGTGGACAGCATCGGCAGGACCGGCACCCCGGGCTGGGACGAGGCGCGGACCGCGGCCATCGCCGAGTACCGGCGCGGGGCCGGCGCGCGGGCCCTCGACGCCAAGATCGCCGAGATGGACTCGCTGGGGGCCTCGGGCTGGTCGCTCGACAGCCTCGCGGCCCTGTGGGGCGGGTTGGAACGCGTGGACGATCTTCCCGCGGGGCGCGGACTCGGCGGCCTGGGTGGCGCCGCGGTGCTGGACTCGCTGCTGTTCGAGGGTCCGGGGCATCAGGCGCTGGCCGTGGGCGCCGAGAGCGGCTGGGCGCGCTTCCCCGGCGGCGCGGCGCGCGTCCGCCTGCTGGCGCGGACCGAACCCTCACGCGAACAGATGCTCGCGCGGATCGAGAACGAACGGGCCGCCGCCATCGAACGGCGGATGCAGGTGTATTTCGCGGGCCTCAAGGATCGCTGGCCGGTTCGCATCCTCGATGCGCGCATGCGAAGCGTGGCGGCGGCGCAGGCCCCGCAGCCGGAACCCGCGCGCCGCTGAACCGGCCCGCCCCGGTCACGCGCGGCCGGAGCGTGCAGTTTGCACGCTCCGGCCGATTCGCGCGCAAAGCGAAACGCGCGTCTCAGGTCCGGGGGCCGACCGGCCGATGGTAGGGTGCGTGGCGCCCTCTTCACCGGACCCGGATTCCATGGCGAGCCTTTCGACCGAAACCGTGAACGCGAACCCGAAACGCGTCGTCCTCGTGGACTTCGACTGGGGCGATGCCGACCTGCTTCCGGAACTGCTCCGGCGGCCGGGCGTCGCCGTGCGGCTGGTGGCCGGCAACCACGCGCAGGACCCCGGGCTGCGGGTGGCGGAGATGTGCGGCCTGCCCCGCACGCTCGACCTCGCCGACCTGACGCGCGAAATCTTCGACCTCGCGCTGGTGGGGGAAGGCAGTTCGCGACGTTCGCAGCTCGAGAGCCTGCTGCTCGCGCTCGGGACCCCCTGCCAGACGCCGCAGGAGTTCCTGCGCGGCAAGCCCGAGGTGGCCGAGCAGCCGACCGCGATCGAGGCGCCGCTGGCGCTGCACGCGGCGGCGCTCGAGCACTCGCTCGGCGGCGGTGATTTCGACGCGCTCGTCGAACAGGCGCTTCCGGACCTGGGTGCCGACGCGCCGGTGTCGCCCCAGCCCGTCGCGCCCGCGAGCCCGCCGCGCATCCTGATCACGAGCTTCGAGGATTTCCCCTCGCACGAGGCGCGGCTTCACCTCGAGGAAGCCCTCAAGGAACTGGTGCATCGCTCCGGCGCGGGCACCGCCGAGCTGCACGCGGGGGACAGCGCTTCGTTGCAGCTGCTCGCCCAGGTCGGGCCCGAGGACAAATTGCTGCGCGGATTGGTGGACCTGGCCAACGAGATGGGGACCCCGCAGGTCATCACGCGACTGTCCGAGCCCGGCCTCGGAAAGGCCTGGGGCGCGTGGCCGTTCCGCACGTCCCAGCGACGGGGGGTGCTCGCGGCGGCGTCCCTCGATCCCGGCGCGGGTTGGGCCGAGTGGCAGAAGATGGTGGACGAGCTGCGCTCCTCGTGGGACGAGCAGGACCGGGAGCGGGCCGGCGCGTCCTTCCCGTTCACGCCCCTGCGCTCCTCCGGCTGGCTCGAGGTCGAGGAGTTCGGCGCGCGGATCGAGCTCGCGCTGGAACGGAATCGGCACGACCGGATGCGATTCGAGCTGCACCGCCTGGACTTCCCGGACGCTCCAGTCGCGGTCGAGTCGCTGTGTGGCTGGCTTCCCGGCCAGATTCGCGACACGGACTGCATCTGCCGGCCGGCCGCGGGCAGCGTGCTGATGCTGAACGCCGGACCCGCCGAAGGCTTCGTCTACCTGCGCCGGCGATTGCTGGCGCTGTGGGACACCGCCTGGCGCGATTCCGGCGCGGCTCCTCCGGCGCCCGCGCTCGTGGACCAGCACGTCGCGATGGCCGGACCCGAGGACGCCGAGGCGTTTCTCGCCGCCGCCGGCGCCTGGCTCACCCGGCGCTGAGCCGGACCACTCGAGACACGCCCTTCACGGTGAGCGGCCCCGCTTGACCCTGCCCGGCGGGGCGGGGCACTGTCCGCGCCTTCCACTGGAGGACGCGTGCTTCGCCCCATTCGCCGGCTTCCCGAGTCCACGGCTTCGCGCATCGCCGCGGGCGAGGTCATCGAACGGCCTCTCTCGGCACTGAAGGAGGTGCTCGAGAACGCGCTCGACGCGGGCGGACGCCGCATCGAGGTCCGCGTCGAAGGATCTCTGGACCGCGGGTTCGTCGTGGCCGACGACGGCGCGGGCATCGCCCCGGCCGAACTCGAACTGGCGCTCGAGCGGCATGCGACCAGCAAGCTGGGGACGATCGAGGACCTCGACCGGCTCGCGACGCTGGGATTCCGCGGCGAGGCGCTTCCGAGCATCGCCGCGGTCAGCCGGCTGCGCCTGGTCTCGCGTCTCCCCGACGCCGAAGCAGCCGCGTTCGTCGAGGTCGAGGGAGGGCGGGTGACGGGTCGCGGCGCGATCGCACGCTCGCCCGGCACGACGGTCGAAGTCCGGGACCTGTTCTTCAACACGCCTGCAAGGCGCAAGTTCCTCAACACCGCCGGCGGCGAGTTGCGTGCCGCGCTGCGGATGATCGAGGGTTACGCGCTGGCGCGTCCGGACGTCGGCCTGCGCATGCTGGTGGACGGCAAGGAGCGCTTCGAGTGGGGCGCGGTGGGCAGCCGGCGCGAGCGGGCGGCGCAGATCTGGGGCGCCCGGCACGCGGAGCAGCTCGTCGAGGCGCACGGCGAGCGTGCGGGAGTCTCGGTGTACGCGCTGCTGGGTCTGCCCGAGCATGCCCGCTCGACCCGCGAGGGCCAGGTGTTCCTCGTCAACGGGCGCTGGATCCAGAACGCGGCGCTTTCCCAGGCGCTCCGGCACGCCTACGGGAACCTGCTGCCCGGAGGCCGATTTCCCGGCGCCATCCTGTGGGTGGAGGTTCCGGCGGAGCGGCTCGACGTGAACGTCCACCCGACCAAGCGCGAAGTGCGCTTCGCGGACGACGACGCGGTCTTCTCGCTCGTGGCCGCGACCTGCGCCCAGCCGCTCTCGAAGCTGTATCCGCCCTTCACGGTCGTGGCCGGTCGCGGCTCCGAGACGCCGCAGCCGGCCTGGGCGGAGCGCGTGCGGGAGACGCCGCCCGCCGACGAGTCCCAGCTCGGGCTCGGCCTGCCGGCGGGGGAGGCCGCCGCGGCCGCGGCCGCCTCCGCGAACGGACCCGCGGCGGCCGGGGCTCCCGAGCCCGAACTCTGGCAGCTCCACCGCACGTACATTCTCGCGCCGGTCCGTGGCGGACTCGTCATCATCGATCAGCACGCGGCCCACGAACGCATTCTCTACGAACTGGCGCGCGCGAAGCTCGAGGGCCGCGAGGGCGCCGCGCAGCGGCTGCTGTTCCCGGCGCTCGTGGACCTGACGCACGCGCAATTCGAGATGCTGCTCGAGTCCGGCGAGCAGTTGCGTCTTCTCGGCTGGGATCTCTCGCCGCTCGGGCCCCCTTCGGTCGTCATCCAGGGCGTCCCCGCGGGGCTGCGGATCGAACATCCCGGGCTGCTTCTGCAGGATCTGCTCGACGGCGTCGCCGACGGCGCGCTTCCGCACCAGCATCACGGCGGACCGGCGCTGGCGCAGGACGATCTCATCGAACGGCTCGCCCGCTCGCACGCGTGCCATGCGGCGATCAAGGCGGGGGATCCGCTCTCGGTCGAGGACATGCGCTCCCTGGTGGACCAGCTGTTCGCCACGGAGCGGCCGCACGGCGACCCGCACGGCCGCCCGACGTTCGTGCGGATGGAACTGGAGGATCTCCATCGTCGTTTCGGCAGGTCGTGAGCGCTTCGCAGCGCACGCTGGTCGCCGTGGTCGGCGCCACGGCGACGGGCAAGAGCGAACTCGGCGAGGCGCTGGCGCGGGCGCTGGGCGGCGAGATCGTGTGCGCCGACGCGAGGCAGGTGTTCGGCGAGCTGGAGCTGGGGACGGGCAAGCCCACGCCGGCCGAGCGCGCGGCCGCGCCGCACCACCTGTTCGACGCCCTGCGGCTCGAGCAGCGGCCGAGCGCCGGGTGGTACGCGCGCGCGGCCCGCGAGACCTGCGAGCGGCTGTTCGCGAGCGGCGTCCTTCCGGTGCTGGTGGGTGGCTCGGGGCTGTACCTGCGCGCGCTGCTCGAGGGTCTGCATCCCGAGCCGCCGCACGACCCCGGGGTGCGCGAGCGATTGCGGGCGGAACTGGAGCGCGCCGGGCCCGAGGTCCTGCACGCGCGGCTCGTGCGCGTGGATCCGGCGAGCGCGGCCCGGATCGCCCCGCGTGACCGCCAACGCGTCACGCGCGCGCTGGAAGTGTTCGAGGCCAGCGGACGCGCGTTGTCCGACTGGCATGCGGAGGCCTCCCGGGAGGCCCTGAACGCCGACGCTCGAGTGCTCGAGCTGACCTGCGAAGCGCGCCTTCTCGGCGGGCGCATCGAGCGCCGCACCGCGGCGATGTTCGAACAGGGGCTGGTCGAGGAAACACGCGGGCTCGAAGCCCGCGGTCGTGGCGAGGCGTTGCGCGCCCTGCGCGCGATCGGCTACGACGAGGCGCTGGAACTGCTCGCCGGCCGCCTCGATCGCGCGGCCGCCGAGGCGCGGACGAACCTGCGCACGAGGCAACTGGCCAAGCGCCAGCGCACCTGGTTCCGGCATCAGCTCGAGGCCGCCCGGCTCCCGGCGCGGGCGGTCTGGGATCGAACGGCGCTCGCCGAGGCGCTCACCGCGCTGCGGTTGACACCCCGACGAGGGCTCCCGTAGCTTGCGCGGTTGCCAGGCCACCCGACGGACACGCGGGCATAGCTCAGTTGGTAGAGCGCGAGCTTCCCAAGCTTGAGGTCGCGGGTTCGAACCCCGTTGCCCGCTCCAGTAGTTGCGGCACGCGCGGCGCGCCGGCCCTGCGGGGCGGCGCGCCCTTTCCATGAACCCGGTTCCGAATCATGTCCGCTCCCGTCGTCGCCATCATCGGCCGGCCGAACGTCGGCAAGTCCACGCTCTTCAACCGCATCATCGGGGAGCGCCGGGCGGTCGTGCACGACCGCCCCGGTGTGACGCGGGACCGCAACGCGGTGCGCGCGGAGTGGAGCGGCCGCTCGTTCGTGCTGGTGGACACCGGCGGCTTTCTGCCCACCGCCTCGGAGGGACGCGACGCGGAGGTCCGGCGACAGGCGGAGGCGGCGATCGGCCTTGCGCACGCGGTGATCTTCCTGGTGGACGCGCACACGGGCGTCACCGACCTCGACCAGGCGATCGCGACGCAGTTGCGCCGGACGAACGCGCGCGCCCTGCTCGTCGTGAACAAGGTGGACGTCGCCGGCGACGCGATCGTGCACGACTTCCACCGACTGGGCCTGGGCGAGCCGCTGCCGGTCGCGGCCGAGGGCGGGCTCGGAATCGGCGATCTTCTCGACGCGGTTCTCGCCCTGCTGCCGGCCGAGCGGAGCGCGGAGGAGCAGCCGCAGGCGCGGGTCGCGATCGTCGGCCGGCCCAACGTCGGCAAGTCGTCCATCGTGAACGCGCTGCTCGGCGAGGAACGCGTGCTGGTCGAGTCCACCGCCGGCACGACCGTGGACGCCATCGACACCGACTGGGTGACGCCGCACGGCCGCTTCACGCTCGTGGACACCGCCGGTATCCGGCGGCAGTCCCTGTTCGAGGATCAGGCGGAGTTCTACGCCACCATGCGGGCGCTCAACGCGCTCGAACGCGCCGACGTGGCGTGCCTCGTCGTGGACGCCGTCGAGGGCTTCCAGAAGCAGGAGGCGCGGCTCGCGCACCACGCGCTCGACGCGGGCTGTTCGCTGCTGGTCCTGTACAACAAGTGGGACCTGCTCGAAGGCCGCGAGCAGGCATGGAAGGACCTGTCCGCCGACCGGGCACGGCGGTTCCCGACCCTGGCCGACCTGCCGGCGCACCCGGTTTCGGCGACGGAAAGAATCCATCTCGCACGCCTGCCGGAGTACATTGCGCAGCGGGCCGAGGAGAACAACCGGCGGATCCCGACGGCGCAGCTCAACGAGTGGCTGGCGCTGGTGCAGAAGCGCCGGCAGGTTCCCAGCAACGCCTCGGGCCGCAGCCCGAAGATCTACTACCTGACGCAGACGGGGTCGGGACCGCCGACCTTCACGCTGTTCGTGAACGCACCCTCGCGCCTGAACGAGAACTATCGGCGCTACCTGTGGGGGCAGTTCGTGGAGCACTTCGGTTTTCGCGGGACGCCGCTGCGGTTCAAGGTGAAGAAGAGCGAGTAACGTGAACCCGATCCTCGCGCTGACCGCGGCGTTGCTGATCGCCTACGGGGCGGGTTCGCTGCCCTTCGGGTTGTGGCTCGGGCGCTGGCTGCGTGGCGTGGACGTGCGCACGCTCGGCTCGGGGAATCTCGGCGCGACCAACGTGTACCGCTCCCTCGGGGCGCCGATCGGCATCGCCACGCTCGTCCTCGACATGGCCAAGGGCGCCCTGCCGGTCGGGCTGCTGCCGCACTCGCCGCTCGGCGCGGCCTTCCCGGGCGGGCCCGAGTGGTGCGCCATCGCGGCGGCGTTCGCCGCGGTCGCCGGCCACGTCTGGACCTTCCTCGCGGGCTTTCGCGGCGGCAAGGGCGTGGCGACCTCGGCCGGGGTGGCGCTGGCGCTTTCACCTCCCTCGTTCGGCGTGTTCGCGGCGGTGTTCCTGGCCACGCTGCTGCTGACCCGGTACGTTTCGCTGGGCTCGATGCTGGGCGCGGTGGCTTTCGCCATCGCCCTGGCGCGCTTTCTTCCCGCCGGCCCCGCCAGCCCGACGTTCGCCGTGGGCGCGCTGCTCGCTCTGCTGGTGATCGCGCGGCACAAGGACAACATCGCCCGGCTCGCGAAGGGCGAGGAACGGCGATTCCAATTCACGCGGGGGCGCTCTTGAGTTCGGTCGCGGTGCTCGGCGCGGGCTCGTGGGGCACGACGCTCGCCATTCACCTCGCGAACCTCGGACACGAAGTTCGGATCTGGGGCAACGATCGGGGCGAACTGGTCGCGCTCGATCGGGACCGCGAGAATCGTAAGTTTCTCTCTGGCATCCCGCTGCCGTCCGGCATTAAGGTGCAACCGGAGCTGGATCGGGCGCTCGAGGGCTCCGACTTCCACTTCTTCGTCGTGCCTTCGCAGGCGACGCGCGAGGTCGCGGCCGCGGTTCGCGAACGTGTCGCGGGCGGCGTGGCCGTGTGCGCGAGCAAGGGGCTCGAACTGGGCACGCTGCAGCGTCTGTCCGTCGTGCTCTCGGAGACGCTGGGCGATGGGGCGCCGGTCGCCTTCACGGGCCCCAGTCACGCCGAGGAAGTGGCGACGGGCATCCCGACCTCGATCGTGGCGGCATGCGCCGACGAGGCGCGGGCGAAGGCGGTTCAGGTGCTTTGCTCCTCGCAGCGACTGCGGGTGTACACGAACGACGACGTGACGGGCTGTGAGTACGGCGGCGCGCTCAAGAACGTGATCGCCATCGCGGCCGGGATCTGTGACGGACTCGGATACGGAGACAACACGAAGGGCGCCCTGCTGACGCGGGGACTCGCCGAGATCAGCCGGCTCGGGGTCGCCCTGGGCGGCAAGCGCGAAACGTTCTTCGGCCTGACGGGCATGGGAGATCTCATCGCCACCGCGATGAGCCGCCACAGCCGCAACCGGCACGTCGGCGAGCGGCTGGGGAAGGGCGAAACTCTGGAGCAGGTGCTGGGGGCCATGGTGATGGTGGCCGAAGGAGTGACCACGGCTCGTGCCGCGCGGGACCTGGGTAGGCGGCACGGCGTGGAGATGCCGATCACGGAGCAGGTGTGCGCCATCCTCCTCGAGGGCCGGGAGCCCCGGGAAGCGATGCTGGCACTGATGACGCGGGACCTGAAGCGCGAGAACTGAGCGCGCCGGGCGAGGAGGCGACCGTGGGTGTCCGCAGGCCGGAAACCGACGCCGACAGCAAGCTGTACCGTTCGATCAGCGAAGTGAGCGAGATGCTGGACGTGAAGCCGCACGTGCTGCGCTACTGGGAGACCCAGTTCAGCATGCTGCGGCCGAAGAAGAACCGCGCGGGCAACCGCATGTACCGGCCCGACGAGGTGAAGCTGCTGCTGCGCATTCGCGAACTGCTCTACGGCAAGCGATTCACGATCGCGGGCGCGCGTCGCACGCTGCTGGCCGAACGACGCGAGGAATCCCCGCAGGGGGAGCTGGAGTTCGCCGAAGCCGAGCGCCGCATGCTGCTGTTCGAGGTGAAGGAGGGCCTGCGCGATCTGGTCACGCGCCTGCGCACGCGCGGAGGCGAGCTCCAGGGGAGCGGGACGCGCTGAAGGCGCCGATCCCATCCTCGTCGCGCCCTGTTGCGAAACGCCGCCGGTGCCGGTACATTGCCCGCCGCTTTTCCCTCGAGGCTCACGGTCGGGGCGTAGCGCAGCCCGGTAGCGCACCTGCATGGGGTGCAGGGGGTCGCTGGTTCGAATCCAGTCGCCCCGACCACATCTTTCGAGCTCCCGCCCGCATGTTCACCGTCCTGGGCTTTCGCCTGGCCGCCTCGCTGGCGCGCCTGCTGCCGAATCCGCTGTCCGAGGGTCTCGCCGTCGCGACGGCACGCCTCGCCTTCGACTGCCGGGTGCCGGCGAGGGCGGCGCTCGAGGCGAATCTCGCGCGCCTGCTGCCCTCGTTGCCGCGCGCGCGCCGGGCGCGGCTCGCACGACGCGCGTTCGAGAACTTCGCCCGGTCCTTCGCCACCTTCCTGGGCCACGGTCGCCGGCCGGGACGCCTGCGCGTCGTGGGCGCGCGGAATCTCGCCGCGGCGCGCTCCAGCGGCCGCGGGGTGATCGTCCTGTCGGCGCACCTCGGCAATTGGGAACGCGGAGCGGCCGAACTGGCGGCGCTGGGCATCCCGATCCATCTCGCCGCGCGCCCGCAGCGGCACGCCCGCCTGGAGGCGTTGTTCTCCGCACGCCGCGCCGCCGCGGGCGTCGGCCTCCTGCCCGCGGGAACCCTCCTCTCGTCGGCCAGCGGCGCGCTGAGGCGAGCGGAATGGGTGGCGCTCATGGCGGACCGCGGCACTTCGGGAACCGGGAGCGGCTCCGTGTGCGCGTGGGCGGCGGCGCTCGCCCGGCGAACCGGCGCCCTGCTCCTGCCCGCGATCCTCGTCCTCGAGCCGGGCGGCGGCCATCGGCTCGTCGTCGAGGCGCCGATCGAGGCGGGGGAATGCCGCGACGGCCAGTTCCGCCGGACGATGCGCCGCTGGCTCGAACGCTGGCCCGACCAGTGGGCCGCGTTCGAGCCGCTTCCGGGGGGACTGGCGTGAGCGTCGCACGCCGCGGAGGCCCGCCGTGTCGCTGAGGGTCGCGGCGCTCGTCCCGGCCTACCAGGCCGCGGCCCACCTGGGCGAAGTGCTGCTCGGACTGGCGGCGCTCCCCATTCGTCCGCATGTCCTCGTGGTGGACGACGGCTCGCGCGACGCGACTTCCGAGGTCGCGCGGCAGTTCGGTGCGCAGGTGCACGCTTTCGCGGCGAACCGGGGCAAGGGCCACGCGCTGCTCGCCGGGTTCCAGCGGTTGCGCGAGTTCGACGCCGTGGTGACGCTCGACGCCGACGGCCAGCACCCGCCCGGGTGCCTGCCCGCGTTCGTCGCCGCGGCCGAGGACGGCGCGGACCTCGTCCTGGGCCGCCGGGCGATCTCGTCCGACATGCCGCCGCTTCGCCGTTTCGCCAACCGGTTCAGCAGCGGATGGTGCAGTGCCATCGCCGGCCAGCCCATCCGCGACAGTCAGTGCGGCTACCGGCTCTATCGCCGTGAAGTGATCGAGCGCACGCCGGTTCGCGCGAGTCGCTACGAGGTCGAGACCGAAATGGCGGTGCGGGCGGCGCAGCGGGGATTCCGGGTCGGCGAAGTCGAGATCCCGACGGTCTACGGCGACGAGACCAGCCACCTCAGCCTCACGCGGGACGTCCCGCGCATCGTCGGCATGATGCTTCGACTATCTTTCGAGCGGTTGGCGTCGGGGAGGAGACGTTGATGCACATCCTGGTGACGAACGACGACGGCATCGCATCCCCGGCACTGAAGCAGCTGCGCGAACACCTCCGGCCGTTCGGCAAGGTGACCATCATCGCGCCGGACCGCAACCAGAGCGCGACCTCGCAGTCGCTCACGCTGCACCGCCCGCTGCGGATCCAGGAGTTCGAGCCGGACGTCTACTGCGTGGACGGCACGCCCACCGACTGCGTGCTGATCGCGTTCCACGGCATGCTCGTGGAGCGCCCGGATTTCGTAATCTCCGGCATCAACCAGGGCCCGAACATGGGCGAGGACGTCTATTACTCCGGCACCGTGGCGGCCGCCCTCGAAGGCGTGATGCAGGGCGTCCCCGCGATCGCCGCGTCGCTGGCGACGCGCAGGCCCAGCGACTTCACCGAGCCGGCCGCGTGCCTCGGCCGGATCTTGCGGCAGGTGCTCGCGCAGGACGTGCCGCCTCGTATGCTGCTCAACGTGAACTTTCCAGGCCTGCCCGCCTCCGAGGTGCGCGGAGTGCTGCTCACCCGGCTCGGCACCCGGGTCTACCACGACACGCTGGTCAGGAAGGTGGACCCGAGGGGCAAGGATTATTACTGGATCGGCGGGGAGGACCCGCAGTGGAAGCCCGAGCCGGGCACGGATTACCACGCCGTGCACCATGGCCATGTCTCCGTCACCCCGATGCGGCTCGATCGCACCGACGGCGATGCCATCGATCGAATGGGCGGCTGGTCACTGACCCCGTGAACGGACCTCCCGTCGATCCGCACGACGAGTACGCGGAGGCGAGGTCGCGGATGGTGGACGAGCAACTGCTGGCCCGTGGCATCCGGGACGCACGCGTGCTCGAGGCCATGCGACGGGTGCCGCGCCATCGGTTCGTCGAACCGCGGTGGGAGACGAAGGCCTACGCCGACGGCGCGTTGCCGACGATCGCGGGGCAATCCATCTCGCAGCCCTGGATCGTCGCCAGGATGCTGGAACTGGCCGAGCTCGAGCCGGGCCAGAGGGCGCTGGAAGTCGGCACGGGGACCGGTTACCAGACCGCGCTGATCTCGCTTCTCGTCGAAGCGTCGGGACGGGTCTGCACGATGGAGCGGCTCGCGCCCTTGCTCGAAGCGGCGCGCGGGCGGCTCTCGGCGCTTGGAATCGCGAATGTCTCCTTCCGACTCGGCGATGGTTCGCTGGGCTGGCGGGAGTGCGGACCCTATGCTAGGGTGCTCGGCGCTGCGGCGGCGCCCCATGTCCCCCGAGGTCTTCTCGAGCAGTTGGACGAGGGGGGCGTGCTGGTGATTCCCGTCGGAAGCGCCGGTCGGCAGCACCTCGAGGTCTGGCGTCGCCGGGGGGGCCGCTTCCTGCACGAGCGGCACGACGAGTGCCGTTTCGTACCCCTCATCGGGCAGGACGCGTGGCGGGACGATCCGCACCACAACTGAATAGAAATTCGTCGGGGCGTGGCTCAGCCTGGTAGAGCACCTGGTTCGGGACCAGGGGGTCGGAGGTTCAAATCCTCTCGCCCCGACCATTCTTCGCCCGACCCGTCCACCCGGACGGGTCGGGCTTTTTTCGTGAACGGTCGCGCAGGGGCGGCCGGCTTGCAGGCATTCCCCGGTCGAAGGGAGACTGGCGGGGTGAAGAGGCTCCGTGCACGAGTTCGCGGGCGGGTCCAGGGCGTCGGCTTCCGCGCCTTCGTCGTGCGCCGCGCCCAGGAGCTGGGCCTCGCGGGAAGGGTGCGCAACCTGTCCGACGGCACGGTCGAAGTGGAGGCGGAGGGGAGCGCCGGCGGCCTCGAGGCCCTGCTCTCCGATCTGCGCAGGGGGCCGTCCCACGCCCGCGTGGAAGCGGTGGACGAATGCTGGAGCGATGGCCCTGCGCGGCACAGGGACTTCGGGATCGGCTGACGGACGTTTTCGGCGTGCTTCGTCTTTCGCGCGCGAGCGGGGAACGGCTACAGTCCGCCTCGTTTCGACGCCTCCACCCGGAGTAGGCCATGGACCTGAAAAGCTACATCCGCGACGTGCCGGACTTTCCGCGGAAGGGCGTCCTGTTCAAGGACATCATGCCGCTGCTCGCCGCGCCCGACGCCTTCGCCGAATCGCTGCGCCAGTTGATGTCGCGGGCCGCGAAGCCGGACGCCGTGGTCGGAATCGAGTCGCGTGGCTTCATCTTCGGAGCGCCGATGGCGCATGCCTGGCACGTCCCGTTCGTGACGGCGCGCAAGTTCGGCAAGCTCCCGGGCAAGACGGTGCGGCAGGTTTACTCGCTCGAGTACGGCGAGGACACGCTCGAGCTGCACGCCGACGCCCTGCGGCGCGGGTGGAACGTGGTGGTGGTGGACGACCTGCTCGCGACCGGCGGCACCGCGCAGGCGACGGTCGGACTCGTGGAGCAGCTCGGCGCCCGCGTCAGCGTCACGATGTTCGCCATCGAGCTGCGCGGACTGGGCGGCCGGGAGCGCCTCGCACCCACGCGGGTTGAGTCCCTGATGGCTTTCGAGGTCACGCCCTAGAAGCCGTCCGGCGCATGGCCCCGGATCCGCCGCCCCGGGAGCTGGAGCCGGGACCCGAAATTGCTCGCGGGTCCCGCGCGTTCACGCGGGACCCGCGAGCGACTCCGGGCTTCGTCTAGGGTGCCGCCGGCAACGCCGCGAGCTGACGCTTGAGGTTCGCCATGCGCCCCTCGGTGCGCTGCTCCTCGGGAAGCGTCTCGAGGTAGGCGATCGCGCCCTCGATGGTGCGCCGCGCCGAGGGAATGTCGCCCTTGCCTTCGTAGATCTCGGCGCGCGTCGAATACAGCAGCAGCTTGCGCGGACCGTAGGCCTTGAGCATCGCCCGGTTCGAAGCGGCGAGCGCGTCGTCGTAGTGCTTCATCGCCAGATACGCCATCGCCAGTCGCGCCGGGGGGTTGTAGTCGTCCGGACGATCGCGCTCCGACTGCTCCAGCATGGGCACGGCCCGCTCGGGCTGGCCCAGCTCGAGGTACGCCGACAGACGGTGCGAATCGAACACCATCCGCTGGTCGGGGGAGACCGCCGCGGCCGCCGACCGGTCCAGGAACGCGGACCATTCGCCGGCCACGGCGTGTGCGCCCGCGCTGTCCTGCAGCGCCTCACGCGCGGAGAGCAGCTCGATCCATGCTCCCGAACGGTCGTCGGCCGCGGCATGGAACGTCGTGTCCGTGACCAGGGAGCGGGTCGAGGCCTCGAACTCGGAGATCGCGGCCGCCCGCTCCGGCAGCGAGTCGGGCAGGTTGTACGAGGCGTTCAGCCCGCTCGCCGAGACACTCAGCGCCGAAGGGGTGCGGCCGAGGCGGGGCAGCGCCGAACGGGCGACGGCGACGGCCTCGAGGTTCTGGCGGGTCTGGAGCAGCGAGAACATCAGCGACTCGACCGCCCGCGGGTAGCCCTTCCAGTCCGGCTTCGCGGACTCGAGCAGTTGCTGGTAGGCCTTCGCGGCCGCGGCGTTGTCTCCCGATCCGAACAGGCTGTCGGCGACCGCGACCCGGTCGAGCATCGCGCGCGAGGAGTAGGCGCCGCTGCTCGCGTCGTCGAGCAGCGCGTTCAGCTGGGTCAGCGTCAGCCCGCCGATCCAGCGCACCTTCGCGACCTGGTCGTCGGGGTCGATGACGTAGAAGGAGGGGATCGCCTCGATGGGATAGCGCTTGCGGAACGCGGAGTTCCGCGGATCCTCGGTGTCCACGTCCAGCCACACGAATCGTTTCGCGTGCCGGGCGAGCGAGGCGTCGTTGAGGACGAAGGCTCGCATCGAGCGGCAGGTGTGGCACCAGGGCGCCCAGGCCTCGACGAACAGCGGCACGTGACGGGCCCGCGCGAGCGAGACGGCGTCCGCGTAGTTGTTGGCGATCCACGGCAGGACGGACCCGGCCTGAGGCGTCCTGCCGGCGGCGGCCTTGCCGGCCGCGAGGGCCGGCGGGACAAGTCCCAGCGCGGCGACGAGCACTGCGATCGGAAGGATTCTCATGCGCCGCAGACTAGCAGATGCGCGGCGCGCGGACCCAGCGGCCGACTCCGCCCCGGTTCGTCGTCCGGCCGCGGCCGACACCGGCATCAATCGCCGATCGCCGCGGCGGCGCGCTCGGCGTCGGCGGCGCGCACGTACAGCACGTAGCCGAAGTAGCCGTGCCCGTCGGTGACCGCGTTGGAGGCGTACACCTCGATGCCCGAGTGGTGAAGCCGCTTGTGCAGCCGCGCGAGGATTCCCAGTTCGTCGTCCCCCTGGACGAGCAGGGCGTGGTGCGGCCCGTCGAGCGCGAGGCCGGCGGCGCGCGAGGTCTCGACGAGGCGGGCGGGCTCCTCGGGGAAGAGCGTGAACTGCGTGCTGTCGGGGCCGATGGGCAGCGAGTTCAGGGCGAGCAGGTTCACGCCCTGGGCGGCGAGGTGCGAGAGCACGGCGAACGCTTCGTCGGGCTCGCCGCGCACCGTCGCGTAGAAGTACTGCACCCTGCGAACGTTCGTGGCCATGAGTTCCTCGCGGTCGAATCCTCGGCGGCGAAACCCGCGGCTGCACTCTACCCCCGGCCGGAGGTCCGCGCGCGCCGGGAAGGCGGATATTTTTCCCTTGCGCCCCGCCGGACTTTCGACATGATGGCCCCGCGTTCGAGACAGGGGCGTCAGCCTTGCCTGCCGAAGGACGCTTGCGACGCGTAGCCGAATCCGTGGGCGCGCCCCGAGATCGCGGGCCCCGTATCGTGGTCGCGTCGTGAAGGCGCCGACGTGCCCGACGGGGGCACAGTACCGGCCGTGCACGCCATGGAGGCGTTGGCTGGCGAAGTGGTCCGCGGGCAGGCCGGACACGGAAAACCCAGGGAAGGGAGTCCGAGATGACGATTCGACCGGGAATCCGCCACGGATGGGCGGCCTTCACCGGCTCGGCGATGCTGGTGTTGTTCGCCACCGCCGCGCCCGCTTCTACGCCGAACCCGGCGCACGGGCCCGCGAGGGCCGCGCGCCATGCGACGCGGCCGTCCGCCGGCGCCACGAAGCCGGAGCAGTCCGCCGCGCCGGCCCGGCCTTCCACGCCGGCCCCCGCGCCGGGATCCATCGGCCTGATGGCGTTCCTGGATCCGGAAACCGGGATGCTCACGGGACCGATCGGCGACCTCGTTCCGCCCGCCGACCAGCGCGCCGCCGCCCAGAACGTGCTGCTGATTCCGGTTCAGCGGCCCAACGGCGCGTGGCTGCTCGACCTCAAGGGCACGATGATGGAGCACTACGTGCTCCAGATCGACGCGCTCGGCAACCGCCGGGTGCTGTGCGTCCAGGATGGGCAGCGACTGCCCGCCCTGCTCCCCTTCATTCCGGCGCCGGTCGGGGAGGAGCGCTGACATGCTCCGACCGCGACTCACGCTCGCGCTTCTCGGCGTCGCCCTGCTCGCCGCCGCCCCGCTCGCCCATGCGCTTCCGGGCAAGATCGTCATCAAGAACCTCGACAGCCCGGGCGAGGGCTTCAACGCCTTGACGCCGGCGGCTCCCGTCGGCGGCAACTCGGGCACCACGGTGGGCCAGCAGCGGCTGAACGTCTTCCAGCACGCGGCGGACATCTGGGGCCTGATCCTGATGAACCCCGACACGATCTACGTCAACGCCAACTTCGATTCGCTGACGTGCACTCCGACCAGCGCGGTCCTCGGCAGCGCCGGTCCGAAGTACCTGGACCGGGACGATCCCGCCTACCCGTTCGCGGGAACCTGGTACCACATCGCGCTCGGCGAGAAGCTCGCGGGGACGAGATTCGTGACGGGGGGCGACGGCGAGATCAACGCGCGCTTCAACTCGGAGCTGGACGGCGACCCCAACTGTCTCGGCGGCAACACCTGGTACTACGGCTTCGACGGCAACGAAGGCTCGCAGGTCGAACTGCTGCCGGTCGTGCTGCACGAGCTGGCGCACGGGCTCGGCTTCAGCACCACGACCAACGGCGCTTCCGGCGCGTTCAACAGCGGCTTTCCGGGCGTCTGGGATCACTTCCTCTACGACTCGACGACCGGCCGGGTGTGGGCGAATCCGGCCGAGTCGAACGCGAACCGGCAGGCGAACGCCATCAGCGGCGACCGGCTCTCGTGGAGCGGCGCGGCCGGGCGCTACGGCGTCACGCACCGGCCGCTGGCGCGGCGGCCGCAGCTGACGATCAACACGCCCGTCGTGCCCGGGGTGGACTCGCTCGGCATCGCCGAGTTCAGCGCCCCGCTCACGAGCGGCGGCGTGACCGGCAACGTGGTGCTGGTGGTGGACGGCTCCTCGCCCGTCAACGACGGCTGCTCGCCGCTCGTCAACGGCGCCGCCGTCTCGGGCAACATCGCAATCGTGGATCGCGGTGTGTGCGGCTTCGCCACCAAGGCGCAGAACGCGCAGAACGCCGGGGCGACGGCGCTCATCATCGTCAACAACACGGCGGGAATCCTGAACCCGGGCGGCAGCGCCCCGGGCATCACGATTCCGGTGATCAGCGTGACGCTGGCGGACGGCATCGCGCTCAAGAACGCGATTTCGGGCGGACTGAACGTCAAGATCGCCGCCGACCCGGTGCTCTACGCGGGGGCCGACGGCTCGCAACGCCCGCTGATGTACGCGCCCAATCCCTACCAGGGCGGCTCGTCCGTCTCGCACTTCGACGTCAGCACCCTGCCGAACGCGCTCATGGAGCCGGCGATCAACACCAGCCTCAGCTCGGACGTGGACCTGACGACGCACGTCTTCGTGGACATCGGCTGGCTGCCGATGGCGGTGCCGACGGCGCTGACGACGTTCTCCGCGGAGGACCGCGAGGAAGGCGTGCTGCTGCAGTGGCGCTTCGCGGACGGATCCGACGTCGCGACGACGACTCTGGAACGCGCGTCCTCTGAGATCGGACCGTGGACGGCGCTCGAGGCGGCGATCTACACCCGGGACGGTCTTTCGGCCTCGCTCGACGGCAGCGCCGAAGCCGGGCACACGTATTACTACCGCCTGCGCGTCGCGGACGCGGGCGGTCGGGAAACCACCTGGGGCATGGCGACGGCGTTTCACTCGGGCCTTCCGGCCGGGCCCGCCACGCTGTTCGCGCCCAGCCCGAACCCGACACCGACCGGCACGACGCTCGCGTTCCGGCTGCCGCGGCCCGAGTTCGTCCGCCTCGAGATCGTGGATGCCAGCGGCCGTCGTCTGACCACCTTGCAACAGGGCATGCTCGAGCCGGGTGATCACCAGCGCTGGTGGGACGGAACCGCCGAGGGCCGCCCGGTTCCTCCGGGACTTTATTTCGCGACGCTGCGCACCTCGGAGGGCAGGTCCGCGCAGCGAATCGCGGTCATCCGCTGACCGGGCGATCGCCGCGGCCGGCTCGAGGGGAAAGCCGCCCGTATCCGGGCGGCTTTCCTTTTTTTCACGCGACGGGGTCGCGCGCCTGCCGGGTGCGGTCGGGGAGACCGGCCCGCGTGAGGTGCCGTCAGGCCTTCGTCCGCTTCTCGATCCGGGCCCAGGCGTCCTTGAGCGTCACCGTGCGGTTGAAGACGGGAGCGCCCGGCCGCGAGTCCGGGTCGGGAAAGAAGTACCCGACACGCTCGAACTGCAGCGCGGTGCCGGCCGTCACGTCGGCGAGCGCGCCCTCGAGCCGGCAGCCGGTCAGCACCTCGAGCGAGCCCGGGTTCACGCCCGACACGAAGTCCTCGCCCGCCGGGGTCTCCTCGGGGTTCTCCTGCGGGAAGAGCGGTTCGTAGAGGCGCACCTCCGCGCTCACCGCGTGCGCGGCCGAGACCCAGTGGATCGTCGCCTTCACCTTGCGGCCGTCGGGGGCGTTCCCGCTGCGCGTCTGCGGATCGTACGTGGCCCGGACCTCGATCACCTCGCCGGTGGCCGGATCCTTCACGACTCCCGTGCAACGGATGAGGTAGGCGGCCCGCAGGCGCACCTCGCCGCCGGGCGTGAGGCGGAAGTATTTCGGCGGCGGCACCTCGCGGAAGTCGTCCTGTTCGATCCAGAGTTCGCCCGAGAACGGCACCTGCCGAACGCCGGAGTCGGGGTCCTCCGGGTTGTTCGCCGCCTCGAACTGCTCGACCCGGCCCGCGGGCCAGTTCTCGATCACGACCTTGAGGGGGCGCAGCACCGCCATCCGGCGCACGGCGCGCCGGTTGAGTTCCTCGCGCACGCAGTGCTCGAGCAGCGCCAGCTCGACGCGGTTTTCGCGGCGCGCGACCCCGACGCGGTCCACGAAGTCCCGGAGCGCGGCGGCCGGATAACCGCGGCGGCGCATCGCGGCGATCGTCGGCATGCGCGGATCGTCCCAGCCGCGGACCACGCCCTCCTGAACGAGACGCAGCAGCTTGCGCTTGCTCATCACCGTGTGCGTGACGTTGAGGCGCGCGAACTCGTACTGGTGCGGCAGCGGACGGGGCAGGTCGAGCGCCTCGAGCAGCCAGTCGTAGAGCGGACGGTGGGGAACGAACTCGAGCGTGCAGATGCTGTGCGTGACGCCCTCGATGTAGTCCGACAGGCCGTGCGCGAAGTCGTACATGGGGTAGATGCACCAGGCGTCGCCCGTCTGGTGGTGGGCGGCGTGGCGGATGCGGTACAGGACGGGATCGCGCAGCCAGACGTTCGGCGCCGCCATGTCGATCCGGGCGCGAAGCGTGCGGGCTCCGTCGGGGAACTCGCCGGCGCGCATGCGCGTGAACAGATCGAGGCTTTCGGCGGTCGAACGGTCGCGCCAGCGGCTCGGTTCGCCCGGTTCACCCGGCGCGCCCCGCATGCGGTCCACCTCCTCGGCGGTGTGGTCGCAGACGTACGCGCGGCCCGACTCGATGAGGCGCACGGCCAGGGCGTACAGCGGCTCGAAGTAATCCGAGGCGTAGAACGGCTCGAGCGCCTCGCCGCGATGGTCGCGCGGCAGGACCGGCGGCTGGAAGTAGTCCGCGCGTCCCGACACGGTTCGCGTCACGGGCACCGCGTGCACGGGCTTGAGGCCGAGGTGCGCATCCGCCCAGCCGGCGATCAGCCAGCGGACGTCGGCGAGGATGGACTCCACGTACTCGACCTCTTCCTTCGCCGGATTGGTGTCGTCCATGCGCAGGTTGCACTGCCCGCCGAACTGCAGGGCGATGCCGAAGTTGAGGCAGATGGCCTTGGCGTGGCCGATGTGCAGATAGCCGTTCGGCTCCGGCGGGAAACGCGTGACGATCCCGGAGTGAGTCCCCCGGGCGAGGTCCGCCTTGACGATCTCGCGGATGAAGTCCTCGCGTCCGGGCGCGGGCGCGTCGGGTTGGACGGCAGGGGAGTCGTTCATCCCGGCAAGAAACGACAGGAGTCCCCCGGCTGTCCAGTGGGCGGCGGGCGCCGTCCGCGTTCCCGGCTGCCGGTGGCGGCCGCGGCATTCGCGGACGGGGGATCACGCGGGGCGCCTCCACGTCCCGCGGAGGCATCACGTCCGCGACTCCGAGCCCTCGAGCGAATCGCTTCGGCCCGCCCCATGCGCTACGATTGTGCGGTGTGACGGGCGGGTCCTCGCACCGTTCCGCGGACGCCGGCTCCGGAAATCACCTCCTGCTCATGCCTCCACGCCACTCCATCACGCTCGCCGCGCTCGCGATCCTCGCCGGCGCCGCGCTGGGTCCGGGGCCCTCCCGAGCCAGCGGAATGCCGGTCTGCACGGCGGTCGGCCGGCAGTGGGACGCCCGGATCGTTCCCAATCCGGCGGGCGGAGCCTGGCTGGCGTGGCTCGACGGCCGCTCGGGATATTCGACGGATGTCTACGGCTGCCGGCTCGACGGCTCGGGAGCCCCTTCCACGGGCGGCGCCGACCAGGGCACGCCGCTGACCTGGGTGACGTGCCTCAAGCGCGACTTCACCCTCATCGCCGACGGAACGGGCGGAACGATCGCGGCATGGTCCGACCATCGTTGCGTGAGCGAGTTCGGATACGACATCTATCTCCTGCGGCTCGGATCCGACGGCCTGCCCGCGGCAGGCTGGCCGGTGAACGGAACCGCGGTGACCGCCATTCCCGGCTGGCAGCTCCGGCCGGCGCTCGCCCCCGACGGAGCGGGCGGGGCGTTCGTCGTGTGGGTGGACGACGCGTTCGATCCGGGACGACTGCGCGCACACCATGTGCTGCCGACCGGCTCGCTCGATCCGGCATGGCCGGCGACCGGCGTGCTCCTTTCGAGCGCGGTCGCCGACTCGACCACGCCCGCCGTCGGCCCCGATGGCGCGGGGGGCTTCTACGTGGCATGGGATGACGAGCGGGACGGAGACGTGGACATCCGCCTGCAGCGCCTGACCGCGGCGGGATCTCCGGCCGGAGGGTGGCCCGCGGATGGGGTCGGCGCGTGCACGTGGCCGAACGACCAGCATCTCGCCGCGCTCGTGCCCGGGATCGCGGGCGCGACTCTGGCCTGGGAGGATCGCCGCGGTCCGGCCCAGCAGGTCTACGTTTGCCGCTTCCTGCCCGGCGGCGCTCGCGCGCCCGGATGGCCGGCGGGTGGCCGGGCGGCCGCGCCCGGCGGCGTCGCCCAGTCGGGAGTGGTCGCCCTTCGATCCGATGTCGGCGGACTCCGCCTGGTCTGGAACGAGGACCGTGGCGGGGGCGGCGGGCAGGACTTGTACGCCCAGCGGCTGGATTCGACCGGAACCGTCTACCCGGGCTGGCCTGCGGGCGGCGCGCCGGTGTGCACGGCCGCGGGGCGGCAGTTCGAACCCTCGCTCAGCGCCGACGCCGCGGGCGGAATGTTCGTGGCCTGGAGCGACGAGCGTGACTCGGCGGTGACGGGCACCGACGTCTATGTCGCGCGGCTCGATGCCTCCGGAGCTGTCGCGGCGGGCTGGCCGCTCGACGGAGCGGCGCTCAGCACCGACGCGGGCGAACAGCGGGAGCCGCGTCTCGCGGGAAACGGTGGTGGTGGAGCCTTCGCGCTCTGGTCCGACGGCCGAAACTCGGCCACCAGCGACGAGGATCTGGCGACACGCGTCGTCACCCCGGGCGGACCCGTCTCGGGCCTGCCTTCCGGACTCACGGCCATTCACCGCAACGGTCAGACGTTTCTCCGCTGGGGAGCGCCTCCCGGCATGGGATGGCGCTTCGACGTCTACGTTTCCCCCGGCCCGATCCAGTCGCCCGCCGACCTCGCGGCCGCGACCCGGCTCGGCAGCGTCGGTGATTCCGCGGCCTGCGACCGCAGATTCTCGGTGCTCGCCGGGGGCGTGCATGGCTACCGGATCGATCCCGGGGCGGGCGATCTGGCCCCCGGGGACGGTCTGTTCGTGAGGACCGTCCAGGTTCCGGGCAGCTCCTGGTATGCGGTCACCTCGACACCCGGCGCGTTCGCCGAGGACCGCACGATCGTCCCGGGCGGGAACGCGCTCACGACTCCGGTGACCGAATCGCCGGGGGTTCCGCAACCCGTCCTCCAGCGGACGCTGCAGGCCATGGGTCGGGACGTGGAGGTCTGGACGCTGTGGACCTGGGACCAGGACGAGCCGGGCTTCCCCGCCATGGCCGGTGTTCCGGGGCTCGCCTTCGATTTCGGGCTGGTGCGCGGCGCGCCCGCACAGGCGCCGCTCGTCGTCGGCTTCCACGCGCGCCGGGGAAGTTTTCTCGACGCGGTCGGAGGCGCCTTCCTTCCCGGAGAATGGGTGCTCGCCCCCGACGACGCGCTGCCCAACGGCGAGAACACGTTCTGGTTCGGATACTCCCCCGCCTACGACGTGAACTCGGAGAACAACACGCCGCCCGATTCGGGAATCGTCGTGGGCTACACCGCGCGGCGCGTGGACTGGACGCTCGACTGGGTACGGCGCTCCTTTGGGATCGACACGACGCGCGTCTTCACGTACGGCTATTCGATGGGAGGCATGGGCAGCTCGCAGCTGGCGTTCCGCAGCCCCGGAAAGATCGCCGGGCTCATGTCCGTGATCGGGCAGTTCGACTATTCGTTCCTCGACGATCCCCAGCCCGACTGCTGGTTCAATCCCGGCGGATTCTTCCGCACCTTCACCGATCAGCTCTGGGGCACCGTCGCGACCGACCTTCCCACCGCCGAGGGTCCGCCGGTCTACCAACTCCTGAACGAAACGCGCATCGCCGACGACCTTCAGATCCGGGACCTTCCACCCATGCTGATCTTCAACGGCCGCAAGGACGTGAACGTCGGCTGGGCCGAGAAGACCCGCTTCTGGCAGGCGATGCAGAGCCGCCGCCGCGGCGGGTACTTCTTCTGGGACGATCGCGTTCACGGGAGCGAGGGCGCGCTCTGGAGCCCCATGCAGGATCCGTCGTACCTCGACCGATTCCGGACCAACCGAAGTTTCCCGGCGCTGTCGAACAGCGACCTCGACGGCGATCCGGGGGACGGCTCGCCCGCGAGCGGGGACACGCTCGGAACGCTGAACGGTGCGTTCGAGTGGGACATCCCATCCGAGACCCCGGTCGGCTGGCAGGCGACGCTCACGCTGCGAACGCTCACCCTCACCACGGGAACGATTCCAGCCCCGGAGTCCGCGCTCGTGGACGTGACCCCGAGGCGTCTGCAGGCCTTTTCCGTGGCGCCGTCCGGGATCGTGCCGTTTCGGGTCGTGCGTGTTTCCGACGAAGCCGTGGTCGCTTCCGGGTTCGTGACGGCGGACAGCCTGGGCGTGGTCACGGTTCCCGCCGTGAGGGTTTACCGCACGGGCTCGCGGCTCGAGCTGGGCGCCCCCGCCGTCGCCTCCGTCGCGCCGGGCGGCGGCCGGCCGGGGCTGCGTCTCAGCTGCGCTTCTCCCGCCCGCGAGGGCTCCGTGGACGCCGTGGTGCAGTGGCCGGCGGCGGGAGAGGCCCGGCTCGAGCTGCTCGACGTGATGGGACGCGTCACGCTCTCGCTGTTCCGCGGTCGCGTCGAGGCGGGTTCCGCCCGCTACCGGACGGCGCGCGGGTCGGTGGCGCCCGGCGTGTACTTCCTCGACGCCCGCAATGGCGGCGGGCGGATCACCCGACGCATCGTCGTGCTGCGCTGAGCTTCAGTCCTTCGACCGGCCCTCGCGCGGCTGGACGAACTGCCAGCCGAAGCGGCCCTTCACGCACAGGTTGCCCTGCGTGATCGGGCTGTCGAACGGCGAGGTGGCCTTCACGAGCCGGCCGTCCTGCTCGTGCATCTGGACCGGGCAGCCGACGCCGCAGTAGGCGCAGATGGTCTCGGTCACGGTCTGCTCCCCGGGCCGCCACTGGCCGGCCGCGCGCAGGTCGAACTCGGTCTTCACCATGAGCGCGCCGGTCGGGCAGACGGCGATGCAGTTGCCGCAGTACACGCACGCTGACTCGGGCAGCGGGACGTTGAGCTCGGTCGAGATGCGCGCGTCGAAGCCGCGACCGGCGACCGCGATGGCGAACGTGTTCTGGTGATCCTCGCCGCACGCCTCCACGCACTTGTAGCAGAGCACGCACTTGGCGTAGTCGCGAACGTAGAGGTCGTTGTCCAGCTTGACGGGCTGCGCGACCGTCGCCGCCGAGTCTCCGGTCGTGGGTTCGTGGTGTCCGGACACGCTCGTGTCGCGATCGCCGGCCGCGGCCGCGGGCCCGAAGCGCGCCGGATCGCAGCCGTACTCGTGCTGCAGTTGCGCGAGCCCGGGCGCCGTGGACAGGTCCACCGACGAGCCGAGCAGCTCGAGCACCAGGCGGCGCGAATGGCGCACCCGCTCGGAGTTCGTGTGCACGACCATGCCGGGCTCGACCTCGCGCGAGCAGCCCGGAACGAGCACACGCGCGCCTTCCACCTCGACGACGCACAGGCGGCAGGCGTTGGCCTGCCGGAGCGTCGCGAGATAGCAGAGCGTCGGGACTTCGATCCCGAGGCGGCGGCTGGCTTCGAGCAGCGTCGTGCCGCGCGGCACCTCGAGCGTGCGTCCGTCGATCGTCAGGCTCACCCCCGACGCGGCGGCGGACGATTCCGGCTGGCGGAGGGGAGCCTTCCGGGGCGCAGGGGCCACCGAGGCGGGCGCGGGCCCGAAGAGCGCGAACTTGCGCAGCGCCGACTCGACGGCCGAGTAGGCGGTCTGTCCGAGGCCGCAGATGGAAGCGTCCCGCATGTGCGAGCCGACCTCGTCGATCCTCGACAGCTCGTCGTGCGCCGATCCGCGGGCGCAACCGCGGGCGAGACGCTGCAGCGCCTCCTCCTGCCGGACGGTCCCGACGCGGCACGGCACGCACTGTCCGCAGGACTCGTCGCGGAAGAACGAGGCGATGCGCAGGACGATGTCGCGCAGATCCACCGAATCGTCGAACACCATCACCACGCCCGAGCCCAGCGTCGCGCCCGCCGCGCGCGCGCCTTCGAGCGACAGCGGCAGGTCCAGCTCGCCCGGCGTCAGGAACGTGCCCGCGGCGCCGCCCAGCAGCACGGCTTGCAGTTTCCGCCCCTGCGGCACCCCGCCGGCGCGCGCGAGCAGCTCCCGCAGCGTCGTGCCCATCGTCACTTCGTAGACTCCGGGGACGCTCACGTTGCCGCTCAGGCAGAAGAGCCGGGTGCCGGTGGACTGCGCGGTGCCCCGCGCGGCGAAGGCCGCTCCTCCGGAGAGCACGATCGCGGGCACGTTGGCGAGCGTCTCGACGTTGTTCACGACGGTGGGGCGGCCGAAGAGCCCGTGTTCGACGGGGAAGGGCGGCTTGCTCCGGGGCTCGCCCCGGCGGCCCTCGATGGATTCGAAGAGCGCGGTCTCCTCGCCGCAAATGTAGGCGCCCGAGCCGCGGCGGACCTCGACGTCGAACGAGAAGCCGGAGCCGGCGATGTTCCCGCCCAGCCAGCCCGCGGAACGAGCCTGAGCGAGCGCGTTCGACATGCGGTCGAACGCCAGCGGGTACTCGGCCCGCACGTACAGCCAGCCCTTCGTGCAGCCGGCGGCGAAGGCCGCGATGGTCATGGACTCGACGATGGCGAACGGATCCGCGCACAGCAGCACGCTGTCCTTGAACGTGCCGGGCTCGGATTCGTCGGCGTTGCAGACGAGGTGCCGGATGCCGTCGCCCTGCGCGCGCACGGCCGCCCACTTGCGTGCGGTGGGAAAGGCGGCTCCACCCCGGCCCACCAGGCCCGACGCCTCCACTTCGCGGATGACGGCGGCGGCGCCCATGGAGAGGGCGCGGGGCAGCGCCGTGTAGCCGCCCGCGCTTCGGTAGGCTTCGAGACTCGCGGGGTCCACCACGCCGGCTCTGCGCAGCAGGACGAGCGACGGGTCTCCGCGCTGCGGGATGGCCGGGAAGGCGCCCTCGTCCGCGGCCCGTGAGGCGTCGGCGAGCATGGCCTCCACCGACGGTGCGGTGATTCCGCCGATCAGGAACTCGCGCGGCGACGGACCGGCTTCCGTGTACAGCGCGACCGGACCCGCGTCGCAATGGCCGAGGCAGGGTGAGCGCATCCAGCCGGAGGCGGCGGTCGCGTCGCCGTGGGGCAGGGGCGGCCCGGCCTCGCGCTCGAGCCGCTCGCACAATCCGCCGGCCCCGCGAGCGCGACAGCCGATGTCGTCGCACACGTGCACGACACGCCGCGGTCGCGGGGAGGTCGAAAGCAACGCGTAGAACGTGGCGACGGACCACGCCTCGGCGGGAGGGACGCCGAGCCGCTCGCAGACGTAGTTGAGCCCGCCCGCGCTCACCCAGCCCGCGCGCGACTGCAGCACCTGCAGCGCGGGCAGAAGGAGCGTGCGCTGCTCGCGCAGTTCGCGGCCGCCGTGCGCGATCCGCGTGTCCCTCGCGGCACGGCGTTCGCCGCCGTCCCAGCCGGAGCGCGGGGGGCCCAGCACGGCGTCCACCGCGGCACGTTCCTCGGCGGTGGGGTTCGCGTCCAGAAGACGAATGTCCATCAGGAACGCACTCCCGTCGCGGCCGCCACGGGTTCGATCCGCACGGCGCAGGCCTTGAACTCGGCGGTGCCCGACTTCGGGTCCGCCGCGTCGATCGTCAGCTGGTTCGTGCCGACGTCGTCCGGGAAGTGGAAGGTCATGAAGACCAGCCCCGGCCGGAGGCCCGCGTCCACCCGCGCCGGGGCCACGACCTCGCCTCGGCGCGAACGGACGCGCACCGGGTCGCCATCGGCGATCCCGAAACGGGCGGCGTCCTCGGGCGAGAGTTCGAGCGCCTCGCCGCGATGAAGGGGAGAATCGTAGGCGCCCGACTGGACGCCGGTGTTGTACGACTCGAGCCGGCGGCCGGTCGTGAGGAGCAGAGGAAACTCCTCGTCCGGCTTCTCGAAGGTTCCGACCCACTCGACGCACGAGAACGGCGCCCGCCGCCCGCCCACGGGCTGCTCCCAGAGCCGCGAGTGCAGGAAGGTCGTGCCGGGGTGCGACTCGTCCGGGCACGGCCATTGGATTCCCTTCAGCTCGTCGAGCCGCGCGTAGCTCATGCCACCCGCGAACTCGGGCGCGACGGTGCGAAGTTCGTTCCACACCTCCTCGGCGGTCGGAGAGCCGAGGTCGGTCCCGAACCGGCGCGCGAGCTCGGACAGGATCCACAGCTCGTCCCGCGCGCCCTCGGGCGGGTCCACCGCGCGGCGCACCCGCTGCACGCGCCTCTCGCTGTTGGTGACCGTGCCTTCGCCCTCCACCCAGGTCGCGGCCGCAGGAAGCACGACGGTGGCGAGCTCGGCGGTGCGCGTCATGAAGATTTCCTGCACGACGAGGTGGTCGAGGCCTTCGAGGAGCCCGGTGACATGGGTGGAATCCGCGTCCGACTGGGCGGGGTTCTCGCCGATCACCAGCAGGGACCGGAGTTCGCCGCGTTCCATGGCGCGAAGCATCTCGGTCAGGTTCCAGCCGTGGCGCGCCGGGATCTTGACCCCCCAGAGCCGCTCGAAGCGCTCGTGGACGGCCGGCTCGAGGATGTCCTGGAAACCGGGGAGGCGGTTCGGGATGGCTCCCATGTCGCCGCCGCCCTGCACGTTGTTCTGCCCGCGCAGCGGATTGCAGCCGCTGCCCCAGCGCCCGACGTGACCCGTGAGGAGCGCGAGGTTGATCAGCGCGAGCACGTTGTCCACCGCGTCGTGGTGCTCGGTGATCCCGAGCGTCCAGCAGATCATCGCCTTGTCGGCGGCGGCCAGCGCGAGCGCCGCCTCGCGGATGGCGTCGGCCGGCACTCCGGTCGCGCGCTCCGCGAACTCCAGCGTGTACGGCTGAACGCTTTCCCGATACGCCTCGAAGCCGCTGGTCGCGCGCTCGATGAACTCGCGGTGATGCCGCCCGACGGCGATGATCTCGCGGGCCATGGCGTTCGCGAGGGCGATATCGCTGCCCACGTCCAGACCGAGCCAGCGATCGGCCCAGCGGGCGGACGAGGTCCGCCGGGGGTCCACGACGTACAGTCGGGTCCCGCGATGGATGCCCTTGAGGAGGTGGTGGAACCAGATGGGGTGCGATTCGCGCGCGTTCGAGCCCCAGAGGAAGACGACGTCCGTCTCCTCCACCTCACGGTAGGAGTTCGTCCCGCCACCCGCTCCGAAGACCGTCGCCAGACCGACGACGCTGGGCGCGTGTCAGGTCCGGTTGCAGCTGTCGATGTTGTGCGTGCCGAACGCGACCCGGGCCAGCTTCTGGGCCAGGTAGTTCACCTCGTTCGTCGACTTCGAGCAGCTGAAGATCCCGAGGGCGTCGGCGCCATGGGCGTCGTGGACGCGGCGGAACCCGGCGGCGGCGCGATCCAGCGCCTCGTCCCAGGAAGCGGGGCGAAGGCGGCCGTTCTCGCGGACGAGGGGCTGGGTGAGGCGGGCGTTCGGACGGAAGGTCCTGCGTGCGGGCATCGCGAGTCTCCTTCGGTCATCACGGAACACGAACCGTCGGCAGGATGAACGAGCCTGTCTCCGCTGGCAAGGTCGCCGGGGCCGGACGAGCGCCTGCGGCCGGCGTCACGCCCTGCCGCGAACGCGCGCGAGCAGCGACCCGGCGAGCTTGCGCGTGTCGGCGACGCCGACCGTGGCGAGCGTCGTCCCGGTCAGGCACAGCAGTCCGCCGATCGCGCCCGCGCCGACGACGGTCGCGAACGATCCGCCGTACCAGGGCTTGAGGAACCACAGGAGCAGGAGCGCCGGAGCGCCTCCGGCCAGCGCCGGGGGCAGAGCCGCGAGCGCCTGCCGCATCGGCGGCAGCGCCTCCTCGCCGCGGTTCATGAGCGGGCGGAGCACGAGGTTCCTGGCCAGGATCGCCAGCGTGTTGCCGAGCGCGAAGCCGAGCGGTCCGAGGCCGAACTGGAGCGCCAGCAGCAGGCTCACGAAGGGATTGAGCACCGCGGCGACGACGTCTCCGAACGCGATCCAGCCGATCTTCCCGCGCGCCATCATCGCCATCCACAGGGGTTCGAGCGGAAAACCCACGAGCATCGGCAGCAGCATCGCCCACATGTAGTGAACGCAGTGCGCGTACTCCGCCCCGACCCAGCGCGTCAGGAAGACGTCGCCCAGCACGCACGGCACCAGGCACATGGGCACGGCGAACGCGGTGATGACGCGCGCGGCGCGCACGACCACCGCCCGGGTGCGCTCGAGGTCGCCCTTCGCTTCCATTTGCGTGAGCAGCGGAGTGAGCGCGGACACCCCCGCCCACAGGAACCCCTGGATCATCGGCGCCCAGCGGGTCCCCAGCGAATACTCGGTGACGCGCGCCGGACCGTAGAAGCGGCCGATGAGCAGGTTGTCGGTCGCGAGATACAGGATGGCGGCGACCTGCGAGAGCAGGCTGAGGCCGCTGAACGAGAAGAGCGCGTTGCGCACCTCGCGAACCCCGAAGTCGGGCTTCGGCACGACGTGCGGAACCACCCGTTCGCGCGCGGCGACCCAGGCGAGAATCGCGGTGCTGGTGATCTCGGCGAGCAGCGCGGCGGCGGCGTAGACGCGCAGGCTCGGAACGAACAGCAGGAAGGCCGGCACGATGAAGCCGACGCGCAGCAGGGCGCCGGCGATGCGCACGATCGAAATGCGCGAGGTGTGTCCCGTCACGTAGATCGGGACCTCGAAGATCGCGCCGACGTCCATCGCTCCGGCGCTCAGGAAGATGAGCACGAGCCCGCCGACCGCGTCGGTCATGAGGTTCGGCTCGACCTTCATGAACACGCACAGCAGCCGGGCGAGCGCGATGCCCGTGCCGACGACCAGCAGGCGCAGGAGCGAAGCCCACCAGAAGCCGGCCGCGTAGTAGCGGTTCGCCAGCTCCCGCTCGCCGGCGTGAAAGTGAACCGTCACGTAACGGCGCATCCCCGTGCCGAGGCCGCCGCGCAGCAGCCACAGGTACTCGAGCACCGAGCCCGCCGCCGCGCTGATGCCGTAGAGGTCGCGGCCGATGCCGTGCAGCACGAAGGGCGTCAGGGCGATGCCGACGATCATGCCCGACACCCGGGCGCCGAGGCTGGTCGCGGCGTTGAGCGCCGCGGTGCCCGTCATGCTGCGGGGAGCCTCAGCCGGTTCGGTTTCCGTCTCGCCCAGACTCACGACTCGTGCGTCCCTTCCGGCGCGTGATCGTAGGGTTGGATGGGCGCGTCGGAATGCAGGTAGGTGACGTGGGGGCTCGATGGGACGTCGCCGGAGAAGGCGGGCCAGCTGTAGACCGGCGCGTCCACCCCCGAGCGGCGGAAGCGATTTCGCGCCAGCGCGGCGCGCAGCACCGGGCAGGTCGCCCGCGCGAGGATGCGGCTGGGGCGGGCGGCCGCGAGCAAGCGGCAGGCCTCGGCGACCATCCAGGCGTACAGGCCGGCTTCCGGCCGTGGCGCGAAGACTTCGACCAGCGAGCCCTGAAGTCCGGTCTTGCCGGCGTAGAGCCGGGTCATGGCCCAGCCGCGCAGACGCCCGTCGAGGTGGAACCGCAGGAACCGCCAGCGCCCGCTCCAGCGGCTCGCGGTGAGCCAGCCCAGCACCTCCGGATCGGGCTGCTGCACGAGGTCGTAGCCGGTGTCGCCTTCGTACAGCGAGGCGACTTCCGGCGGGAGCGAGTCCGACTCCACGACCTCACCGCGTCCGGGAGGGGCGATCGGGCGCGGTGCGAACATCGGGCCGACGAGCGGAACGAACAGGGCCCGGGCGGCCGCCCGCGGGACGCCGCGGGAGCGGTGCAGCCGATCGCCGAGCAGCGACGCGCTGAGCGGCAGTTCGAAGGCGAGCGCGGTGGAGAGCGGCGTCCAGCGCATGAGCGGCAGGGTCGAATGAACGTCCGCCGTCCCGCCGATCGAGAAGATCCGCTCCGGGGAGCGCATCATCGCCCGCATCAGCCGGATTCCGGCGCCCGCTCCGCGCACTTCGGCGAGCGCGTGCCAGTCGAACACCTCGAGACACGGAACGCGCGCCCCACGCAGCCGCCACGTCTTGCGGAGCGCGAACAGCGTGCCCACGCACTCCTCGCCGCGCAGGGCGAGGAACATGCGGCTGATCCCGACCGGCGCGAGGTAGCGCCAGACGTAGTAGTCGTCTCCCGAGGGCCGCGACCAGTACTGTTCCGAGAAGGCGCGCACGGCGTCCAGTCGGCCGGGCTCGAACGGAACAATGGTCGTCGGTCGTTCGCTATCGCTCACGGGCAGGTCCGGTTCGGGTGGGGTCGCCGTGCACGCGCCGTGGAGTCCGCTCGAAGCCGCCGGGCGAGGGGCGCGGGCTTCAGTGGCCGGGTGGAAGGTCGGCCAGCACGACAAGCAGCGCCTCCGCCGCCCGCCGCCGGCCGGCCGCATTCAGGTGCGAGCCATCGTCCGTGTAGCCGGGATAGAGCGCGTAGGCGGTCCTTCCGCCGTGCGAAATGGTTTCGCGCGAGCCGTCGGGTCGCGTGGACTCGACCGCGGCGAGGTCGAACAGCGGCTGCTTGCCGGCGTACTCCTTCCGCATCAGCTCGTTGAAGGTTTCCCGGAGGAAGTTCGACGCGTAGCGCCCGGGCGCCTGCCCCATCAGCTTCTTGAGGGTCGCCCGCGGACCCGACTGCACGCGCACCAGGGGCGCGGTGACGTGGACGAACGTGATCCCCGGCCGTTCCGCCTGCAGGCGGACCATCGTGTCCCGGTAGTGGCGGAAGACCGCCTCCACATCGGTCGTGTCCACGATGTCGGCGAAGCAGTACTTGTGGAACGCGATGTTGAGCGGTCCCTCGGCGCCCGTCTCGAGGTTGTGGGCGAACTCGTCCGTCTTGAGCGCCGGCTTGCCGTTGAGGCCGACGTCGCCGTGCACGAACGCGCCGCCGCTGTCCGAAGGCACCGATTCGAGCACCCGCAGTCCCAACTTCGGATCGTCCCGCACCAGGTCGCTCACGCCCTGCATGATGTTCGAGCCGACGGACTGGTGGCCGAAATAGATGCGCTTGCCCGCCAGGGCGACCCACGACGACTCCGGAACGTCGCGAAACGACGCCATCTCCACGTTCTCCTCTCCGCCGCCGTCGCGGCGCGCGCAACCGGAGGCCGGCGCGAGCGCGAGCGCGGCGAGGGCGCCGCACGCCAGGCCCGCCGTCAGCAACCTGCGAATCGAATGAGTGTCGCGCACCATGTCAGGGTCTCCCGCGGCCTCGGTCTGGTGTCGAACGTCCGCCCGTATGGAGCGGACGGGTTTCAACCGGCCACACGCTTTCGCTCGACGAACGCGGCGATGCGATCGATCGAGTCGAGGTTGTCCGGAACGATCTCGTCGTCCTCGACGGTCACCCCGAAGGCGCTCTCGAGGAAGCCCATGATCTCGAGCACCCCGGTGGAGTCCACCACGCCGAGATCGAGCAGGGAAGCCGAATCCGTCAGTCCGGCCTTGTCCTGCACGAAGAAATTGCCCGTCACGAACTCGCGAATGCGCTGTTTCGTTTCCATGGGTTCCGTCACTTGAGTTCCGTTTTCTTGACCTTGCCGCCGCTCGTGCGCGGCAGGTCGGGGACGAAGACGACGTACTTCGGCACCATGAACGACTCGAGCCGCCGGTCGCACTCGAGCTTCACCTGCTTCTCCGTCAGCGTGACTCCCTCCGCGGGAACCACGAACGCCTTGACCGCCTGGCCCAGCATGTCGTCGGGGACGCCGATGACGGCGGCCTCGGCGACGCCCGGGATCTCGGCGAGGGCGTTTTCGACCTCGCGCGGCGAGACCTTTTCCCCGCGGCTCTTGATGATGTCGTCCATCCGGCTGACGAAGTACAGGTAGCCTTCCTCGTCCAGCCAGCACAGGTCGCCGGTGTGGAGCACGAACTCCCCGGGGATCGGCCCCGGCCGCAGCTTGCGCGCGGTGTCTTCCGGTCGGCCCCAGTAGCCCCGCATGACGTGCGCCCCGCGCACCACCAGTTCGCCGATCTCCCGCGGGGCGGCGCGCCCGCCCGCCTCGTTGACGACCCAGAACTCGGTGTTCGGAATCGGGATGCCGATGCTGGAGGGCTTGCGGTCGATGTCCTCGGGCGGCAGGTACGAGATCCGGGCGCACTCGGTCTGGCCGTACATCGCGAAGAAGCGCACCTTCGGCATCAGCTCCCGGATGCGCAGCAGGTGGGGCACGGGCAACGCGGCAGCCGCGTTCGTCAGGTAGCGGATATGAGACAGATCGTAGTCGGCCAGATTCCTGGTCTGCAGCAGCACCGCGAAAATCATCGGCACGCCGGCGAAGCCGGTCACGCGCTCGGACACCATCCGGGCGAGGACCTGCGCCGGAAACGCGAAGGAGCGTTCCAGCACGAGCCGGGCTCCGACGCGGAACGCGGCGATCATCTGGTAGGCGCCGTAGGTGAGCGCGAGGGGCAGGACGCTCAGGACGACGTCGGATTCCGCGTTCTCGAGGTACGCGGCGATCGAGGCCGAGGCCACCAGCTGGTTGCGGTGCGAGAGCATGATCGCCTTGGGCTCGCCGGTCGTGCCCGAGGAGTAGATGATCGAGGACAGGTCGTGATCGAGATTGAGCCTCGCCGGCGGAACATCGCGCGGCCCCTCGGCGACCGCGTCGTCCCAGGAGGCGAGGCCCGTCAGCCGGGCGGAGCGTTCGCCGTCCAGCGCCCCGCTGACGATCACGGTTCGAACACCCGGCGAGCGCCCGACCGCCTCGACGAAGGTGGCGGCGTGGCGCGCGTCGCTCACGAGCGCCGCCGCTCCGCAGTCGGCGAGCATCATGGTCAGCTTTTCGATCCGGGTCTGCGAGTTGACCATGCATGCGACCGCGTTCGCCTTGAGGATCGCCCAGTAAGCGACGACCGCCTGAACGGTGTTGTCCGAGAACACCACCACCCGGTCGCCCCGGATCACGCCGCGCCGCACCAGGGCGTGCGCCAGGGCGTTCGAACGCGCTTCCAGCTCGGCGTAGGACAGGCGCTGGCCGTCGCAGACGAGCGCGACCTTGTCCGGCAGGCGTCGCGCCGAGTCGGCGAGCAGGTCCTGCAGCAGCGGCGCGGCGGCCGGGTAGCGCTGAAGGTGGCTGGCAAGGGTCACGAGCGGGTTCCCGATAGGCGGTCGATCCGGGTTCCAAAGGCGGCCGCCGGTCCACCCCCGGGCTTCTGCGCGACAAACGTCCGGTGCAGGAGCTGCGTGGACAGCAGGCCCACCAGGGCCATGTTGTCGGCATTCGAGAACTGCGACTCCACCCGCCGCTCGAGGCACTTGCGGTGAAAGCGGGCGGTCACCTCCGCATCGAACAGGCCGGCGGAGCGCACGCTGCCTTCCGACAGCGACTCCGCGATCCATCCGGGTGCGTCCTCGCCCACGAAGGACAGGGCGTCGGGCGCCCGGTACGGCTGCTTCTTGCGCTGCAGGATGGCGGGCGGGACGAGGTCGGCCGCCACCTTCTTGAGTACGGCCTTCTCGTCGAGGCCCGCCAGCTTGAAGCGGTCCGGGAGCGAGTTGGCCAGCGCCACCACCTCGCGGTCGAGGAACGGGAAGCGGCCCTCGACGGAGTTCGCCATCAGCATGCGGTCGCCCTGCGAGGAGAGCAGGTAGGCCGACAGAAGCGTGCGGACCTCGAGGTACTGGTCCTGGGCGAGCGGGGTCCAGCGGGGGAAGGAGGAAGGCAGCTTCGCGATCTGCTCGGCGACCGGGTCGAAGCCGGAAATCGCGGCCTGCAGGTCGGCCGAGAGCAGGCGGCGCAGCGCGGCGGCGCCGCGCCAGCGCGTGCCGTGCCCGAACCCCGGCGAGCGCCAGGACGCGAGGTCCTGGCCGAAGAACTGCCGGGCCATCGCCGCCTGCGCAACCGGCGAGCGCTCGAGGTAGGGATAGAGCCGCTCGAGCAGTCGCGGGCGTGCGGTGGACTGCGGCTGGCGCGCCCAGAAGCGGCGCAGGCGGGCTTCACGAAAAAGATCGTAGCCGGCGAACATCTCGTCGGCGCCCTCGCCCGTGAGCACCACCTTGATGCCCGTGTCGCGCACCAGACGCGACAGCAGGAACAGGGGCGCGGGCGCGGTGCGCAGGACCGGCCGCTCGGTGTGGGCGATCACCTCCGGGAAGACGCGGGCGATGTCCGCGCGCGAAACGACCACCTCGTGATGCCGGCTGCCGAGACGCTCGACCATGAGCCGCTGGAACTCCGTCTCGTCGTACTCGGCGTCCCGGAAGCGCAGCGAGAAGGTCTGGAAGTTGCGGCCCATGGAGCGCAGGCCGAGAGCGGCGACGAGCGAGCTGTCGATGCCGCCCGAGAGGTAACTGCCCACCGGCACGTCCGAGCGCAGCATGCGCAGGCGCGTGGCCTCCTCGAGCGCCTCGCGCGTGGCTCCCGCCGCCGCTTCGAAGTCGCCGGCGAAGTCGTCCGATCCGGCTTCCGGATAACTCGGCTCCCAGAAGGCGCGGTCGGTGACGCGTCCCTCCACGTAGCAGCGCACGTGACCGGGTTCCAGCTCGCGAACGCCGGCGAAGACCGTGCGCGGGGGAACGGTGGACCAGAAGGTGAAGACCTCGGCGAGTCCCAGCGGATCGATCGCACGCGTCAGGGCCGGCTCGCCGGCGAACAGCGCCTTCACCTCGCTCGCGAACCACAGGCGGCCGTCGTGCTCGGCGAAGTAGAGGGGCCGCACCCCCAGCGGGTCACGGGAGAGGACGAGCCGGCCGGCCTTTTCGTCCCACAGCGCGATCGCCCACTGGCCGTTGAAGCGCGCGAAGGCGCGCTCGCCCCAGGCCTCCCACGCGTGAACGATCACCTCGGTGTCGCTGCGCGTGCGAAAGGCGTGCCCCAGCGCCTCGAGCTCGGCGCGCAGCTCGACGTAGTTGAAGATCTCGCCGTTGAACGAAATCCACAGCGTGCCGTCTTCGTTGGCCAGGGGTTGCTGCCCCGTGGACAGGTCGATGATGGAAAGTCGCGTGTGCGCGAGCCCGGCGCGCCGCTCGCGGTAGGCGCCGCACTCGTCCGGCCCGCGGTGACGCAGCGCGGTCGCCATCCGGCCCAGCGCCTCGAGCTCGATCGGGGGCGCCCCGGCGCGGAGGTGGATCACGCCGGCGATGCCGCACATCAGTGCGAGATCTCCGCGACCGGATGGACGAGCATCGGGTGAAGCTGCAGGTAGCGGGTGCTGCGCCGTTTCTGGTCGATGTCGCGGTAGACGCGCTCGACCTGTTCGGCGGTCAGCCCGACGACGCCGGCCAGCTCCGCGGCCGGCACGCCGTGGTTGCGCCCGTAGAGGCACAGGTCCATGCGGTCGTAGGGAAGCGCGAAGTAAAACTCCTCCTGCGTCTGCGGCAGCGAGAACGTGTCGGTGGTCGGCGTGCGCCGGCGGATCTCGTCGGGAACCCCGAGGTGTTCCGCCAGCTGGAAGACCTGGGTCTTGTACAGGTGGGCGATCGGCTTGAAATCCGCCGCGCCGTCGCCCTGCTTCACGAAGAAGCCCTGGTCGTACTCGAGCCGGTTCGGAGTTCCCGCCACGGCGTAGTTGAGGCGATCCGCGTGGTAGTACTCCATCATCTTGCGGATCCGCTGCTTGAAGTTCGTCGCGGCGATCAACTGCAGGTACGGCTTGAGCGGCACCTTCGCCGTGCGGCTGGCGCCATCGGGCGACTGAACGGTCAGCTCGGAGACGTTGATCCGGTCGCCGTCGAGGATGGACGGCAGCGTGACCTTGAACTTCCAGCCGGACCGGTAGTCCGGGAACACCATGCGAATGGCCTCGTCCTGCCGCTCGTAACATCCCGCCGCCGCCACGATCGGGCCGATGTTCTCGACCAGCGTCGGAATGCCGAAGCGCGTGCCCAGCGCCCGGCCGAGTTCCAGCGAGGCGTCGGAGGAGTCCCGCTCCGGCATGAGCAGCGCCTGCACCCGCTCGCCGCCGAGGGCGCGGGCGCACAGAGCGGCCGTGACCGAGCTGTCAATGCCGCCGGAAACGCCGACCACCACGCCGCGGCGCTTGAGCGTGCCGAGCACCTGGCTGCGAATTGCTTCCTCGATCTCCGAGACGGCGGCCGCCGCGTCCAGGCGAAGGACGTCTTTCGTCAGCATCTGGGAATACCCCTTTCGGTTGGCCGGGGAGAATAGCATGCCCCGGTTCGGGCCCGCGATGCGCCGGGAGACGCCGCGTACGACCGCCGCAGCCCGCGCCCGCGAGCGGCGATCGCTTGTCGGGCGCGCGGCCGGCTCGCTACATTCCCGCATTCCCGCCGTGACGCTCCAATCCTTGGGGAACCATGAACGCCTTCCTGCACGAGTGGCTGAACGTCCTGCTGCGCGTGGCCCACGTGGTCGCGGCCATCATGTGGATCGGCGATTCGTTCCTGTTCATGTGGCTGGACTCCTCGCTCCGGCGCGGACGGGAGGATCGCCCCGGCGACGTGGCCGGCGAACTGTGGATGACGCATTCGGGCGGCTTCTACGAGGTCGTCAAGTACCGTTCGCTCGCGCGACTGCCGGAGCGGCTCTACTGGTTCATGTGGCAGAGCTATTCGACGTGGATCACCGGCGTGCTCCTGCTGGCCGTGGTCTTCGGACTCGGCGGCCGCGCGATGCTCCTCGGCCCGGATTCGACCCTGGCGCAGGGCTCCGCCGTCGCGATCGCCTTCGGCGTGCTGGTGGCGGGGTGGCTCGTCTACGAGGGACTGTGCCGGATCCCGGCGCTGCGCGGCCCGGCGTTCGCCGTCGCGGGCCTGGCCGTCGTCACCGCCGCCGCCTGGTGGCTCGGCCAGGTCTTCACGCCGCGGGCCGCGTTCCTGCTCACCGGGGCGGCGTGCGGCACGATCATGACCGCCAACGTCTTCTTCGTGATCATCCCCGGGCAGTCGCGGATGGTCGCGGCCACCCGCGAGGGTCGCGCCGTGGACGTCTCGCACGGCCTGCGCGCCAAGGAGCGCTCGACGCACAACCACTACCTGACCCTGCCCGTGCTGCTGATGATGCTGTCGAACCACTTCCCGGCGCTTTACGGAGCGCCGCACGCCTGGGCGGTGCTCGGGTTGCTGTTCGTCTTCGGCGCCGGCGCCAAGCTGATGATGAACCGGCTCGCGGCGACGCCGTGGCCGGTCGTGGCGGGAACGCTCGCGAGCCTGGCCGGCGCGATCGCCTTCACGCTTCCGCCCGGTCCCGGCGCCGGGGTGCGCGCGCTCGCCGGTCACGCTCCGGTGGACGACGCGACGGCCCGGGCGATCGTGCAGGCGCGTTGCGCGAGCTGCCACGCGACGCATCCCGGCAACGAGGCCTTCACGGCGCCGCCCGCGGGCGTGGTGTTCGAGAGCCCCGAACAGATGCGCGCCTACGCCGACCGCATCCTGTTCCGGGTCGTCGAGACCAAGACCATGCCGCTCGGCAACCTGACGGGCATCACCGACGAGGAGCGCGTCACCCTCGGCGCCTGGGCCTGGCAGCAGACGCACGGCGGAGCCGGCTCCCGGCCGTGAACGACTCGTTCGTCCTTCGCGGTGCGCGGGTGCTCGTGGACGGCGCCGTGCGGCCCGCGGCGGTGCACGTGCGGGGGGGTCGGATCGCCGGCATCGGCGCCGCCGATGATTCGCCCCGCGGCGAAGCGTTGGTCGAGGCCGGCGAGCTGCTCGTCGCTCCGGGTGTCGTGGACGCGCACGTCCACGTCAACGAACCCGGGCGGACGGATTGGGAAGGCTGGTCGAGCGCGACCTCGGCCGCCGCGGCCGGCGGAGTGACGACGCTCGTCGAAATGCCGCTGAACGGCCTCCCGCCCACGACCGGCGAAGCGGGCGTTCGCGCCCGCCGCGAGGCGCTGGCCGGAAAGGCGCGCGTGGACGTCGCGCTGTGGGGCGGACTCGTTTCGGCCGAGCGCGCTCCGCTTTCGGAACTTGCGGCGCTCGGGGTGGCCGGCATCAAGTGCTTCCTGTGCCCCTCCGGCGTCCCCGAGTTCCCGCACGTCGGCGAAGCGGAGCTCGAGGCGACGCTGCCGCAGCTGCGCGACCTGGGAATGCCCCTGCTCGTGCATGCGGAATCCCCGGCGGCGCTCGCGCGCGCGGCATCGGCCGCCACGGCGGGCGACCCGCGCGCGTATGCGACCTGGCTCGCCCTTCGCCCCCCGGAGGTGGAGGAGGAGGCGATCGATCTGCTGGTGCACCTCGCGCGGCGGCACCACGCCCACATCCATGTCGTGCATGTTTCGAGCCGGGGCGGCGCGGAGCGCATCGCGCGCGCCCGCGCCGAAGGCGTACCCATCACGGGGGAGACCTGTCCGCACTACCTGAGCTTCGTCGCCGGCGACGTTCCCGCCGGCGCCACCGAGTTCAAGTGCGCTCCGCCGCTTCGCGGCGCCGAGCATCGGCAGGCGCTGTGGGCCGCGCTCCTTTCGGGCGCGCTCGATCTGGTGGCGAGCGACCACTCGCCCTGCCCGCCGGAACTCAAGGACAGGGCCAGCGGCGATTTCCTGCTGGCCTGGGGTGGCATCGCCTCGCTGCAACTGCTGCTGCCCGCGGTCTGGACCGGCGCGGCCGCGCGCGGCGTCACGCCCGGACACCTGTTCCGCTGGCTCTCCTCGGCCCCTGCCGCGCTCGCCGGCCTCCAAGGCCGCAAGGGGAGTCTCGCGCCGGGGCGCGACGCCGATTTCGTGCTGTGGGACGATGCGGCCGAGTTCACGGTCGAACCCGGACACCTGCAGCACCGTCATCCCCTGTCGCCGTGGGCGGGACGCACGCTCCGCGGAGTCGTCCGGCAGACCTGGCTTCGCGGCCGGCTCGTCTATGATGCCGGCCGCGGCTTCGTCGAACCTCCCGGCGGGACTTACCTGCCGGTGCACCGGCGGCGCGGGACGCCCGCGCGCTCCTAGAAAGGAAACGACGTGCAGCCCCTTGCGACGCCCGAGGCGCTCGCCCACCTGACGGAACTCTCACTGGATGCGACCGGTGCGTTCGTCCTGTTCGCGACCGACGACTATTTCGCTCCCAAGGAATCGCTGCTGCGTCCGCACGCGCCCGAGTGGCGCGAGGGGGCGTACACGGAACGTGGGAAATGGATGGACGGCTGGGAGTCCGCGCGGCGCCGCAGCCCGGGACACGACTGGGCCATCGTCCGTCTCGGCATCCCCGGGCGGATCGAGGCGATCGTCTGCGACACGACGCACTTCAAGGGCAACGCTCCCCAGGAAGTCTCGCTCGAAGCGCTCGAGGCGCCGTCCGACACGTCCCTCGAGGAACTGCTCGCGATGCCACGAGCCCACGACGCCGCGGAGGCCGCGTCGCTCGCGGGCCGCGCCTGGGTCGAGTGCGTGCCGAGAACGGCGGTCCGCCCGGATTCCGTCAACGTGCTCGCGGCCGCGGCGCCGCCCCGCGCCACCCACGTGCGGCTGCACATCCACCCCGACGGCGGCGTCGCCCGACTGCGCGTCTTCGGCCGCGTCCGTCCCGAAGCGGACGTCTTCCGGGGGCCGGGGTCGGTGGACCTCGCGGCCATCGAGAACGGCGGAACGATCGCGCTCGCGAGCGATTCGTTCTTCGGCCCGCCCGGCAACCTGCTGCTGCCGGGGCGTGGAACGAACATGGGTGATGGCTGGGAAACCCGGCGTCGCCGCACGCCCGGCTCGGACTGGTGCGTGATCCGGCTCGGCCGGCGGGGGCTGGTGCAGCATCTCGAGCTCGACACCCACTTCTTCAAGGGCAACGCGCCGCAGGCGGTCCGCATCGAGTGGCTCGACGCCGGCGCGGAAGCGGGGGAGATGGATTCCAGCGAGGTGAAGGCAAGCCTCGCGTCCGAGTCCGCGTGGCGGACGCTGGTGGGACGGACGGTGGTCTCGCAGCACCGGCGGCACCGGTTGGTGCCGGCCTTCGGCCGCGTGGTCACGCACCTTCGCGTCCACATCCTTCCGCACGGCGGCGTGAACCGGCTGCGCGTTTTCGGCGAGGCCGCGGACTCCGCGGGCGAGCGCCGGGCGCTCGCCCATCTTCTCGAGCAGCCGCCGGCAGCGCGGCAGGAAACGCTGAGCGGCTTCGGGGCCTCGGCGGAGTTCGCCCGGGCTCTGGAGTCCCGCCTGCCCGTCGTCACGGTGCGGGAACTCCTCGCACAGGCGGCTGCGGCACTGGCGTCTCTTGGCGAGACGGACTTGATCGCCGCCTTCTCGGCGCATCCGCGGCTCGGCGCCGCCCCGGTTGCGACCGACTCGACGCCGCACGCCGAATCCTCGCGCCGCGAGCAGGCGGCCCTGGGCGCCTCGGCTTCGGAGCTGCGCGAGCGGCTGTCCGCCGGCGGCGAAGCCTATGCCCGCAAGTTCGGCTTTCCATTCCTCGCCTTCGCGAGCGGTCGCGGGGCGCGCGAGCTGCTGGAGTTGCTCGAGGAGCGCCTCGAGAACGACCGGCCGGCGGAGATCTCGAACGCGTCGCTCGAGCTGGCGCGCATTGTCCGGCTGCGCATCGGGCGCTGGCTCGACGCGCACGCAGACTGAGTCGCCAAAGCTTCTCTTGCAGCGGAGGTCGGTCTTGGGAATCAGCACGCACATCCTCGACACGGGTCGAGGCCGCCCGGCCGTCGGCATTCCGGTGACGCTCGAGGAACGCCGCGGGGACGCCTGGGTACCCATCGGCTCGGCCGAGAGCGACACGGACGGCCGGGTGCGCTCGCTCGTGCCCGCGGGCCGCGAGGTGGCGGCGGGCACTCACCGGCTGCGCTTCGATCTGCAGGGGTGGAGTTCGGCGCAGGGTTCTCCGGGCTTCTTTCCCGTCGTCGAGATCACCTTCCGCGTGGACGATCCGGCCGGCCACTATCACGTCCCGCTGCTGCTCGGCGCCTTCGGCTACACGACGTATCGGGGAACTTGATGGCCGCCCGGCCGCGCCGCGTCGTCGCGGCGCCGATGGATCGCGAGGCCTTCGCGCCGTTCGGCGAACTGCTCACCGCGCCGGCAGCATTCGCCCGCCGAGTGAACCTCGGCACCGCCGGCCGCGCCGATCGCCTCGCGACGCTCGAGAACACCCGCGAGTCGGCGCGCCCCAACGTCGCCCTGTTCCGTTGCGACGCGCAGACGCTGCCGCGGCGGATCACGCTGCTCGAGCGGCATCCACACTCGACGCAGCTCTTCGCGGCGTTGCGCGGCGGCGAGTGGCTGCTGGTCGTCGCTCCGAACCGGGCCGACGGCGGCCCGGACGAGGGCGCGTTGCGCGCCTTTCGGTGTCCCCCGGGCAGCGGCGTCAACCTGCGCCGCGGCGTCTGGCACCACCCCGTGCTGGCGATCGGGCAGGATGCCGAGCTGCTGATGCTGGCCTGGGAGGACGGCGGCGCGGGGGACTGCGAGGAGCGGCCACTCGGCGAGCCCGTCGAAGTGTCGGCGGGCTGAGGGCCGCGCCATACGAACGGGAGCGCGTCGGTCCGGGACCGCCTGGGCGATTGCGACCCGGGCGGTCCCGCGCGGGTCGCTCAGGCCCGCTGGCTCACGGGCACGTACGCACGCTGCGGCGGGCCCGTGTAGATCTGTCGCGGCCGGCTGATCTTGAAATCGGGGTCGCGCCGCATCTCGAGCCATTGCGCGATCCAGCCGGGCAGTCGGCCCATGGTGAACATGACCGTGAACATGTTCACCGGAATACCGAGGGCCTTGTAGATGACGCCCGAGTAGAAGTCCACGTTCGGGTAGAGCTTGCGCGAGACGAAGTAGTCGTCGTGAAGCGCGATCTCCTCGAGCTTCATGGCGATCTCCAGCAGACGGCTCGACATGCCCACCCGCCGGATGACGGCTTCGCAGTGTTTCTTGAGGATGGCCGCGCGCGGGTCGTAGTTCTTGTAGACGCGATGGCCGAAGCCCATCAGGCGCGTCGTCTCGTTCCGGTCCTTGGCCCGGGCGAGGAATTTCTCCGCGCTGCCTTCCTCGGCCTCGATCCGCTCCAGCATCTCGATGACTTCCTGGTTGGCGCCGCCGTGCAGCGGTCCCCACAGCGCGCTGATGCCGGCCGAGATGCTCGCGTACAGGTTGGCGCGCGAGCTTCCGACCATGCGCACCGTGCTGGTCGAGCAGTTCTGCTCGTGGTCCGCGTGCAGGATGAGCAGCATGTCGAGCGTGCGCGCCAGCTCGGGGTCGGGGCGGTACTCCTCGCACGGCGTCGCGAACATCATGTGCAGGAAGTTCGACGCGTAGTCGAGGTCGTTCTGCGGATACATCGCCGGCTGACCGATCGAGTGCTTGTAGGCATAGGCGGCGATCGTCGGGATCTTGGCGATCAGGCGGATCACGGATTCCCCGACGTTCGCCTCCGTCTCGGGCGCCTGGTAGAAGGTGGTGAGCGCGGCGACCGACGAGGCGCACACGGCCATCGGGTGGGCGTCCTTGGGGAAGGCCTCGAAGAAGCGGCGGAAGTTCTCGTGCAGCAGCGTGTGGCGGGTGACGGCGCCACGGAACTCCTCGAGCTGGGCCTGCGTGGGCAGTTCGCCGTAGATCAGGAGCCAAGCGACCTCGAGGAACGTCGCCTTCTCGGCCAGTTCGTCGATCGGATAGCCGCGGTAGCGCAGGATGCCGCGGTCGCCGTCAATGAACGTGATCGCACTGCGGCAGGATCCCGTGCTGCCGTAGCCCGGATCGAGCGTGATGAAGCCGGACTGCCCGCGCAGCTTCTCGATGTTGATGGCGTGCTCGCCCTCGCTGCCACGCACGACGGGCAGCGTGAGCGTCTTGCCGTCGAGCGAAAGCGTCGCCTCGCCCTGGGACACGGACTGGGTCGGCATGAGTTCTCCTCCACGGGAACGGATCCGGCGGTTGCTCATGGCCCGCGAGCGACGCTCCGTTCCGGGGTCGTCGAGGCCTCGATGGGGCGGGTGGGTGCGGCGCGGACGGCGCGTGGCGCCGTCCGGCGCTGGCGGCGCAGTGTAGCAGGGAACGGTCCGGCGGGCGCGCCGCCGGGTCGGTGCATTCGGCGCTGGCCGGGGCTCGCACGCGCCCCTATGCTGCGCGCCATGCTGAACTGGATCTGGGCCGCGTTCTTCCTCGTCGCCTTCGTGGCCGCGCTCGTGCCGGCCCTGGCCGGAGGAAAGCCGGAAGCGCTGCAGGCCGTCGTCTCCTCGCTGTTCGACTCCTCGAAGACCGGTTTCGAGATCGCGCTCGGTCTGACCGGCGTGATGAGCCTGTGGCTGGGCCTGATGCGCATCGCGGAGCGGGGCGGGATCACCGACCTGATCGCGACCATCGTCGGACCGCTCTTCCGGCGCCTGTTCCCGGGGATCCCCGCCGGGCACCCGGCCTCGGGCGCGATCGTCATGAACCGCTCCGCCAACATGCTGGGGCTCGACAACGCGGCCACGCCGCTCGGGTTGAAGGCCATGAAGGAGCTGCAGAGCCTCAATCCGTCGGCGGACACGGCCTCGAACGACATGGTGCTGTTCGTGGTCATGAACGCGTCCTCCGTGACGCTGGTTCCGATCTCCATCATGACCTTCCGGGCGCAGCTGGGCGCGGCGAACCCGGCCGACGTGTTCGTGCCAATCCTGATCGCGACCTACATCAGCGACGTGTTCGGCCTGCTGCTGGTCGCCGCGGTGCAGCGCCTGAACCTGTGGAACGGGGTCGTGCTCGGCTGGCTGGGGGTGCTCACCGCGGTCATGGGCGGTCTGGTCGCCTACTTCTCGCGGCTCGACGCGGCGTCGGTGGCGGCCCAATCCGGCCTGCTGGCGAACGCGATCCTCGTCGGGCTGATCACCACGTTCCTCGTCGCCGGCGCCGTCCGCCGGGTGCCGCTGTACGAGACGTTCATCGAGGGTGCGAAGGAGGGATTCCAGGTCGCGGTCGGCATCGTGCCCTACCTGGTCGCGATCCTGGTCGCGGTCGGCGCGTTGCGGGCCAGCGGAGCTCTCGAGGCGTTCCTGGCCTGGGTCAAGTCCGGGGTCTCGAACCTCTCGCTGGACACGCGCTGGGTGGATGCGCTGCCGACCGCCCTCATCAAACCGCTCTCGGGCGGCGGTGCGCGCGGCATGATGGTCGAGACCATGAAGACCTACGGCGCCGACTCGTTCGCGGGCCGGCTGTCGTGCGTCATCCAGGGCAGCACGGAGACCACCTTTTACGTGCTGGCGGTCTACTTCGGCGCCGTGGGCGTGAGGAAGACCCGGCACGCGCTCGCCTGCGCGCTGGCGGCCGAGACCGTCGGCGTGATCGCGGCGGTGTTCATCGGCTACCTGTTCTTCGGCTGATCCGGCCCGCCGCCCGAAGGCGGGTGCCTCCGCCCGCGGTTCGCGTCGCGTGCGGGCCGCGACCTTCGGTGCACCACCGACTTCAGCGCAGGACGGCGAGACGCACGGTTCTCGCTTCGCCGTTCGCCCGCAATCTCACGAAGTAGATCCCGGGAGCGCAGGCGCGGCCCGCTCCGTCGGTGCCGTCCCAGCGCACGACGTGCTCGCCGGCATCGCGCTCTCCGCGATCCAGCTCCCGCACCAGCCGCCCCGAAAGGTCCAGCAGCGCGAGGGAGGTCGCGGCGCGCGACGGCAGGCTGAAGCGCAGCTCGGCGCCGCCGCGGGCCGGGTTCGGCCACGGCGCGCGCAGGGCCAGCGACCCGGGCGCGCGAGGCGTGGGGGCGACGCCGACATACGCGAGCGGCGCGAGAACCGTGAACGCCATCTTGGGCAGGGCCAGCACCAGCGACTGGGAGAAGCCGTCGTTGGGCGTCGCCTCGGCGGCCAGCGTGCCCGGATTGGCCGGGCCCGAACTACCGTAGGCCGGGTCCTGACTGTTCACGAGCTCGCGCCAGGCGCCGCTCCAGGGCACGCCGATCCGGTACGAGGCGTAGTCGCTGTTCGAGAAGTTCGCGACCACGACGACCGGATTGCCCGCCCCGTCGGTGCGCCGGAAGGCGATCACGTTGCCGCCCTCGTTGACGTGGAAGACGTGGGTCGCCGAGGAGGCCCGCAGCGCGGAGAGCGAGGTGCGCAGGCCGATCAGGCGCTGGTAGAAGCTGAACACGCCGGCATGGGTCGTCTTCTTCGACCAGTCGATCCGGCTGCTGCCGTCGGGGTTCCAGTCGTTCGATTCCAGCCATTCGTCGCCCATCAGCATGGCCGGAATGCCCTGCGAGGTGAGCGTCAGCCCGAGGCCCAGCATCGTCCGCCCGCGCGCCCATTCATCGTCGTAGGGCGCCGTCGGGTCGATGGTCCTGACGAGCCGTTGTCCGCCGCTGGATGGCCAGGCCTCGTCGTGGAGCTGGATGTAGTTGAGCGCCCGCGTGCCGCTGATCCACGCACCGCTCCCGAGCAGCGCCGAGCGCACGTCGTTCATGCTCGGGTCTCCGAAGCCGGCCGCGAGGATCGCCGCCCGGATGTTGTCGCGGAACAGCATCTGGTACTGCGCGTCGAAACCCGCGCCGCCGGAGGCGACCGGCATCGTGATCCAGTCGTTGTTGGGGAGCTGCTCGGCGATCGTGATCTTGTCCGCCCAGCGGTTCGCCTTCTCGGAGTTCAACCTCTGCATGAGCGCCCAGCCCGAGGCCGAGTGCACGCCGGGGTTCATGTAGCTCGTGGCGTCCATGCGGAAGCCGTCGAGGTGGTATTCCTGCAGCCAGTACTGGGCGCTGTTCGCGAAGTAATCGTCCACGGCGGGCCGCCCGAAGGCGGCCTGCGATCCCCACGGCGTCTGCACGTCCGGGGTCTCGAACCACTGCTGCGTGCCGTCGTACTCCCAGAGGAAGTTGTCGGTGGGCGAGAAGTGGTTCCAGACGATGTCGAGCAGCACCGCGATGCCGTTCGCATGCAGCGCGTTCACCAGCGTCTTGAAGTCGTCGGGGGTGCCGTACTTCCACTCGGGCGCCCATTGCGTGATCGGGTTGTAGCCGGCAGAGAAGTCGTACGGGAACTCGGTCACGGGGTTCAGCATCACGCAGTTGACGCCCAGGCTCTTCAGGTGCCCGACACGGGCCGCGACGTCCGTGTACTTCGACGGGTTCTGCGTCGGCCCGAGCGGATCGTTGAGCCCCGCGAAGGACCCGACATGGAGCTGGTAGACCACCAGCCGGTCGAAGTCGGGGGTCGAGAAGTCACTGTCCGTCCAGCTGAACCGGAACGGGTTTTCGATGTACGAGTTGTAGCTGCCGCCGGAGTTGAACCCGCGCGCCCGCGGGTCGGGGGCGTAGCCCGAATCCGCGACCCGGGTGGGGAACCAGAACTTGTACTGCGAGCGGTCGGGCACGCCCGGGACCTTGGCGATGAAATAGTCCCCGACCTTCGTGAGCGCCGTGACACCCCAGGCATTGAAGGTCCCACGCACCGAGGCGGCCGCGACGGTCGGGGCCCAGACCTTGAAGACGCAGGCGCCCCCGTTCACGAGCGTCGCTCCGACGGGCGCGTGCGCGTAGGTGGTGAAGTCGAGCACGAATCCGCCATCCGCCGGCACGACATGCGACAAGCCCCCGACGCTGAGGTAATCGGTGAGCGCGCCATCCGTCAGCTCGATCCAGTAGCTTTCGCTGGCCTGCGCGGTGGCGGGCACGGTCGCGGCCCACACGTCGTAGGGCCCGCGGACGCCGATCTTCGAAGCGGGCACGTCGCTCGGAACCCCGCCCGCGACCACGTGCACCGACGCCGAGGTCAGGTCGTTTCGCCAGGTCTGGAAGCGCACCTGGAAGCTCTCGCCGCTGACGGGACAGACCGGACGGCGGTCCTGCCAGGCGAGGTGCGAGATGCCCGCCCACTCGACATTGCCGTCCGGTGAGGCCGCGGCCGCGGCGCAGGGCAGGAGCAGGCAGGAAACGAGCGGGAGGACCAGCAACGGGAGCCGTCTCGAGCGCATGGGCAGGAAGTCCTCACGGGAAGTCATTTCGGGCACGGGCGCGTCGCTTGCGCTCATGAGGATGCGGCATGCGTTCCGTGCCGTCCAGCCATGGGCACCGGCGCGCTCGTGCTGTTAACCTGTGGCGTCGCGCCTCCGTCGCTCACGTTCCCGAACCCGGGGCCACTGGTGCTTTCGTCCGTTCCACGCCTTCGCGCCTTGTGCGGCATGCTCCTCGCGGTCCTCGTGGGCGCGAGCCATGCCCACGGCGCGGTCACCTTCGTCGTGAGGGCGCCCGCCTCGACGCCGCCCGGGGCCGTGCTGTGGATCTCGGGGGACCGCCCCGAACTGGGCGCCTGGAACGGCTCCGGGCTGCGACTCCGGCCCGATTCGTCCGGTGCCTGGACGGGGTCCTTCTCTCCGCCGACGGGCGCGGCGTTCGAATACAAGGTCACGCGCGGGAGCTGGGAGACGGTCGAGAAGGACGCTTCGGGAGGAGAACTCGCCAACCGAATCGGCATCGCCGGCGGGGCGGAAGACACGCTCCGGGTCACGGTCGCCGCGTGGCGGGACCAGACGGAAGCTCCCGTTGCCCGCTCGCACACGATCACCGGCGAAGTCCGCCGTCACGACGCATTCCCGTCGAAGTTCGTCAGGGCCCGCGACGTGCTGGTCTGGTTGCCCCCGGGCTACGAGACGCAGCCCGACCGCCGCTACCCGGTCGTCTACTTCTGCGATGGGCAGAACGTCTTCGATGGCGCGACCAGCTTCATTCCCGGGCAGGAGTGGAGGGCGGACGAGGCGGCCAACGCGCTGATCCGCTCACGCCGGCTCGGCCCCTTCCTCATGGTCGCGGTCGCCAACACCCCGGACCGGATGGCGGAGTACACCTCCGCGGCGGATTCCCGTCACGGCGGCGGTCGATCGTCGGACTATTTCCGCTTCCTGCTCGAGGAGCTGCAGCCGTTCGTGAACCGGGAGTACCGGACGCTGACGGACCCCGCGCACACCGCCATCGTCGGCTCATCGCTCGGCGGGCTGGCGGCGCTCGACCTCGGCCTCGCGCACCCGGACCGCTTCGGCCTGATCGGCTGCATTTCGCCGGCCGTCTGGTGGGCGGACACCGAGATCGTCCGCCGGGTGCGCTCGGGAAGGAAGGAACCGCTCCGGATCTGGCTGGATATCGGGACCGCCGAAGGCTCGGGCCCGGCCGCCGGGTCCAACCCGGCGCTCGAGCAGGCGCGACTCCTTCGCGACGCGCTCGTCGCGAAGGGCTGGCGAGAGGGCGGGGACCTGCACTACGAGGAGATCCCGGGCGCACGGCACAACGAGGCCGCCTGGGCCGCGCGCATCGAGCGCGTGCTGGCGTACCTGCTCGCGACCCCCTGAGTTCCCGTTCCTCGCGGGAAAGGTCCGGCCCCGTGGAGCGAGCGTTCCACGGGGCCGATTCCGAATCGCCCGGCTCAGCGGGAGAGGCGGAAGACGCGTCCCGAACTGGCAGGGATCGAGACGGTGGCCGTGCCGCTCCAGGCCTCCGGTGCGCCGCCGACGAGCGCGTCCACGGCGCTCGCGCGGCCCCCCCAGCGCGAACAATCGAGCTTCACGTCGGCGTCCTGCCGGCCGGCATTGATGACGACGACGAACGTCTCCTTGCCGTCGGTTCGCTCGAACGCGTAGCTCATACCGTCGGTCGCGAGCGTCCGGAACTCGCCGGTGCGAAGCGCCGCGTGCGCGAGCCGCAGGTTCGCCAGCCGCGTGTACCAGTCGTGCATCGCGGCGCGGCCGGCGTCCTTTTCCCAGTCCCACACGAACGGGCGCCGGCAATCGGGGTCGCGCTGGCCCTCCATGGCGATTTCGTCGCCGTAGTAGATGGCCGGCGCGCCCACGTAGGTCATCTGGAAGAGCGCGGCGAGCTTCAGACGGCTGGCGTCCCCGTTCGCCTGCGTCAGGTAACGCACCGTGTCGTGGCTGTCGATGAGATTCATCTGCACGGCCACCGACTGGCTCGGATAGGCGAGGCGGCCGGTGGCGAGCGACGCATCGAACTCCGCGGCCGTGCCCTGGCCCTGACAGAGAAACTTGAGCACCGGGTCGCGGAAGAAGGCGTAGTTCATGACCGCGTCGTACATGCCGGGACGGACGTAGTCGGAGGCGTTGCCCCACAACTCGCCGACGATGTAGGCGTCGGGCTTGATCTTCTTGACGCGCTGGTTGAAGAGCTTCCAGAACCAGTACGGCAGCTCGTTGGGCACGTCGAGCCGCACGCCGTCCACGTCGGCCGTCTTCAGCCAGTACTCCGTGGAGTCCAGCAGGTACTGCACCAGCGCGACGTTGGGCTGGGCGTCCTGGACGTCGCGGATGGGGATCTCGGCCTTGTCGTCCCGCGACAGGTCGAAGTTCAGGTCGGGCAGATCGCCGAAGTTCCACCAGCAGTAGTAGTAGTCCGACGGCTTCCAGGGATGGTTCACCGCCGGCCAGCCGTCCGGAAGCGGCCAGCGCTTGAACTGGAACCAGCTCCAGTAGGGCGACTTCTCGCCCTTCTCGACCGCGTCGCGGAAGGCGAAGTTCGAGTTCCCGCAGTGATTGTAGACGATGTCGAGAATCACCCGGATGCCCTTCGTCTTCGCCGCCTTCACGAACGCGATGAACTCCTCGTTCGTGCCGAAGTGGGGGTCGATCTTGCGGTAGTCGGCCGCGTCGTACTTGTGGGTGGACTTCGCCTCGAAGACCGGATTGAAATAGATGATCGTCACACCGAGCGACTTCAGGTAGTCGAGCTTCTCGCGCACGCCGGCGATGTCGCCGCCGTAGAACGCCATCCAGTCCCGGTGGTCAGGCGTGTAGGGACACTGCGTGAGCGCCTGGTAGTCGTTCCAGTCGCGGACCAGGTGGTAATACTCCTGGTAGTCGGTGTTCAACTTGCCGTCGGGCGGCAGCGTGGTCTTGCCCTGGTAGTACCACTCCTTGAAATCCTGGTCGTTCGCCGGATTCCCGTTGCGGAACCGGTCGGGAAAGATCTGGTAGATGACGCCGTTCTTGACCCAGTCGGGCGTCTCGAACGCCGGAAACTTCGCCGGATCGAAGGTGAAACGCTTCCCGCCGGTCGCGGAGAAGCCGTCCGGCCCGAGCCACTGCGGTGTTCCACCGTCGCGATAGCGGAATGCGTACGGTGTCGCGCCCGCCAGCGTGACCTCGGCGCGGAAGTACTCGTAGACCTTGTCGGTCATGATCGACGGCATCGGCGTGACCGTCTCGCGGCCGGCGGGCCAGGTCACCAGGTCCACGCCCTCGACGTCGTCGAGGTGCGCCCGCGCCGTGAACTGGATCCTGCCGCCACCCAGCGGATTCAGTTCGCTCGCTCCCTGCGTGTGCTGGACGCCGTCGGCGAACACCCGCCCGTCGCCCTTGCGGACCTCGATCGCCGGGAAGCGTTCGTCCACGTTGCGGATCGAGTTCTTGCCCCCGAAGCCGTCGTCCACCTCGCCGTCCTGCCCGGCCTTGTCCTGCGTCCAGCCGTTGCTCCCGACCACGAACTTGTACGGGTAGGAACCGGCCGCCAGCAGGAGCGTGGCGGAGTACTCTCCGTCGCCGTCGGGGTCCGTCATCGGCGTCTTGCCGACCGTCCAGTCGTTGAACGAGCCGCACAGCCAGAGTTGATCGGGCTTCGACGCGGGCCGGAACCTGAACGTCACCTGTCGCAGGCCCGCCTGGACCGGCGCGGCCTTCTTCACCGCCGCGCCGTAGCCGACGACCAGGGGCTTCTCGCCGACGACCACCACGCTGTTCTGCCCGCCGAAGCCGTCCGATTCGAAGTCGGCCGCCCCCTCGTCGGTCATCCACTGGTCGCCGTTGACGACGAACTTGTAGGTCACCCGGCCGGCGGGGATCTCGACGTCCGCGGACCAGATGCCGTCCTTGTCCGGATCGGCGAGCGGGTTGGCCGTGGCGTTCCAGCCGTTGAAGCTGCCGGCGACGCTGACCGCGGTGACGCCGCCGATGACGGGCTGCCAGCGGAACGTGACCTTGGTCGCGAACGCGGGCGTTGCGAGCAGGATCAGGCCCGCGGAAAGTATCGCGAGCAGGGAGTTGCGCTTCATCGGTGCGTCTCCTCGGCCGGAGTCACTTCACGACGACGACGGAGTTCTTGCCCCCGAACCCGTCGTCCTGTGATTCGGAGTTGCCGTCGTCCGATTTCCAGGCGGTGCCGTCCACGAGGAACTTGTAGGCGTAGCGCCCCGGAGCGAGCTTGCGCGTCAACGACCACGAGCCGTCGGCCCGCTGGGTCATGGGGTCGGCGGTGGTGGCCCACGAGTTGAAGTCGCCGCACAGGGCGACCCCGGACTTCGCGGGACCGGCGTAGGTGAAGACGACGCCGGCGGCCGTGGCTTCCGGGGCGCGCGGCTTCGCCGAGGCGGCCAGCGGGCGGACCGCAGGCGCCGAGGTCGCCGTCACCGGCGCCGCCGCGGCGGCGGGAGCGCCCGCCCCTGCGCCCACCACGACCACGCTGTTCTTGCCGCCGTATCCGTCGTCCACGAACTCGGCCGCGTTGGGATCTTCCTTCCACTGGGTGCCGTCCACGACGAACTTGTACGCGTAACGGCCCGGCGCCAGCGCCTTCGTGAGGGTGAAGGAGCCGTCGGGCGCCTTCGTCATCGGATCGGCGCTCGTGCTCCAGGCGTTGAACTCACCCGCGAGGTTCACCGTGTTCGCCGCGCCCGTGAAGCGGAAGACCACGCCCGCCGAACTCACCGCGGGGCCGGCTCCCCGCGCGGCCGTCGCCGCGGCCGTGGCCGCGGGCGGCGCACTGGCCGCGGCGGTCGCGCCCGTTCCCACGACCACCACGCTGTTCTTGCCTCCGAAGCCGTCGTCCACGCCCTCGCTCACGCCCGGATCCGGCTTCCAATTGGTGCCGTCCACGACGAACTTGTACGCGTACTTCCCGGCCGCCAGCTTCTTCTCGAGACGCCACGAGCCGTCCGGCTGCTTCTTCATCGGATCGGCGGAGGTGCTCCAGGCGTTGAACTCGCCCGCCACGTTGACGGCGCTGCCTTCACCCTTCCAGACGAACACGACGCCGTCCGCGGTCGCATGGGTTCCCGCCGGCTGCGAGGCGGCGGCGGCGGGCGGCGGCGTGGCGGTCGCGGACGCGCCGTTGGCGGCCCATTCCGCGGGTGGCGCTCCGCCACGCCAGCCTCCGGCGCAACCGGCGATCAGGGTCAGCAGCAGCAGGGGAACGAGCGGGCGGGCGGGGAATTTCATCTTCATCTCCGGGCGCCGGCGGTTGGGGCCGGCGGTATGAGTGCGATCGAGAATCGCTGGCGGCGTGCGTCGAGCCGAAACGCGTACTGCCCGGTTTGCGCGAAACGCACGACCAGGTCCGTCGAGGGGCCGCTACCGTGCACCGTCGGCTGGCTCGCCAGCGGCGTCACCAGCGTTTCCGCGGGCGACCCGCCCCAGCCGATCAGGTTGCCGTCGTACGTGTTCTGGTCGTCGTCCACGAACTTGAGGCGGTACGTACCGGCCGGGATGTCGGTCGGCACGGCGAAGTCGCCGGGATAGGTGTGGATGCCGACGGTGTCCTGATTGCATTGCGTGGTGCCCATCTGCAGGTCGAGGAACGCGAAGCCCGGCATCGTGCCGACGATGTACACCGCGTGATTGACGGCCGATTCGTTCAGGGTGAGCACCGTGCTTCCCGCGTCGAGCACGCCGTCGCGCACCGGAAGCCCGCCGCGCGAGACGGGGAGGAACGCGCTGGAGCGCACCACCATGCTGTAGGTGCCCGCCGCGAGTCCGGTGAAGTGGTAATCGCGCGAGTCCGGTGCGAGCGAATCCACCGCGACCGAAACGCCACCGAGGAACAGCTCGACGCGCGTTGGCGGAAAGGGCGGAAGAGCGAGGCCCGGGTCGCGATCGGAGTAGAAGTAGACCGATCCGGTCATCCCGCCCGGCCAGGTCTCCGGAGCCGGTCGGATTCCGGTCGGGACGAGCAGCAGCCCGGCCTTGTTGCGGCCGCAACCCGCCGGCGCGAGAGCCGCCAGCAGGAGCACCGCGGCGAGAAATCGGGGAAGGGGTCTCATCGGACGTCGATCAACGAGTTGAACCCGCCGTAGCCGTCGTCGGTCCGGTTGGGGTTGTTCGGGTCTTCCTTCCAGTTCACCCGGTCGATCACGAACTTGTACTGGTAGCGCCCGGGGGCGAGACGCTGCGTTCTCGTCCAGATGCCGTCGCCATCCTCGTCCTTCATTTCGCCGACGAGGAAGCTGCCGGTCTGGGCCTGCCCCCGAAGCCAGTCGTTCTCCGGCCAGTTGCCCGCCAGCTGGACGATCCGCGCCGAGGGCGCCATGAAGCGGAACACCACGCCCTCCGGCGTCTGCGTGGGCGGCGGCAGACGGCGCTTGACGAAGTTGAGGCTGCTGCAGCCCGGCACCCCGAGGCCCGCGGAGAGGGCGAGCAGCAGCGTCAGGAGCGGAAGCGGACGACGCATTTCGGGCCCTTCTAGAAGTGAACCACGGCTTCGAGGTGCAGCCGGCGTTCGTTCTGCAGCGCCTTCTCGGCCGCCGAGATCTGCGGCGCGAGGCTCAGCCAGTTGGATTCGGCGATCCAGCCGTTGACGTTGCGGTCGTACAGATACTGCTCCCGGCCGATGTTGGCGAACTCGTTGGTCACCGGGTCGAGCACGCGCGGCGAGACCCCCCAGCCCATGGCGACGTGGATGCCCTCGGCGATCCGGTAGTCGACCTGCGCGAAGTTGCTCACATAGGCCCGATCCAGCTTCAGCGCCGGCGCGTCGTACTTGACCCAACGCGTGTCGTTCGAGAACCGCAGCGACCGCGTCAGGTCGAAGCCGAGCTGGAAGACGTTTTCCGCGTAACGCGGCCGCAGCCCGAGCTTCACGCCGGTGAAGTCTCCACGCCAGTGGAAATCCACGTTGCGTGCCCGGCGGATCGGCACCTCGAGCGAGGGCGTCAGCCGGTAGGCATGGTCCTCGCACAGCAGCGTCAGCCGGTCCACGCCGACGACCTGGCCGTCCTGCTGCAGCCACATGTTCCCGGTCGGGAACCACATCTGGTACTCCCACGCGGTGCGTGCATCGTAGCGGAAGTCCGTCAGTTCGAGCCCGACCGAGGTGCGGACCTCGCGTCCGAGGTAGTAACGCCAGTTGCGATCCCAGCGCAGCCGCCATTCGGTCATGCGATTCTCGAGATCGGACTGGCCCACGTAGGTCCCACGCTGGAAGTCCACGTTCTCGAAGCGGGGATGATCCGTGTTCGCGAGGCCCGCCGGCGCGACCGGCGGCATCGCCCACGCGGGGTAGGTGTGCGTCTGCCGCTCGAACTCGGCGGTCAGCACGACGTCACCCCCGGCCAGCGACCACGTGCCGCCGGCGATCAGCCGCGCGCTCTCGTCGAGGTTGAAGTGCTGGCCCATCGGCGTCGTCAGGTTCACCACGCGAATCGCGGAGGGCCCGGTGCCGGTGATGCCGGTCGCGACGAAGTCCACGCGCGTGCCGCGGTCCATCATGTCGAGCCTGCGGGCGCCCTGCAGGTACTCGCCCCACACGGACGAACCGTTCCTCAGCGGCAGGCGGGCCTCCCCACCGCCGGCGAAGGACTGCTGTTCGGTCTGACCGAACCACAGGATGCCGGTGGAATCCGACGTCACCCGGGTCAGCGAGAGGCGCCCGAGGTGGAAGCCGCGGTCCGTTCGACCCAGCACGCCCAGCCGCAGGCCGTTCGCCAGCGTCCGACGCAGCGACGTGGCGAAGACGTCCGAGGCGCCGTCGCCGAACCCGAAGCCCGCGCCGCCGTCGCCGATGTCGGTGGCCGTCAGCTTCGAGAACTGGTCCTGCACGAGCGCGAACGTGACCGAGTCGCGTCGCACGGTGCGCAGTTGCTTCCAGGCCGCGCTGATCGGATCCGCCTCGAAGACGAACTGCCGATTCGTGCCGCGATTGATCGAGAAGTCCATGGACTGGATGGGGAAGCGGCCCCCGAAGAGCGTGGTGTCGGACTTGTTGGTGCCGGGGAACTCGGTGCCGCCGGTGGCGCTGTTGTCCGCGTACAGGAGCTGTCCGTCGAAGCCGAACTTCGTGGCGCCGAGCAGGAACCCGTCGCGCTGGTAGCCGAAGGGATGCGCGTAGATGCCGACGTCGCCGACCAGCCGCGCCGGGTCGTCCCACGTCGGGATCGTCTCGCTGCTGAAGGCGAACAGCTTCAGTCCCGGCTGCGCGAAGTCCATCGAGCCGCGCTTGAAGTTCAGGCGGGACCGGTAGTCCTGCACGTCCTCCTTCTGCGGATCGATGTTCGTGAGCACCCGCGCCTTCAGCAGGTCCGAGATCCGGATCCCGAATCCGAGGTCCACGTCGAAGGTCGGGCGCACGATCTCGTAACGCGAGTAGACGGGGTCGAACGCGACGTAGGTCAGACTGTGGACCCGCCCGTCGATCGTGATCTTCGGGCTGTAGGCGGTGTTCGAGGTGGCCGCCTGTTTCACCAGCGCACCGTCCTCGCCGACGCGGACGACGCTGTTTCCGAACTCGCCCACGGTGACCGGGTTCTCGGGGTCGGCGAACCACTGGCCGTCCACCACGAACTTGTACGGGTGCTCGCCCGCCTTGAGCGGGATCACCACGGACCACACCCCGCCATCACCCTTCGTGAGGGGGTTGGCCGATGGGGACCACGCGTTGAACTCGCCCGCCCACGCGACGGTGTTCGCGTTCGGCGCGGAATAGGTGAAGCGGATGCCGCCCGCCACGGCCTGCGGCGCGGCGGCGGCCGGCGCCGGCCCGAGCGCGAAGGCCGCCAGGGCGGTCGCCAGCGCGAGGTGCCGCGCGGAGCGGAGAGGGATCTGGAATGCCATCAGAAGTTCCCCTTCAGGATGAGCTTGACGATGTCCCGCTGGTCGCCGCCACCGTTGAGGTTGCCCTCGTCCACCGGCATGGAGCCGCCGCCGATGTAGTCGGGTCCGTACTGCAGGAACATCTCCATGTTCCCGGTCGGACGGTACTGAAGCTGGGTGAAGATGCCCTTGCGCAGGATGCTGGGGTCGTTTCCGAACGCGAAGCGGTTGTACACCTTGGTCCTGGCCGAAAGGTTGATGGAGTTCTCGACGACGAACAGCTCCTTGCGGTCGGGAGTCCCGATGTCGCGGACCTTCGACTGCACGCGCAGCCAGGCGAGGCGGCTCTCGACCTGCAGTTCGTTGAACCAGTCGAGATGCGTCTCGCGCGTCGCGCCCCGCGCGGTCGGACGGTAGATGTCCCTGCGCTTGTAGGCGGTCTTGCCGGTGAACCCGTTGATGAACTCGATGTAGAGCTCGTTGTAGAGCTCCCGGGTCCGCGTCCGGCCGTAGGCCCTCGGTCCGTACCAGAGCAGGTTGTTCGTGTACGTCATCGCCCGCTCGGGAAACAGGTAGTAGGTGTTCAGGAAGAAGCCCGTTTCGTCGGAGCCGGGTCCGCCGAGGGCGTTGTTGTACTTCGGCCCCCGGCTCCACCAGCCCGGGGTGGTGTTGACGTAACCCGTGCGCGCGGTGCCGAGCTTGAAGGACCGGATCTCGGCCTGAACGACCGACGCGTCGTCGAGGCGGAAGCCGAGCGGATGCTTGAACGCGGTCACGACCGGTGCGCGCACCGAATCCGGGCGCGGGATCCGGTCGAAGCTCTGGCCGTACTCGACCGACACGTCGGCGCCGCGAATCCGCCATCTGAGGTCCACGGCGGCCACCGAACTCCACGGCGCGGGGCCGGACGTGCTGTCCAGTCCGGTCCAGCCCTCGAAGCGATTCCAGGTGACGCCGGTCCGCAGCGCATCGTCGGCCAGGAAGCTGCGCCGCAGGCGCAGGACCCAGGCATCGGACGTGCGCCGAATGCGCTGGGCGGCGATCGAATCGCGGGGCTGGTGCGGCACGTCCGGGAAGTTGGCCGGGTTGAACTCGCCGCTGCGGTCCGAGGCGATGAGGGTGGCGTAGGTCTTGTTCCAGCCCCACGTGTCCACGCGCACACCCTGGGCGTCTCCGCGGCCGTAAACCCACGGCACGAGATGCCAGTCAACGTAGAAGCGGTCCTGGCGGGAGAACACGTAGGCGTCCACGCCCCGCCGGCCGAACTCCCTGCGGAAGCGCAGGTGTCCCTCGCGCCACTGGAATTCGGGCGCAGGGTTGTTGTTGTCCGTCGGGTTGTACGCCGCCTCGAACTTGAGGAACGACTCGATGCCGGGCGCCGGCTGCGAGAACAGCCGGAACTGGATGTTGTCGAAGACGTCGAAGGAGTTGGAATCGAAGTCCCACAGGAAGGGACGGTCCCACTTGCGGGTCTCCAGCATCAGCTGATAGTCGCCCTCGAGCTTGGTCGCGGCCGGCGCAGCGGGGGAGAGGGACGCGAGCAGCAGGAGCGTCGCGAGGGCGCGGGCGCGGAACGTCATTGCGCCCCTCCGCCCTGACCGCGGAAGCGGAGGGTGACGCGGTACGAGGCGCCCAGCTCGTGGTGCGTCCCGGCGGCCGCGTCGATGTACACGCCGCGATGAAAGACGCCGAATCCGCCACTGAACTGCAGGTCGTTCGGCGACGCCGTGGACTCGTACGTGCTGGAAATGTTGGACAATCCGGAGCGGATCGCGAACACGTCGAAGAACAGGATCTCGAGTCCGGCACTGAGCGTCGCGGCCCCGCTCGCGGTCTGCGCCCAGCCGACGCTGATCGTGGACTCGCGGTTCCAGCGGAAGGCCGCGGCCAGTTCCTGCCGCGTCGCGAGCCGGTCGCCTCCGCTGCCCGACTGGAACTCGTAGCGGGGCTGGAGGAGGTCCCGGCCCACCCAGGACAGGTCCACGCTCCAGGGCGAACGCCAGCGCAGCCCGGCGTCGAACGAACCCTTCGAGACCACGCCGTAGTCCTGCGCGATCCCCCCCGGATCCGTGAACGGCTGGAACGCCGCGGTGCCGAAGACGAACGTCGCGCCCGCGTCCAGCCGCGAGTCCGCCGCGCCGCGCAACAACGTGCGCCCCGCGGCGGCGCAGAACTGGTCCTCGGAGTAGATGTCGGTCACCGAGACGCGATGCCAGCCCAGGGCCCAGCCCGTGCCCCAGCGCCGGGTCCCGAGCGCGAGCGCGCTTTCGTTGAGGTTGTCCACGCCGTAGGGCTTCGCGACGTCCATCAGCGCTTCGGGACCGGTCAGCGAGGTGAGCGCCGCCGGGTTCCAGCGATACGCCGACACATCGTCCACCAGGCCCATCGCGGACGGTCCGAGGGCGATCACCCGGGCGCCGACGCCGGTCAGCTCGAAGTAGGCCTGCGCCGGAGCCGACCACATCAGCGCGGCAAGGCAAAGAAGCGCGACGCGCCTCACCGCGCCACCACGAACGCGCGGGTCGCCCGATCGAGGTTCGGCTCGATCGTCACGCGCAGGATGTAGATCCCCGGCTCCACGAAACGCCCCGCGTCGTCCCGTCCGTCCCAGCGTGCCTTGCCGGTGGCGTTCAGCTCCTCGTCGGCGCGAATGGCCTGGACGTTCTCGCTGGCGAACAGCTGACGCACCCGGCGGCCGCCGGCATCGTAGACGCTCGCCGAGAACACCGCCCTGCGGGCGACGTCAATGGGCTCGTCGGGATTCAGCGGCGGCGCAAGTCCGACATGAAAGCGAACGCCTTCGCCGAGGTCCGGTTTGAAGGCGCCACGATCGAGCGCCAGGCTGCCGATCGAGAAGCGCACGGCCGTGATGGGAGGGGCGTACCGGAAGCTGATCCGTTCGGAGGGCGACACGTCCCAGTCCGGAATGCCGTCCGGTCCGCCGCGGCCGAGCCCCGTGTCGTCGTTCCGGTCGAGATCAATGGTCGCGTAGTTGTCGAGGATGACGTTCGCGTTGCCGTCGTCCACGTGCCCGCGCAGGTTGTCGGGGGCGGAGTCCGGACCGCCGCTGCCGTCCCAGCCACCGGTCACGAACGCGGCGATCTTGATCGAATGCACGCCGACCGGCATGCGGTGCAGCGTATCGCTCGTTCCGCCGACCGTGAGGAACGTGTCCCGCGTGCCGCCGCCACCGAGCCCCGCGAACACGTTGCGCCACGGAATCGCGAACTCCATCGCGCGCCCGTCGTTTCCCTGGTCGAATGTCGCGGAAGCCCGGAACTCGGGGCCGACCAGATGATCGTCCACCTGGTTGCCCGACACCTGCGTCAGCAGCCGCGGGTCCGTGTTCGTGTCCCACGTCGCCCCGAAGACGTCCGGCATGAACTCGTCTCCGGGGAAGCGGCCGAAGGTGTCGAAGTTCACGTTCCGTCGCCACGAGTTGAGGGAGGTCATGTCCCCGAGTCCCCGACTGGGCATGCTGTCGAAGAACAGGATCATGTTGTTGCCCCAGATCTTTCCGTCCACGGCGATGTAGAGGTATTGCGCGTCCCATGTGACGTGGATCTGGTAGATCTCGTTGTTCTGCCACTTCGAGTCGTCCCGGGCCTCCTGCGGCACCCCGCCGGCCGTGAGGCCGAAGACGTCCTCGTCCGCCGGAATGAAGTCCGACGAGTAGCCGTCCACGCGCATGCGGGCGCCGAGGTCGCGGGCGGTGCGCGCGGACGCCGGGATCGCGGGAAGCAAGCCGAACACAGCGAGCGCAAGGGCAGTGAGGAGGCGCACGGCGCGGTCCGATCCGTCGAAAGTCGTGAGGTAGGGGCGAAAATGCCGGGCCGCATCATGCGGGCGCACCCGGAGGGGGTCAAGGCGCCAGCGCCCGCGGACGATTCGGCGGATGAAACAGGCACCGCCTGACCCCGGACCGTCTCGATGCTTCATTGCGCACGTCCGAACGCGCCCGTACAATTCCGCCGACTTCGAGGGATTGCGCGCGGGACGGCCGGATCGGCCGCCCATCCGCGGGTGCTTCGGGCCGAGCCTGCAGCGTGCGTCTTCCCCGTACTTCGACCCGGCCTGGAGAGACCGCCCCATGCGAAAGCTTGCGACTCCGCTTCTCGCGCTGCTCCTGACGCTTGTGACCAGCCCGGTGCTCGCGGCGATCCCGCAGACGATCGTCGTGGACGGCGTCAACGACTTCGACCCGTCCAACCTGCTCGGGGACGACACGAACGACACCCAGCCCGGTTGCGCACCCGTCGCCCTGCCGATGGATCTCGGGAAGATCTTCGTCACCAACGACGCGAACTTCCTCTACATCGGCATCGAGTTCTCGCGCAGTTGCTACTGCGACATGAACCTCGGCATCGCCCTCGACGTGGGCACGGCCGGCGGCGGCACCACCGATCCGTTCGGCCGCAAGATCGGCTGGACGAACGTGCCGTTCAAGCCCGACTTCGTCATTTACGACGTCACCCCGACGAGCTGCAACAGCTTCAACTACGAGGTCCTTTACAAGGACACGCTCGCGACCTGGCAGAACCGTTCGACCTCGATCAATCCGGCCTGGGGCTCCGGAGCCAACGGGTTGGGCATCGTGGACAGCGTCACGTTCAAGGAGCTGAAGATCCCGCTTTCGGTCCTCGGCGTCGGGAGCGGGACGAACATGAACCTCGAGTTCTGGGTCACGCAGGAGGGCTCCACCAAGGGACCGCTCGACGCCTTCTGCAGCGACGACGTGCAGATGTCGCGCGGCAGCCAGACCACCTACGACACGACCGCGGTCGTCCAGATGACGTGCATGACGCCCTACACGGTCCAGAACGCCGTGGATAACGCGCCGCCCACCGTGCAGTCGGCGCAGGCCGTCAACTTCACCGTCCTGGCCAACCGCCAGTTCAGCCTGCTCACGAACAAGATCGACGTGCAGTTCAACGAGCCGGTCGAACTCGCGAGCGCGCAGACGCCGGGCAACTACGCGATCGGCGGGCCGCTGTCCCGAACGGTGGTGAGCGCGGTGCGCGACGGCGCGTCCTCGAGCCTCGTGCACCTGACGCTGAACTCGGCGATCAACGCGAACGCGACCGCCTACACGGTCACCGTCACGGGGGTGGACGACGCCGCCAGCAACACGATCGTCGCGAACGGCACCACCAACGTCGCCGGCTTCTTCCTCCAGAACGTCACCTTCAACGCCGACCTCGCCCTGCCGCTGTGCGCGGGAACCTTCGCCGCCTCCGACACGTTCGCCGTCGAGGGCAGCGTCGCGCCGCTGAGCTTCGCGCTCTGCGACAACGGCCTGATGTACGACGCCAACCTGGACTCGGTCTACACCGTCACGGTGCCGTTCTGCCTGGCGCGCGACCCCGGCACCAGCAAGGGCTCGGCTTCGCTCGAGTGGAAGCTGACGGCGAAGTGCAACACGTACGAGAGCTTCCCGGGCAATCGCGTCTACGACCTGAGCAGCGACAACGGCGCGGGCGTCACGCTCAACGTCGCCTGGAGCAACGAGGACCCGGCGAGTTACACGGCCCATCCGGTGGACGTCGTCTTCCGCGTGGACGCCTCGCTCTTCAATCCGACGGGCAGCGACGTCATCACGCTCGTCGGCGGTGCGCTGCCGCTGACGTTCAATCAACCGGGCGTGCCGATGCTCGACGGCGGCGTCGCTCCGGATGCGACCGCCGGAGACAAGATCTACACGGCGCGTGTTTCGTTCCCGGCCTGCACGCCCAAGAACTTCGGCTGGAAGGTGGACTTCAACGGCGTCTACGAGTGCGCGGGGCAGGGCGATCGCGGGGTCTACCTCGACGACGCGCTGTACAGCGCCTCCACGCCGCTGATCCTGCCGGCGCGCGGCATCGACCGCTGCGACGTCACCGACAAGCCGGTCACCGTGCTCTTCCGCGTGAACATGGATCCGTTCGACCCGGTGCCCGCGGACCCCGAGACGCTGGCGGTCATGGGCGATCGCGCGCCGCTGTCGTTCGACCACCGCGAGGCGGCGTCGGTGCTGCGCAACGACGGCGTCTTCCCCGACGCCGCGGCGGGGGACGCGTTCTTCGGCCGGGCGATCACCTTCCCGGATTCCACCCCGTTCCGTGTCGAGTACAAGTACTGGCTCGACGGCACGTTCGAGTGCGAGGCCATGGGCAATCGAGTTCTGACGCTGGACGACGTCAACTACTCGACCGGCAACCCGCAGGTCAACCTCGGCACGAAGTGGAACTACTGCACCGACGCCACGGACGTTCCCGTCACGCCCGTCGGCCGTGCCGGCGAGTTGTTCGCCTCGCTCCGTCCGGTGATGCCGAACCCGGTGGTGCGCGGCGCCCGCTTCTCGTTCGAGCTCTTCCGGGCGGGCCGGGTGGCCCTGCGGATCTACGACGTCTCGGGCCGCCGGGTCGCCAGTGTCGTGGACCGGGACCTCGCCCCGGGGCAGCACACGATCGCCTGGGACGGCCGGGGCGACGACGGTGTCCGCCTTCGCAGCGGCGTGTACCTGTACGAGTTGTCGCTCGACGGACAGCGCGCCGCACGTCGGATGGTGCTCGCGCGCTGATCCCCGGCAGCCCGGACCAGACGGACATGGCGTCCACCCACGGTGGACGCCGTGTTCGTTTGGTCCGGTTAAACGGCCGGCCGGGCTGGCCGGGCGATCGGGCGATTTCACCCGGCCCTCCGCGCGGGGCGAGACCGCGGCAGTGCTCCCGCCCATCCCACAATCCTCCGTGCATGCGACCGAGAGGGGATGCTAGGCTTGTTGCAGACGTTTCGACGGCCCCGACCCCCGGCGGCCGCGCGCTTCACGCACCATGCTCGACAGGAGGCACGTTCCACATGAAGAAGATGGTTACGACGATGATCGCGCTGGCGCTGCTCGGCGCCGGCGTCGCGCTCGCCGCCGGGCCCGGACCGTTCTACGGCCGCGGCGGCTATTACGACGCCGCGTGGAGCGCGGACAGCGGCAACCTGCTGACGCTGTCGGCGGGCGTGTGGACCGGCGCGGCGACCTCGCCGATGGCCGCCGGCTACTACGAAGGCAAGATCGCGGTCGCGGACTGGTCGGAGAGCTACCCGAACAGCAACCAGCCCGTGTTCATCAGCGGCCCCGGCGACATCGTGCACTGGACGCTGGACACGAACGTGTACTCCGATGGCTGGTCGCCCTCGACGAACATCGCCTACAACGACCACATGGTCGCGCCGGGCACGACGTTCGAAGTCATCGGTTCGGCGCCCGAGACCGGGGCCTGGAGCACCGGTGTCGCGGCCACGCTGGTCGGCGACATCTGGGGCGTCGAGATTCCGATCGCGGCGGCCGGCAGCTACGAGGTGAAGTTCCGCAAGACCGGCGACTGGTCCATCAACGCCGGCGCGGACGGCTACGGCACGAACAGCGGCAACCTCGCCTACACCACGCTCGTGCCCAACGAGCCGGTGCTGTTCCAGTTCAACCAGGTGACGGGCCGGGTGCGCGCGGTCGTCGGCGGTGTCACGCCGACGCATTCGGGCACCTGGGGCCGGCTCAAGTCGCTGTACCGCTAGTCGCGGAATCGAAGCACCGGGCGGGCGGCTCCCCAGCGGGGCCGCCCGCTTCGCATGCGCGCGTGACGCGTTCCGCGGTCAGCCCTTCACGCCCCCGAGACTGAGGCCACCGACGATCCAGCGGTTCAGCGCGACGAACAGGACCATCACCGGAATGCAGATGAGCAGGCTCCCGGCGGCGTAGTTCGCCCATTCCGTCTGGAACTGCCCGGCCAGGCTCTCGAGCCCGAGCGGCAGCGTGTAGAGCTGCTGCTGCGAGATCACGATGCGGGCGACGAGGAACTCCGACCACGCCGCCATGAACGAGAACAGCGCCGTGATGGCCAGCGCCGGGGACGCGAGCGGCAGGGTGACGCGGGTGAACGCCTGCAGCGGCGTGCAGCCGTCGATCATCGCCGCCTGCTCCAGCTCGACCGGAATCGTGTCGTAGTAGCCGCGCATGGTCCAGACGCAGAAGGGGAGCGCGGTCGCCGTGTAGGCGACGATCAGGCCCGCGAACGTGTCGAGCAGGTGCAGCGCCTTGAGCAGCACGTACAGCGGCAGCATGAGCATCGTGGCGGGAAACATCTGCGTCATCAGGAACAGGTACAGGCCCTGCTGGCGGCCGGGAAAGCGGAAGCGCGAGAACGCGTAGGCCGCGGTCGAGGCGAGGGTGACCCCGAGCAGCGTGACCGCCATCGAGACGACGAACGAGTTGCGCAGCCACAGCAGGAACGGCCTTTCGAACAGCATCGTGCGGTACGCCCGCAGCGTCGCGCCGTCGGGAACGAGCGCCAGCGAGGTCGAGTAGAGCTGGTCGGACGGACGCAGGGAGATCGTCACGATCTGCAGGATCGGAAACACCGTTCCGAGCGTGAAGAAAACGAGGAACGCGTGCACGAGCACGCGGCCCGGCGTCCAGCGCGTCCGCCGCCCGCTCACGCCGGCCGCTCCGGCGGCGACGTGCGCCGCATGACGTAGACGACGAACGCGAGGAGCACCAGAAAGACGATCACCGAGAACGCGGCGGCGTAGGAGTAGCGCGAGTAGGTGAACGCCACCTTGTAGATGTAGGTCACCAGGATGTGCGTCGAATCCGCCGGCTGGCCGCCGTTCGAGACCAGCCAGATGACCAGCGTGCTGTTGAACGTCCAGATCGTGCCCAGCAGGATCGCCGGCACGAGGACCGGCATGAGCGAGGGCAGCGTGATGAGCCGGAACTTCTCCCAGCCGTTGGCGCCGTCCAGATCGGCCGCCTCGTACATCTCGCCGGGAATGGACGTCAGCCCGCCCAGCGCGACGACCATCATGAACGGGAAGCCGAGCCAGACGTTGGTGAGGATCGGCGCCACGAACGCCCAGAACGGATCCGAGAGCCACGGGATCGCGGGCAGGTGCAGCCACTGCCGGAGCATCAGGTTGATGGCGCCGTACTCGTAGTTGAACATCCCGCGCCAGGTGAGCGCCGAGATGTATTGCGGCATCGCCCACGGCAGGATGAGCAGCGTGCGGAACAGTCCCCGGCCGACCACGGGGCCGTTGAGCAGCATGGCGAGCAGGATTCCCAGGCCGACGTGCAGCGAGACGTTGACCACCGTCCAGATCACCGACTTGGCGAACAGCGCGTAGAACACCGGCTCCGAGAGGATCAGCCGGAACTGTTCCAGCCCGACGAACTCCGGATTCCGGAAGTGGTAGAGGCTCATGTTCCGGAACGCGAGCCAGAAGCTGTAGCCGAGCGGGAAGAGCACCACCGCCAGCATCACGAGCACGGCCGGCAGCAGCAGCGCGTAGGGAAACGTGCGGCCGGCGCGGAGCATGACCGGGCTACTTCTTCATGCCGGCGATCTGCTGCACGGCGTCCGCCTGCATCTTCTTCGCGGCGGCCGCGGGGCTCGTGGACCCGTTCATGACCGCCTGCAGCCCCGGGCGCATGACGTCCCACAGCACGCGCATCTCCGGCACGACCGGCATGCGCCTTCCCAGCTCGAAACCACGGCGGGACGCCTGCAGGATCGGGTCGGACTGGATGCGAGGATCGTCGTAGGCGGCCTTGTTGCTGGGAAGCACGCCGAGCGTGTCGGCGGCGAGCAGCTCCGCTTCCGGGGAGGTGCAGTACGTGACGAATTCGATGACGGCGGGAAGCTGCGACTTCGGGCAGTTGACGTTGATCGAGAATCCCTTGCTCGCGATCATCGGCGTCGCGCGGCCACCGCCAGGCAGCGTCCACAACGGCGCGATGCCGAGGTCGATGCCGGCCTTCCGGTAGTCGGCCCACGACCACGGCCCGTTGACGATCATCGCCGCCTTGCCTTCCTGGAAGAGCGTATGCGCGTTCTGGTAGTTGGACTCGCGCGGCATGATGCCCTCGGAGTTCTTGAGGTCGGCGAGGTAGGCGAGCGCCCGCCGCATCGCCGGCGTGTCGAGCGTCGGCTGCTGCCGCGCGTCCATCACCCAGCCGCCGAAGCCGGCGAGGAACGGCACCAGCCAGTACGGCTCGGTCGTCTCCATCACGAAGCCGTAGCGCCCGTCGCGTGTCTGCTGTTTCGCCAGGGCGAGGAACTCGTCGTGGGTGGCCGGCGGGGTGCCGACGTACTTGCGGTTGTAGACGAGCATGAGGTGGTTGCCCACCTGGTCCGGCGCCTGCCAGATGTGACCGTCCAGGGTGTCGAGCGCCATCGGCACGAAGCGGTCGAAGAAGCCCGCGGGCAGGGTCTCGTCGAGCGGCAGCAGCAGCTCGAGCAGCGACAGCGGTCCGACCTGGTCCGAGGGGCCGAAGATGAGCTGCGGCCCGCCTCCGCCGGCCGCGGCCGTCTGGAACTGCTGGCGCAGGTTCTCGGTGTCGTACGGCACGACCTGGAACGACGAACCGGGATGAACGGCCTGGTAGGCGGCGACGTTGCGCTCGAAACGGCCGCGCTCCTGCGGGTCCATCTGGCACCAGACGACGATCGGGCCGTCGCCTTTTCTTGCCGGCGCGCAGCCGGCGGACAGCGTGAGCAGGGCGGCGCAGAGCGCCGCGAGAGCCGGTCCATGCGAGCGGAACATGACCATCCTCCGGCCGCCGCCCGTCGCGAGCGAGGCCCGTGCGCGCGCGCCCCAGCCCTTCCGGCGCGCCGAATCGGTCGAACCCGGTGGTCGTCTCGTCGGAGGAGCCGGGCCCCGCCGACGGTTCGAGTGAGAAGCGCGCGGCGAAAGTCGCACGAAGCCGAGGCGGGGCGCAAGGATGTCCGGGCCCGGACGGTTCGGTCGCCCTGCTTGCCGCGCTCGTCGTCCGACGACCGTTCGCGACGATGCGGAGGGTGCGCCGCGGGCCGCCCTTCGCTAGGGTGCTCGCGATTCGAAGCCGTCACTCCAACCGGGGATGCCCACCATGAAGCGTGCCTTCCTGCTGATCCTTGCGGCGCTGACGCTCACTTCCGCGGGACCGGCGGAGAAGCCCGCCGCGCCCGTCACCGCGGCCAACTACCTCGACCAGTTCATCGATCCGACGGTGGACCCGCGCCAGGACTTCTTCGACTACTCGGTCGGCAGATGGCTGAAGGCCAATCCCATCCCGCCGGCTGAACGGTCGTGGGGCATCGCCAAGGTCGTGCAGGAGGAGACCTACGAGCGCCTTCTCGGCATCACCGCCGCCGCCGCGGCGAACCGGAACGCGGCGCGCGGCAGCAACGCGCAGAAGATCGGTGACTTCTGGCAGGCGGGCCTGGACACGGCCGCGATCGAGCGGCAGGGCTACACCCCGATCGCCTCCGAGTTCGATCGCATCGCCGCGGTGACGGACCTCTCCGGTCTGCTCGCCGCCGCGTCGCACCTTCAGTACATCGGCGTCAACTGCCTGTTCTCGCCGGCGATCTTCCAGGACGAGAAGAACAGCGACCGCACCGTCCTGCACCTGTACCAGGGCGGCCTCGGACTTCCGAACCGCGACTACTACTCGGACACCGACGACCGCTCGAAGTCGCTCCGCAGCGAGTACGTCGTGCACGTGAGCCGGATGTTCGGCCTGCTGGGCGAGGATTCCGCCGCCGCGCGCGCCGACGCGGGCGTCGTCATGGCGATCGAGACCGAGTTGGCCGCCGCCTCACGCAAGCTCGAGCAGCTGCGCGACCCGCAGGCCAACTACAACCGCATGTCACTCGCCGAAGTGGGCGGACTCGCGCCGTCCGTGCCGTGGCGCGACTATCTCGCGCTCCAGAACATTCGCGGCGTGGACACCGTCGTGGTCGGTCAGCCCGAGTTCTACCGCCAGATCGAGAAGTCGCTCGGCACGCACTCCATCGCCGAGTGGAAGACCTACCTGCGATGGCACCTCGCCACGACCTTCGCCGCGGACGCCGGCGGCGCCTTCGACGCCGAGAATTTCCGCTTCTTCGGCACGATCCTCAACGGTACGCCGGTCCAGCGGCCACGCTGGAAGCGCGTCCTCGACGCGACCGAGGGCTACCTCGGCGACGCGCTCGGGCAGCTCTACGTGGAGAAGTACTTCTCGCCACGCACCAAGCAGCGCTACGTGAAGCTCACGGACGACATCTTCGCCGCGTTTCGCGACCGGATCGCGAAGCTCGACTGGATGAGCCAGGCGACGAAGGACCGCGCGCTGCGCAAGCTCAACTCCGTCACGCGCAAGATCGGCTACCCCGAAAAGTGGCGCGACTACTCCACGTTCGAGGTCTCCCGCGATTCGTACCTGGGCAACGTCGTGCGCGGCAACGTCTGGGAGAGCGAGTACCTGATCGCCAAGCTGCACAGGCCGGTGGACCGCACCGAGTGGGACATGACGCCGCAGACCTACAACGCGTACTACAACCCCTCGAACAACGAGATCGTGCTGCCGGCGGCGATCTTCATCCTTCCGGGGATCGCCGATTCGCTCGTGGACGACGCGATCGTGTACGCGTACGCGGGGGGCACGACGATCGGCCACGAGATCACCCACGGCTTCGACGACGAGGGCCGGCAGTTCGACGAGCACGGCAATCTCGAGAACTGGTGGACACCGCGCGACGAGGAGGAGTTCAAGCGTCGCGCGCAGGGGATCGTCCGGCAGTTCGACGCCTACATCGCGACCGGCGACCTGCACGTCAACGGCGCGGCGACCGCGGGCGAGAACATCGCCGACCTGGGAGGCATCGTTCTCGGCTGGGAGGCCTTCCAGAAGACGGAGGAGTATCGCAAGGGCGCGAAGCTCGGAGGCCTGACCCCCGCGCAACGCTACTTCGTCGGCTGGTCCCTGGGCTGGATGAACCAGCTTCGGCCCGAGAACATCGCGATGCGCGTCAAGACGGACGTGCACGCGCCGAGCTTCCTGCGCGTGATCGGTCCCGTCAGCAACCTGCCGCAGTTCTACCAGGCCTTCGGTGTCCGCCCCGGCGACAGGATGTACCGCGCTCCCGCCGACCGCGTGAAGATCTGGTGACGCCGCGCGGCGCGTTCCCCGGCAGGGCCGACCCGCCCGTGACGGGGAACGCGACGCCCGCGCTTCAGTTCCAGACCTGGCAGTAGCAGGTGCTCTCGAGCGAGACGTCCGCCCGCTTCCAGGCCTTGCGGAAGCGGGCCTGCACGGCGTCCGCCTCGGCGAGCTTTTCCTGGGCGCGCAGCGAGCGCGAAAGCCCCCACAGCGCCCAGCCGTTCTCCGGATTCTTCACCAGGTCGGCCCGATAAACGGCTTCCGCCTCAGGCCAGCGCCTGGCGCGCACGAGCACCGCACCGAGCGCATGGCGCACCGGCAGCAGCCAGTCCGGCGATTCGTCGTAGCGCAGCGAGTCCTCGATGCGCACCCCTTCGCCGAGCTCGCGCACCGCCGTCTCGACGTCGCCCCTGCGGTTCGCGATCTCGCCGGCGAGCTGGTGATCGGCGATGGACAGCACGAGCCGACCCGGGTTGTTGCCGACGATCATCTCCTCGCTCACCCCGCCCATCGCGTCACGAAACGCCGACTGCTCGCGCCCGGCGTCCTCCAGGTTGCCGAGCGCGGCGTACGCGGTGCCCCGGGCGAAACGCCGGAAGGCGCGGGTGATCGGCAGGTAGTCGGGACCTTCCGGAATCGCGAGAAGCTCGTCCCAGCGTCCGAAGCGCATGAGCGTTTCCAGCTCGATCGTCATGAAGCCGTCGGCGAAGAACGACGACTCACGCACGAAGTCGGGCGGGAGGTTCGCGAGCATCTCGCGTGAAGCCCGCAGCGCCTCGGCGGAGCGGCCCTCCATCTGCGACGCCCACGACAGGAAGTGGCGGTTGTGGGCCATGTAGACGCTGTAGAAGCCCTGCCGGGGCGAGAGCGCCCGGTAGCGCCGGTCCACCGCGATCGCGCGCTCGTTGGCCGCCGCAGCGTCGGCCCAGCGCCCGACGCGGCTGTAGATGTGCGCCGGCATGTGCACCATGTGCCCGGCGGCCGGCACGAGCGTCCGCAGGCGGTTCGCGGCGGCCAGCGCGCGCTCGGGGTGGGGCGAGGCCTCCACGGCGTGCACCCACAGATGATTCGCGAGCGGATGGTCCGGCGCCTGCTTCAGCACCTGTTCGAGGGTGGCGAGGATCTCGTCGGTGCCGGGCTGCGGCGAGCCGTCCGCCTGCCAGAGGTCCCAGGGACGCAGGTCCATGAGCGCCTCGGCGAACAGGGCTCCCGCGTCCGCATCCGCGGGGTGGCGCTTCCACACGTCGCGCATCGCGTCCGCATACGCCTGGTCGAGCCCGTGGCGGTCGGACGGCGGTGCTTCCGCGTAGCGCGCGGCGAGCGCCGAGATCAGCGCCTGCTCGACCGGCGAGGCGCTCGCGACCGAGGCCTTGGCCCGGGCGATCGCCTTCCAGGCCGCCTGAGACTGTTCGGGCGACATGGCGGGATTGTTGATGTGGGGTCCGTTCGCGAGCGCCACACCCCACCAGGCCATCGCACAGCCCGTGTCGAGCCGCGCCGCCTCGGTGAAGGAGCGGATCGCTTCGTCGTGGTTGAACGACATCACCCACACGAGGCCCTGGTCGAACCAGCGCTGAGCCTCGCGCGACGAGGTCGAGACGGTCCGATGATGGCGGCCCATGCCGTCGAACAGGCGGGCGGCGCCGCAGTCCGGCGCGAGGGAGGCGAGGAACAGCGAAGCGAGAAGGAGGGGCGACGACAGGCGGTGCGGCCGCAACATGCGGAGGCTCCTTTCGTGGACGGAAACCGGATCGCGCGCCCGTGAGCGGGAGCGCGACCGCGCGGGCGTCGTGCCTCTCCGAAGCCATGGTGGGGGTCGGCCCGGGTCCCGAGGCCGGCACTCTATCGGGCCGGCCGGCCGGCCACCATCCTTTCCCGGTCGGGCCCGCCCGCGCGACATCGAGACCCGGCTCGAGCGAGGCTCGCCACGGCCTCCCCGTTCAGCCGCCCGCGCCGCCGCGTTCGTCACTCTTCACCGTGCGGCCGCCGGGGTCCGCTCTGCCGTTGCGGTATACATCGGCGCGTCGCGCCGCACGGCGGGCCGTCCCGACCGCGGCGGCCCACGGTGGTTCTCCGGGGCGTTCCGGACGAGCCCGCGCGTTCCCCCCTCGCAGGAGAGGTCATGTCGAAGTTCGCACGAAGCATCGTCCGGGCGGCGGGCGTCGTGATGGCGCTCGCGCTCGTGGTCCCCGCTCCGGCCGTCGCGGTCGAACGCGGTCTGTGGATGCGCTACCCCTCGATCTCGCCGGACGGACACAGCATCGCCTTCAGCTACAAGGGCAACCTGTGGAAGGTCGCCGCCACCGGCGGCATCGCGACGGCGCTCACGGTCGGGGCCTCCCACAACACCATGCCCGTGTGGTCGCCGGACGGCTCGAAGATCGCCTTCGCCTCCGACCGCGACGGCAACTTCGACGTGTTCGTGATGCCGTCCGAAGGCGGGGAAGCCACGCGCCTGACGTTCCACTCCAGCGACGAGACCCCGACCAGCTTCGCCCCGGACGGCCGTTCCGTGCTGTTCACGGCCTCGGTGCTCGACGCCGCCTCCAACGCGCAGTTCCCGAGCCCGGCCCAGCCGGAGCTCTACCGCGTCGGCCTGGACGGCGGCATGCCCGTGCAGGTGCTGACGACGCCCGCTCTCTACGCAGCCTTCGATCGCACCGGCAGGCGGCTCGCCTACTCCGACCAGCGCGGCTTCGAGATGGAATGGCGAAAGCACGACCATTCCGCCTTCGCGCGCGACGTCTGGCTGTGGGACGTGGCGGCCAACCGCCACACGCGCCTGACCGAGTTCGGCAACGACAATCGCCAGCCCGTCTGGGGCCCGGACGGCAACTCGCTGTTCTTCCTTTCCGAGCGCAGCGGCTCCTTCAACGTCTGGAAGCTCGATCTGGCGAACCCGAAGACGCCGGTCCAGGTCACTTCACACCGCACGCATCCCGTGCGCTTCCTGTCGGCGTCGAACGGCGGCGACCTGTGCTACGCGTTCGACGGCGAGTTGTGGGTGCGGCCGGCCGCGACCGGCGAACCGCGCAAGCTCGAGGTGCTGATCGCGGCCGACCGCCGGGATCGCGAAACCGCCTCCGTGGACGTGACGGCGCAGATCAGCGAGTTCGAGGTGTCGCCGGACGGCGGCGAAATCGCGTTCATCGCCCGTGGCGAGGTGTTCGTCGCCTCGACCGAACATGGCACCACGCGCCGGATCACGAACACACCCGAGCAGGAGCGCTCGGTCAGTTTCTCTCCCGACGGCCGCAGCCTGATCTACGCCTCGGAGCGCGGCTCGAGCTGGAAGCTTTACCGCACCGATCTCACCGACAAGGACGAACCCAACTTCTTCAACGCGACCGCCTTCAAGGAGACCCCGGTACTCGAGGCCGAGACCGAGGCGTTCCAGCCGCGCTTCTCCCCGGACGGGCAGGAGGTCGCCTACCTGGAGGAGCGCACGACGCTCAAGGTGCTCAACCTGAAGACGCGCGCCATCCGCACGATCCTCCCGGGCGACATGAACTACTCGTACATCGACGGCGACCAGTGGTTCGAATGGTCGCCCGACGGAAAGTGGTTCGCCGTCAACTTCCTCAGCCCGACGCGCTGGTCGAGTGAGGTGGGACTGATTCCCTCGTCCGGAACGGGCAAGCTCGTGAACGTGACGCACAGCGGCTACGAGGACGAACAACCGCGATTCGCGCGCAAAGGTGAAGTGTTGTTCTGGCGCACCGATCGCAACGGGCTTCGCTCGCACGCCAATCAGGGCCGCGAGATGGACGTGTACGCCGCCTTCCTGACGACCCGGGCCTGGGACCGGTTCCGGCTCGACGAAGCCGCGTTCGATCAGCTCAAGGCGAAGGAGAAGGACCAGGACAAGGGCAAGCCCGCGGTGGCGACGAGCGCAAAGGGAAAGGCGAGCGCCGAACCGGCGGGGCCGAAGGCGGCCGAGCCGGTGGCGATCGAGTTCGGCAACCTCGACGACCGGATCGTGCGGCTGTCGCTCAACTCGGCCAGCCTCGGGGGCGCCGCGCTGTCGCCGGATGGCGAGAAGCTCTACTACCTCGCGCGCTTCGAGAAGGGATTCGACCTGTGGCGGTACACCCCGCGCGAGAAGGAGGCCAAGCTCGTCGCCAAGCTCGGTGCCGACGACGCGGCGTTCGAGCTCGACAAGGACGGCAAGAAGGCCTTCGTGCTCGCGAACGGGCGACTCTCGACGGTGGACCTGGAATCCGGCAAGAGCACGCCGGTCGCCGCCTCGGCGCGCATGGATCTCGACGCCTCGGCCGAACGCGCCTACATGTTCGAGCATGTCTGGCGCCAGACGCTGAAGAAGTTCCACGACCCGGCCATGCACGGGGTGGACTGGGTCGCGATGAAGCGGACCTACGCCCGGTTCCTGCCGGCGATCGACAACAGCCGCGACTTCGCGGACCTGATCTCCGAGATGCAGGGCGAGCTGAACGCCTCGCACAGCGGCGGCCGCTACCGGCCGATGCGCACGGACGGCGACCAGACCGCCGCGCTCGGGTTCTTCCCGGACCCGAAGCACGCCGGGGACGGCGTCGGGATCCTCGAGGTCCTCGAAGGAGGCCCGCTGCAGCAGTCGGGCTCGCGGATCGCCGCCGGCGTCGTCCTCGAGGCGATCGACGGCGCCCCCATTCCCGCGGGCTCGAACTGGTACCGCCTGCTGAATCGCAAGGCCGACACGCGCGTGCGACTGGCGCTGAGGGACCCCCGCAGCGGCGCGCGCTGGGACGAGACCGTGACGCCGATCAGCTGGGGCGCGCAGTCCCGGTTGCTGTACCTGCGCTGGCTCAAGCAGCGCCGGGAACTCGTCGAGCGGTTGTCGGGCGGCCGGCTCGGCTACGCGCACATCCGCGGCATGAACGACGGCGCCTACCGCGAGATGTACGAGGAGGTCTTCGGCAGGTCGGCGGACAAGGAAGCCATCGTGCTCGACACGCGCTTCAATGGCGGCGGCAATCTCGTCGAAGCGCTGACGGTCTTCCTGAGCGGCAAGGAGTACGCGCGCAACGCCCCGCGCGGAAGGCAGATCGGGAGCGAGCCGTCGAACCGCTGGACCAAACCCTCCATCGTGGTGATGAGCGAGGGCAACTACTCCGACGCTCACTGCTTCCCGATGGCCTACACGCAGCTCGGACTCGGCCAGACGGTCGGCATGCCGGTGCCTGGCACGTGCACGTCCGTCTGGTGGGAGCGGCTGCAGAATCGCGACCTGGTCTTCGGCATTCCCGAGGTCTCGCTCATCGACATGGCCGGGGACGTCATGGAGAACAAGCAGCTCGAGCCGGACTACGAGGTCGAGCCGGACCCGGCGCTGTGGGCCGCCGGACGCGACCAGCAGCTCGAGAAGGCCGTCGAGGTGCTGCTCGCGAAACTGCCGAAGAAGTGACGCGGACGGGCGGGCCCGTGCGGGCCCACCCGATCCTCACAACCGGCCGCTGATGTAGTCCGTCAGGTAGCGGACCTCGACCTCGCGCTCGGCCGACAGGTGCTTGACCACGTCGCCGATCGAGACCACGCCGACCAGCCGGCCGTCGTCCACGACGGGCAGGTGCCGGAAGCGCTGCCGCGTCATGATCGCCATGCAGTCCGCGATGGGGCGCGACGGCTCGACGCACACGATGCGCGACGTCATGACGTCGCCGACGCGCGTCGCGCGCGGGTCGAGGTCCTGCAGCAGGACGCGCCTGAGGTAGTCCCGCTCGGTGAAGATGCCGACGATCGCGTCGCCCTCGGTGACGAGCAACGAGCCGATGCCCTGGGCCAGCATCTCGGCGATCGCGGCGTAGGCGGTGGTTTCCGGACTCGTGCGGCGCACGTGGCCGCCCTTCGAGGCGAGAATCTCGGCGACTCGGGCCATGGCTGCCTCCTCAGGTGGGGAAGGATTCCCGGGGGCTCGCATCGCGGGCGCCCGCGCACCCGCATGGCTCCATGGTGATCCCGCGGGGGCGGCCCGATCAACCGGAACTTCACGCCGCGAGGGCCGGTGAGGCATCCTGCCCCGGTCGCCGGACCTGGCCGGCGAAAGGAGGGTGCGATGCGCTGGAAGGGACGCGAGCAGAGCGGAAACGTCGACGACCGCCGTGGCGCCCGCCCGGGCGGGCTGATCGTGGGCGGGGGGCTGGGGACGGTCGTGCTGGTCGTGGCGTTCCTGCTGCTCGGCGGGGACCCGAGGCAGCTGCTGCAGCTCGCCGGGCAGTCGCAGGTGACGACCGGCGCGCCCGCGAGCCCGGGAGCGCCGGCGAACGCGCCGGACGAGGGCCGGGAGTTCGTGGCGGTCGTGCTCAAGGACACAGAGGACGTCTGGGGGGACCTGTTCCGGCAGGCCGGAAGGACGTATGAGCCGCCGACGCTCGTCCTGTTCAGGGACCAGGTCGAATCGGGGTGCGGCGTCGCGGGATCCTCGACCGGGCCGTTCTACTGCCCCGCGGACCGGCGCGTCTACGTGGATCTCGCCTTCTACGACGAGCTGCGCGACCGTTTCGGCGCCCCCGGCGATTTCGCGCAGGCCTACGTCGTCGCCCACGAGGTGGGTCACCACGTTCAGAACCTGCTCGGCATCTCGGAACGGGTTGCCGGGGCGCGCGGCCGTGTCTCGCAGGAGGAGTTCAACCGCCTGTCGGTCCGGCTTGAACTGCAGGCGGACTTCTTCGCAGGCGTCTGGGCGCATCACGCCGAGCGGGCGAAGCAGATCCTCGAAGCCGGCGACCTCGAGGAGGCGTTGAACGCGGCCAGCGCGATCGGCGACGACCGGCTGCAGCGTCAGGCGACCGGCACCGTGACCCCCGACTCGTTCACGCACGGCACTTCCGCCCAGCGCGCGCGCTGGTTCCGCAAGGGTTTTGAGACGGGAGATCTGTCGCAGGGCGACACATTCTCCGCCGCAACGCTCTGACGGGCGGGCGCGGTTTGCTCCCGGTCTGCCCCCGGACTAGGGTGGCGGCGTGGCCGGGCGCGAACCGCACCGGCGCGACAAGGAGAAGACGATGTCGGACAAACCCGGTGAGGCGGGCCGGCTTCAGCCCCAGGTCAGCCTCAGTGCGACTCGGCCGTCCCGCCCGCTGGCGGACCCCGTGCTCCAATTCGATTTCGCCGAGGAGGCGGCGCGCCTGCGGCGCGAAGGACCATGGGTTCAGCACGGCCGCAACGCGGTGACGCTGGTCAAGCATCCCGACCTGCGCGTCGTCTTCATGGTGATGAAGGCCGGGACGAACCTGCGCGAACACCACACCAGCGGGCGCATCTCGGTGCAGACGGTGACCGGGGCCGTGCGCGTGAAGCTCGCGGACCGGCTCGTGGAGCTGCCCGCGGGCCACCTGCTCGCCCTCGATCACGACCTGCCCCACGACGTGGAGGCCGTCGAGGAGAGCACGGTGCTCCTCACGATCGCCTGGCCGAAGGACGCCGGCGGAAGCTGACGGAGCACGAGTGAAACCGCGCCTTTCGCCTCAGCGGGGGAGCGGGCTCCTCGCGCGCACGCGTGCGAGCGTCCACGATTCGCCCTCCGACGCCACCGCGGCCGCGCAGCCTTCGATGCCGGCGAGGTCGCGCACCGAGTAGCTCGCGCCGTCGCCGGCATCCGCGGCCGTCGCGATTCCCCGCCCGCACGCCTTGGCCAGGGCCTCGCGGCGAACCCAGGCGCGGAAGAACGCCTCGCGCCGGCGCGCGCCGGCGAGCAATGCCAGTTGCGCGCGCACCGCCGCTCCGAGCACGAGTCCCGCAACGGCGGGCTCGTCCACGTCGCCCCGCACCCGTTCGACGTCCACACCCACGTTTCGCCCCGGCCGGAGTGCGATGAGCGCGACGCCATCGGTGTGCGACAGGCTGAAGCGCAGGTCCAGACCGTGGCCCGGGGCGAGTCGCGGACGCCCTGCCGCATCCACACCGAACGTCAGGGCGCGCGGCTCGACCCCGAGAGATTGACCGAGAACGGCGCGCAGCGCCGCACGGGCCGCCGCCCACGAGGCGGCCCCGTGGCGCAGGCGCTTCGCGTGCGCTCGCTCCGCCGCGTCGAGGAACGGGTGCGTCAGGTCGCCGCCCTTCCCGTCCGCCGTGAGCGCGACCCGCCAGACCTCCACGCGATCGCACGCGGCGGCGGCCGGCGCGGGCGAATCGAGCATGCGCGTGCTCATCGCCCTGCGCCAATGCCCGCGGGTCGCGTTGGACAGCCCACGTAGCCGACCTGCGGCAGGAGCCGCTCGCGCTTCATGACGACGCTGTTCTCGGCCACCGCCGCACCCTCGCCGATGTCCGCGCCATAGAGCAGCACCGCGCCACGCCCGACATCGGCCCCGGCGCGGATTCGGACGGGCGCGAGCTTGAGCACGCGGTCCTCGAAGCTGTGCGACTGCAGGTGACACGAGACGGTCGCGCCGTCGCCGACCTCGAGCATGTCGGGGTCCACGACCTGCAGGAACGGCCCGCCGAAGACCACGCCACGCCCGACCCGGCAGCCCATCGCGCGCAGCCAGAAGGCGAGAAACGGCGTGCCCTCGAACGCGGCGACGACCGGCACCGCCCACGCCGCCCAGACCTCGAACAGCACGTCCCAGCGGCAGCACCAGCACGACCAGAGGGCGTGCCGCCCCTCCCGAATCGGTCCCATCACGAACCACTTGACGAGCACCACCAGCGACAGCAGGGCGGCGCCGAGCGCGACCAGCGATGCGGGGAGCGCGAGAAGCAGGAAGGCGGGAAGCGGGAGCGCGTCACGCCACGATGGCACCGCGCGGAACCAGCTCCAGGCGAGGGCCAGCGGCACCAGCGGCAGCACCAGCCGAACCGATTCGAACACGACGCGCGTCAGGAGGCGGTCCCAGGTCGGATCGTGGGTCAGCTCACGTTCGCTCGCCGACACCTCGCGGCGCGGCAGCTCGAGTGGCGGATTGCCGAACCAGGAGGAGCCGGACCGGATGGTCCCGGGGTCCGCCACCGTGCAGACGCCGAGCAGGATGTCCGGGGGCAACTCGGCGCCCGCCGGCACGACGACGTGGTTGCCGAGGAAGGTGTTCCGCGAAAGGCGAGTCCGTCGGCACTCCGCGAAGCCGCGGTGGAGCCGCGGGCGCCCGAGATAGATGCCGTCGGCGAGGAAGCACTCGTCGCCGATCTCCAGCAGCTCGGGCACCGACTCCATGATCGTGCTGATCTCGCACTTGCGGCCGACCTTCGCGCCCGCCGAACGCAGCCACCACGGCCAGAGCAGCGTTCCACTGAGCGCCCCGTTCGCCGTTTCGAGAGCGCGCTCCTTCATCGCCAGCGCGATGCCCATCGCTCCCCGAAGGCGGTGGTCCCCCTCGCGCACGCGACCGAAGGCGCGTGCGAGCAGGGCCTCGGCCGGCAGCGAAAGAGCGTAGCCGGCGACCAGCAGCAGAGGCGCAAGCGCGATCGGCAGGTCGCGAAGCGGCGCCGGCAGCAGCCCGGTGCCGGGCGCCGCGGGCGAGAGGCAGACGGCCGCGAGCAGCAATCCGGGCAGAAGCGGCACCCACGCGAACAGCGCCCGCGCGCCGATCAGAGCCGCGGCGTGCAGCGCGGCGGGCCACGGCGCGGAACGGGTGGCTTCCGCGCTGGCGGCGGGCGCGGCTCCGACGCGCTCGGCCGGCACGCCGGCCCAGCATTCACCCGCGGGCAACGTCTCGCCTTCGGCCAGCAGGGAGAGGCAGCCGAGGTAGCCGTCGCGCCCGAGCCGGGCGCCGCCCGCGACGTGCGCGCGGGTGTCGAGCGTTGCCCCGGACTCGATCGTGACGGGCGCCAGCACAAGTTCCCGCGAGTGGTACTCGGCGACGCCGAGCGAAGCGTCCCTGCCGAGCGTCGCGCCGTCGCCCAGGTCCATCAGGTCCCATCCGCCGCCCATCAGGTCCACGCCCCGGTGCACGTGCACGTTCCGCCCGATGCGCGCACCCAGCGCCCGCAGGCAGGCGTTGCCGAGCTCGCTGCCCTGCACCAGAGGCCATGGAATCGTGCGCGCGAGGTGGACCACGATCCAGTGGCGGACGTGGAAGCTGCCCAGCCAGCGGTGCCGGCCGGGCCGGTAGCGCCCGATCAGCAGCGTCTTGGCCAGGACCGTGAGGCCGAGCGAGACCGGAAGCCACGCCAGCTCCGCCGCGAACCCCACGAGGGGCAGGAGCAGCAGGAGCGTGAGCGTTCCCAGCGCGCGCTCCAGCGCCGGCAGCAGGGCAAACACGGCCACGAAGGCGAACGCCGAGACCGGCACGAGCGTGGCCGCGATCCAGCCCAGCTGCGCGAGCGCGCCGGCCGAGCCCGCGCCGGCAACCGAGGCGAGCGCGGTCCGCCCGGCCGCCGAAGCGTCCGCTGCTTCGGGCGCGGGTCTCGCACGCGCCGCGAGCGCCGCGGCGGTGCGCGCCTCGTACAGGTCCCGCATGGTCAGCGAGGAGGTCGCCGGGTCGCCGCGTAGCGTCGAGACGACCTGTGCCGCGACCAGCGAATTGCCACCCAGGTCGAGGAAGAAGTCGTCCGCGAGCCCGATGGACCCGGCGTGCGGGACGTGCCGGGCGAATGCGGCGAGCACGGCGCGCTCGATCGCCGTCGCGCCGGTCTCGGCCGGGTCCGCCGCACCCGCACCCGGCCGTCCCGCGCGACCGAGATCGGGCAGCGCGGAGCGATCGAGCTTGCCGCTGGCGTCGCGCGTCGGCAGCGACGCCACGAGGGCGTAGTGCACGGGCTGCATGTAGTCGGGGACCGTCGCGCGCATGCGCTCTCGAACGAGCGACAGGTCGGCGGGATGCGCGGCGTCGGTGACCAGGAACGCCGACAGCTCGCGCGCCGGCGCATCGCCCTGCAGCGCGCAGGCCGCGGCGATCACGCCTTCGCAGTCACAGAGCTGCGCCTCGATCGCGCTCAACTCGACGCGGTGTCCGCGAATCTTGACCTGCGAGTCCGAGCGGCCGAGGTAGGCGAGCGCGCCGCCGGCCCGCTGCTGGACCAGGTCGCCGGTGCGGTAGAGCCGGCCGAAGCGTGGATGCTCGATGAACCGCTCGGCGGTGAGCGCCGGCTGCCGCAGGTAGCCGCGCGCCAGCCCCGGCCCTCCGATGCACAGTTCGCCGGAGGCGCCGGGTTCGACCTCCTTCAGGTCCTCGTCGAGCACGTAGGCCCGGTTTCCCTCGACGGGCCAGCCGATCAGGACCGGCTCGCCCGCCCGCACCGGCGTGCGCACGACCGTGACCGAACATTCCGTCGGGCCGTAGCCGTTTTCGAGCCGCCGGCCCGGGGCCCAGCGCGCGGCGACGTCCGCCGGCAGTTCCTCGCCCCCCACATAAAGGAGCCTCAGCCGCGGAAGCGCCGCCCGCGGATCCTCGCAGGCGGTCATGCGCAGCAGGGTGGGGGGCGGGCAGAACACGCTGATCTCCTCGTCCTTCAGCCAGCCCACGAGATCGGGCCCGAGACGGACCGCGTCGTCGTCCATGAGCACGAGCGTCGCGCCCGAACCGAAAGCGAGCCAGATCTCCTCGACCGACGAATCGTAGGCGCAGGAGGAACTCTGCGCGACGCGGTCGCCGGGCCCGAGATCGAAGTAGCGCCGGTCGGACTCGACGAGGTTCACGATGCCGCGGTGTTCGATCATCACGCCCTTCGGCCGGCCCGAAGTGCCCGAGGTGTAGATCACGTAAGCAAGCGAGGCGGGATCCGGCGTCCGATGTCCGGCCGCGTCGTTGCCGTTCGTGGAGTTCCCGAGCGGGGCGCCGTCCTCGTCCACCTCGATGATCCGCTCCCGCGGAACTCCGAGGGACGCGAGCCATGCGATTTCGCGCGCGCGTGCGATCACCGCCACGGCTTCGCAGTCCTCGAGCAGGAAGCGGGCGCGCTCGGGCGGGAGCGCGGGGTCCACGACCGTGTACGCGCCGCCCGCAGTCATCACGGCCAGTTGCGCGACGTAGATCGCCGCGGAGTCGCGCGGCAGTGCGAGCGCGACGATGCTTTCGTCGCGCACCCGGGACGCGAGCCGCGCACCGAGCACCGCGACCCGTTCGCTGACCTGCGCGTAGGTGAGCCGTCTTCGTCCGGGGCGGCGCGGGCCGGGCGGAATTTCGATCGCTGCGGCCGCGGCGTGCGCGAGCGCGGTTCGCTCGAACACGGCGTGCAGGAGCGCGGGGCCATCGGCGCGCTGGGCCTGTGGAAGGTCGGGAGCGACCAGACCTCCGTGTCGGGTGGCATCGGGCGGCACGAACGCATTGTGCCGTGCCGTGCGCGCACAAACAACGCAGATGTGAGGTCCGGTCCTCTGCGCTACCTTTCGGCGACGGCGAAACAACGGATCCAGGGAGGTGACATGGAAGAGCCTGCGTCGGTCCAACGCCGATTCGCGAGCAGCGGCACCCTCTCGTCCCTCGCCTTCCTGATGATGGTGACGGGCGCCTGCTGGGCTCACTCCGACACGGCCTCACCGCTGCCGATGCCCGACGTGAGCTGGCGGCAGGTCGGCCCGTTCCGCGCCGGCTGGGCGACCGCGGTGACCGGGGTTTCCGGCGATCCGCTCACCTTTTACTTTGGCGGCGCTGGTGGCGGGGTCTGGAAGACCACGGACGCCGGGCGCACCTGGCGGGCCAGCCTGCAGGCGGAGCGCGCCTCCTCCATCGGTGCGCTGGCCGTCGCGCCCTCCGATGCTCGCGTCCTCTATGCCGGAACCGGTCAGGCGACGACCCGCTTCGACATCATGTCGGGCGAAGGTGTCTACCGCTCCGACGACGCGGGCACGACGTGGCGTCCGGTCGGGCTGTCGAACACCGCGCACATCGGCGACCTGCTGGTGCACCCGCGGGATCCGAACCGGGTGATCGTGGCGGCTCTCGGCCACGTTTTCGGCCCGGGCCCCGAACGCGGCGTCTACCTGACGCGCGACGGGGGACGGACCTGGCGGCGGACGCTCGCGACACCCGACTCGGTCGGTGCGGTGGACCTCGCATGGGACCCGCTGCAGCCGTCGGTGGTGTACGCCGCCACCTGGCAGATCCGCATGCACCCGTGGCTCGACTACTTCATGCCGATGGGGGGCCGCGGCTCGGCGGTATGGAAGAGCACCGATGGCGGCGAGAGCTGGCGGCGACTCGCGGGCGGACTGCCCGAGGGACAGGTGGGGCGCATCGGCGTCGCCGTTCCGCGCGGCAGCGCCGGCCGCACGGTCTATGCGTTGGTCCAGGTGTACTCGGCGACCGGTGCCGCCGGGCGCCCGGCGGGAAGCGGCCTCTACCGCAGCGACGACGCGGGCGACTCGTGGCGACTCGTCAACCCGGACGGAAGCCTGGCGAGCGGCTACTTCGGCCGGCTCTGGGTGTCGCCGCGGGACCCGCGGCGCATCTGGCTCTCGGGACAGTCCCTGCGCGAGTCCCGCGACGCCGGGGCGACGTTCGTCGTCGCTCGCGGGTCTCCAGGAGGTGACGACTACCACGCGCTGTGGGTGGATCCCGCGGACGACCGGCGCCTGATCACCGGCGCCGATCAGGGAGCCGCGGTCAGCCTGAACGGCGGCGAAAGCTGGTCCAGCTGGTACAACCAGCCCACCGGGCAGTTCTATCACCTCGCGGCCGACGACCGGTTTCCCTATCACATCTACAGCGGCCAGCAGGACAACGGCACGGTCGCAATCGCCAGCCGGGGCGCTTACGGCGTGATCGAGGAGCGCGACTGGCACCCGGTGGGCGGGGACGAGCGCGACTACATGGTGCCCAAGCCCGGCGACCCGCGGACCGTTTTCGGCAGCGGACTGGGAGGGGGCGTGTCACGCTTCGACGCCGAAACGCGACAGAGCGCCAACGTCTCGGCGTGGCCGCTCAGCACCTATGGCGCCGACCCGACGAAGGTGAAGTATCGCTACACCTGGATCACTCCGCTCGTCCTTTCGCCGCTTCCTCCGCACGCGATGTACCTGGGCGCCCAGTGCCTGTTCCGCTCGCTGGACGATGGCCGCCACTGGGACGTGGTGAGCCCCGACCTGAGCGGCCGCGAGGAGGGCGCGGGACCGTGCGCCGACCCCGCGCTCGACCAGGCCCGGCGCTGCGGCTACGGCGTGATCTACAGCATCGCTCCCTCGCCGCTCGATTCCGCGGTGGTCTGGGTCGGCACGGACGACGGACTCGTGAAGAAGACGCGCGACGGCGGCGCCAGCTGGCGGGACGTGACCCCGCCGGGGCTGCCGGCGTGGGGAACCATCGCCTCGGTGGACCTTTCGCCGCTCGATCCCGCCGTTGCCTACATCGCCGTGGACACCCACCGGCTCGACCGCTTCGCGCCGCTCGCCTACGCGACGGACGACGGGGGCGAGCGCTGGCGTGAGATCGGCCACGGCCTGCCGGCGGACGAGTTCGTTTCGGTCGTGCGCTGCGACCGCCGAACGCCCGGACTGCTTTACGCCGGGACCAACCGCAGCGTGTACGTGTCCTTCGACGACGGCGAACGATGGCAACCGCTCGCGAACGGCTTCCCGACGACGTGGGTGCGCGACCTGCTCGCGCACGGCGACGACCTGCTCGCCGCGACCCAGGGGCGCGCCATCTGGTCGTTCGACGACGTGACGCCGCTGCGCGGCATCGCCTCGGGAGCGACGCTCGAGCCCGTGCATCTGTTCGCTCCCGCGCCCGCCGTGCGCATGCGGGCCAGCGAGAACCGAGACACGCCACCGCCGCCCGAGACCCCGCTCGGCGAGAATCCGCCGACCGGCGCGGTGCTCGATTACTGGCTCGCCCCCGGCACGGAAGGCCCCGTGACCCTGACCGTCGAGGACGCCGCCGGCCGGATCGTGCGGCGATTTCGCAGTGACGCCAAACCCGAATCGCTGGGCGCGCGCGCCTACTTCGAGCAGGACTGGATCGGGACGGCTTCTCGGCCGCCGGCCGGTCCCGGCATGCACCGATTCGTGTGGAATCTGCAGTTTCCACGCCCGGCCGTTCGGTCGTTCCGCTATTCGATCGCGGCGGTCAGGACACGCGGCACTCCGATCCTGCCCGGTGGCGCGTTCGTGCTCCCCGGTCGTTACCGGGTGACGCTCGAAGCCGGAGGAAGGCGCGTTTCGCAGCCGCTCGAGGTCAGGCTCGACCCCCGTCTCTCGGTGCCGATGGCGGGACTCGAGGAACAACTCGCCCTCTCCCGGTCCCTCGATTCGACGTTGCAGGAGGTGTGGTCGGCGCACGACCTGATCCTGCGCACCCTGAACGAGGCCGGAGACGCGATCGACCCGGCCACGGCCGATTCGCTGCGCGCGATCGCCGGGCGCGGGGAAGCGAGCCTCTCGGGTATGGCCGGCTCGCTCGGCTCGTTGTTCACGACCGTGCAATCCGCCGACAGCGAGCCGACCCAGGGAGCGAAGGACGCGTGGCGGGCCTGCCGGCGGCGCATCGACGGCCTGCTCGAGCGCTGGCATCGGATCGCTTCCGGCCTGACCCCTCGGACACGTTCGATCCCCAGCCCGTGAGTCCCCGGGGGAAGCATCCAGGTCGCCTTCGACACGCACCCCTCACACCTGCTAGCATTTCGCGCCAGTTTCAGCACCCTCGGGACTCCTGCCCGGCCTTCGACCGGAGGCGGGAGGGAGTTCCGGACCAGCACGGCACCGTAAACGCCCCCGAAGCGTCTCCGGCGCCCGAGAGACGCGATGCCCCCGATCCGAGCCTTCCGCAGCACCGGCGCGGCGCTGCTGGTCGCGGCCTGCCTCGCCGCCCCCGCCACCGCCGTCACCCCCAACGGCCGTCTTCAGATCATCCACCTCGATGTCGGCCAGGGCGACGGGGCGGTGCTCATCAGCCCGCTCGGGCAGGTCGTCATGATCGACGACGGCGTGTACGGCAACCCCACGCCCGCGAGCGGCGTGAAGGTTCCGCAGCAGCTGCAGGCGCTGGGCGTCACGCACGTGGACTACCATTTCGCGAGCCACTACCACGCCGACCACATCGGCCTGTTCGGCACGATCTTCGGGGCGGGAGGCGTCGCGACGCTGGGCTACGCCTGGGATCGCGGCGGCTCGTACTCCTCCGGAACCTACACGACCTACGTCAACACCGCCGGCAGCAAGCGCCGCACGCTCGTGAAGAACCAGGTCCTCACGCTCGATTCGCTGTCGGCGCACCCGGTCTTCATCAAGGTCATCGACCTCAACGGCGCCGGCGTGCCCGGAGCGTCGGGCGACGAGAACTCCTCGTCGCTGCAGCTCAAGGTCAGCTACGGCGAGTTCGACATGTCGTTTGGCGGTGACACGCCCGGGGCCAACTCCGGGAGCTACCGGAACGTCGAGTCCCCGGAAGCTCCGGCGATGGGGCCGATCGAGGTGTACAAGGTCCACCATCACGGCTCGGCCACCTCGAGCCTGACCGATTGGCTCAACGCGACCCAGCCCAAGGTCGCCGTGGTGTCGTGCGGCAACGGCAACAGCTACGGCCACCCGACCGCCTCGGCCATCGGGCGGCTGCACAACGCCGGAACCCATACCTACTGGACCGAAACCGGCGCGGGCGTCGCGCCGCTCGCCGGCTGGGACAAGGTCTCGGGCGGCCAGGTCGTCATCTCCGCGACGTGGGAGCCCGGCGGCGTGGACACGATTCGCGGCAACGGCTTCGCCGACACGTTCACGAACTCCGGCACGCCGGGCGGCGACGTGCAGGCGCCGGTCGCCAGCCTCACTTCGCCGGTCGGCGGAGAGACCTGGAAGGTCGGCTCGTCCCACACACTGACCTGGACCGCGAGCGACAACACCGGCGTCACCGGCGTGGACCTCGCGTGGTCCGTGGACGACGGCTCCTCCTGGCTGCCCATCGCCGCTTCCGCCCCCAACACCGGCTCCTATGCGTGGGTCGTGCCGGCGACGGCGACGACCGAGGCCCGCGTGCGCGTGGTTGCCCGCGACGCCGCGGGCAATCTCGGCGCCGACTCGAGCTTCAGCTCGTTCACGGTCGACTGGTGGACGGTCGCGGCCAGCGCGGAGGTCGGGGGCACGATCACGCCCTCGGGTGTCGTCGGCGTGTCCGAGGGCGCCAGTGCGACTTTCAACATTTCGCCGGGCACCGGCTTCACGATCGGCGACGTGCTCGTGGACGGCGTGCCGGCGGGTGCGATCTCCAGCTACACCTTCGACGCGGTCGCCGCCGACCATGCCATCGCGGCCACGTTCCTCGACGTCGCGGCGCCGGTCGTCGCGGTCACGGCCCCGGCGGGGGGTGAGACCTGGGCCCAGGGCAGCCTGCACGACATCACATGGACCGCCACGGACAACCTCGCGGTCGCCACCATCACCATCGAGTACTCGGCCCACGGCGACGCCGGCCCCTGGGAGCCGGTGGCGAGCGGACTCGACAACAGCGGCACCTACGCGTGGACCGTTCCGGCCGTCGAGACGGACAGCGCGCGCGTGCGGGTGACCGCCTACGACCCCGGCGCCAACAGCGGGACGGCCGCCAGCGCGGCGCTGTTCCGCATCGGCAGCGGCACGACGGCGGTGGACGCCGGCCCGCTCGTGCTCGCGCTCTCGAGCCCTTCGCCCAATCCGAGCGCGGGTGAAGCTCGGATCGCCTTCACGTTGCCGGCGGCGGGTGAGGTGCGACTCGAGATCTTCGATCTCTCGGGCCGCCGCGTGTGGTCGGACGAAGGGATGATGTCCGCCGGAGCGCACGCGCGGTCGTGGAACGGCACGACGCTCGACGGCCGCCACGCGGGCGGCGGGCTCTACTTCGTACGGCTCGTCACGCCGTGGGGCACGCGCGGCGAACGGCTCGTTCGAATCCGCTGATCGGAGCAGGCGGGGTGCGGGCCCCGCGGTCCGCGCGCGGCGAACTGGAAGGGCCCGTGGGCGGACGCCCACGGGCCCTTCGGACGCATCTAGGCGCGAGGCCGGACCGTGCGATCAGACCTTGGTCGCGCGGGTCATCAGGTACGACTGTCGCATCCCGTTGGACTCGAAGTAGCTCGAGGCCAGCTCGTCGCTCTCGCGGCGGTACTCGGCCAGTTTTGCCGGGTCGCTTTTCTCGAGCGACTCGACCAGTTTCAGAACCGGGCCGGCGGTTCGCTCGGTGGCGTACCGAAGATGCTGAGGGCTCAGGGTGTTGACCAGCATGAGGTCGCGTTCGAAAACGATCTCCCGCACCGCGGCCCCGAGGCGCTCCCGGACGACTCCCGGGTCGCCCCACTGCACCGGCGGCGCGACGCCCGGCGGCGGAGGGGGCGCGTAGCGTGCGGTGAGCGCGAACAGGCGGCCCACGAACTGGTCCGGCGGCCAGGTCGAAAACGCGATCGTGCCACCGGGCCGCAGCACGCGCAGCATCTGGGCGATCGCGAGATCCGGCCGCGGCGCGAACATGTGACCGAACTGGCTGAGCACGACGTCGAACTGCGCATCCGCGAACGGCAACGCCTCGACGTCGGCTTCGTGCCAGTCCACCGCCACCCCGGCGATCTCCGCGTTGTGGCGCGCCTGATCGATCAACTCCGGCGTGAGGTCCGCGGCGGTCACTTTCGCCCCGAGCCGCGCCGCCGTCACCGCGACGACGCCCGTGCCCGACCCCACGTCGAGCACACGCTGTCCGGGCTGCACGCCCGCGAAGCGCACCAGCCGCGCCGCCGACGGGGTCGTGAAGACCGCCAGGGGACCGAAGTGCGCCCACGACGCACGCTGATTCGCCTTGAACTTCTCGAACGGATCGGACGTCGCCGCGTCGGATGACGAACTGGTTTGGCTCACGAACCCTCCTGATGGACTTCGCCAGCGGCCTTCGAAACGAGCCCGCGTCCCGGGCCGGGCGCCCTGCGTGCGCTGTCGCAAGGCAGGTTCGGCGAAGCTATCGGCTGGCCCGCGGCGCCTCAACGACAATCTCGGTCCGGCGCGGGACGCGACCGCGAGGGACCGCCCGGTCGGGGCTCGCGCCTCGCGATCCGGCCTCAGGCGTCCCCGACGCCGAGCGTCACTTTCGCGCGCCGGTCGGAGCGCCCCAGCCGAGTTGAACCACTTCGAAGTCGTCCGCCGTCAGGCTCGCGAAGGCGGGATTCAGCACGTCGTTGTTCCAGCGCGCATCCATCGTTCCCGAAACGAACAAATCACTACCATTGTCCGCGACGATCAGGCCGTGGGTCTTCATCGCCTGGAAGATGCGCTGGACCTGCGGCGTGAAGCCGCTCAGGTCCACGCCCGGCTTGAGGCGCAACCGCGCGCCCATGGGGAGCGCACCGGCGGTGTTGCCCGCGACGTGTGATGCCGGCCAGACGCTGCCGTTGGTCGCGCGCACGGTGACCCTGAACGCGTGCCCGATCGCCGCCCCCGAGACGGATTCGTCCCAGCGCACGAGCCCCGGCAGGATCGCCAGCCCGGCGGCGTCGGCGGAAGTCCAGCCGTCCGGTCGGCGGGCGTTCGAGGAGAGGTCGAACGTCGCCCCGGAGCCCGCCTCCCATCGGGCAGCCGACGAGTTCCAGCGCGTGGCCCAGGTTTCGAAGAGCAGGCGCCGGGATCGATCCACGATCAACAGGTGCCGGTCACCGCTCGAACCGCCACCCGCGATCGCGCCCTCGATGTACCCGGCTTGCGTGCGCGCGATCGCGGGAATCGGGTAGCCGGCCGGGCGTCCGGGAGCTCCCGCGTCGCTCTGGCTGCCGTACGGCGAGAATGTGACCGGAACGAGCGGCTGGTTCGCCCCGACCACGACGTAGGGCATTCCGAAAGGTGGCGGCCCGAAGTCGGGGTGCATGGAGCGCGTGGCCGTCGGGTTGCCCGGGGTGCGGCCGCTGACGAAATCAATGAACGCGGCGGAGCCCGGGTCCACGGGCGCGGAGGAGATGTCGAGGTTCCACCAGTTGTCCACGGGGAATAGCGGCAGGTCGGTGAGATCGGGCACGAGCGCGACACTGTCCGCGCCCGCGCCTCCCGGGGCGGTGGGCGAGGCGCCACTGCCGCAGCCGGCGAGCGTCGCGAGGCCGAGGCAGAGCGTGGCGGCACGAAGCGCGTTCATGGCGGCGACGTGTAGCGCCCCGCGTGCGGGACCGCAAGCGACGCGTGGCGGCCCCCGGCACGGGCCACATCGCTTTCAGGGTCACGCCCCCGCGGACGCGGTCGCCGGGAGCCGCCGGGCCTCACTCGCTCGCGAGGCGGCGGAGAAGCACGATCGTCGTGTCGTCCTCCCGCGGTCTGCCTCCGGCATGCCGGTCGAGCCGGACCAGCAGCTCGCATTGGACCTCCGCGAGGTCCGCCGCCGCCGTGGACGCCAGGCTCGCGCGGAGGCGTTCGAGGCCGAACAGTTCGTTCGAGGCGTTCATCGTTTCGGTGACCCCGTCGGTGAACATCACCAGCGTGTCGCCGGGATCCAGAAGTTCCTCGCCGGCCACGTACCGGCGATCCGGAAAGGGACCCAGCGGCAGGCCCGCGCGATCCTCGAGCGGCGCGACGCTTCGGTCGCGGGCGCGCACGATGAGGGGTGGGTCGTGGCCCGCCAACGCGTACTCGAACCGGCCGCTCCCGGGATCGAGGGTCAGGTAGGCCGCGGTCAGGAACCAGCCGGGAGGGAGCATCCTTCCCAGTTGCTGGTTCAGCCGCTCGAGCACTTCGGCCGGATGAGACATGGCCGAGGGCTGTGCGCCGAGCAGCGCGCGGCCCATCGCCATCAGGACCGCCGCGGGAGCGCCATGTCCGGTCGCATCGGCGACGACCACGCCCACGCGTCCGTCCTGCAGACGGAATCCGTCATAGTAGTCGCCGCCCGCCCGGGTGCTGGTCGCGTAGTGCACCTCCCATGCGTAACCGGGCATGCGGGGAAGCTCCCGGGGCAGGAGTCCACGTTGCAACTGGCCGACCGCGAGGAACTCCCGGTCGAGCGCCTCGCGGGCCTCGTTCGCGTGCGCCGTGAGCCGGCGCTGCAGATCCGCGTCGGCCGCGACGCGCGAGACCGTCCAGGCGGTTCCGAAGTAGATCGCAAGCTCCGCGGCGGCGTTGGCGAACAGGATCCCGGGCCTCGAGAAGGGCATGCCGCCGACGCGCTGGCAGACGAGCCACGCGGCGGCGCTCATGACCGCGACGCCCATGCCCCGTGCCCGACCCGTGAACCACGCCGCGTACGCGACGGGAATGATGTAGAAGAGCGACGAGGAAAGCTCGTACCCGGTCTGCAGGTCGGCGAAGCAGGCTCCGGCCAGCAGGACGAGCGCCACCAGATCGGATCGCGCGGTGGTGACGCCGTCGCTTCTCGACCGCCGAGCTTCCGACTGCCGGGGCAAATCGCGCTTCAGGGTGTACATTCCGCACCCTCGATTGGGACGCGCGGCGATGCTCGACGAGCCTTCGGTCCTTCGACGGGCCCGTTCGCCGCGCACTCCACCAGGATGGACGCACGTGCGCGTACCCGGGGTCCGACCGAAGACCCGGCTCGTGATCACGCTCCGTCAAGTCCTGCGGTGCGCGCGACGACCCTATTGCGACGACGCGCCCCGGCCGCGGGACACGAGACTCCAGAACCTCACGCCGATCGCATGGAGACGCATGAGCACTTCCGATCCGAACGCGGGTCCGGCAGGCCCGACCGGGACGTCCGTTCCCGCGGACGCCGTGACGGTCAGCGGGCACGCCGAAGTCGTCCGGGTCGCCACAGACCCGGTTCGTTTCTCTAATGCCGCCTCCCGCTTTCTTCAGATCCCGAACGGACTCGACGGCGCGGAGCACGACCGATTCCGTGCGCTCGTGGACCGGTACTTCACCCCCGGGGCGCTTGCGGAGTTCGAGCCGGCCTGTCGGCGGGTGGCTTGCGAACTCACGGGGTCGATCCGCCCCGGAGAGGTCTTCGACGCGGTGGGCGGACTCGGCGGCCGCTTCGCGGTCCGGGCGCAGGTCGCCTGGCTGGGCTGGACGCCCGCGCTCGAGGAGCCGTTGCTGGAGTGGTTGAAGGACAAGTTCGAGAGCATGAGAAGCGGTGACCCTGCGCACGCCGAGGACGCGGCGCGCCGGTTCGACGCGCTCGTCCTGCCGCTGCTCGAGGAGCGCCGGGACTCGGACGGTTCGCGGGACGTCACCGACCGGCTGCTGCACGACACGAGCGCCGGGCGCCCGCTGACCGATGCGGAGGTCGTTTCGATCCTGCGCAACTGGACGGGCGGAGACCTCGCGTCGATCGCCCAGTGCGTGGGTGTCATCGTCCACGACCTCGCGGCGCACGAGTGCATCGACCGGCGCCTGCGGGACGAGTCGTCGGATCCGCGGTTCGACGAAGGTCTCGAGGAACTCCTGCGCCGGAACGATCCGTTCACCTCGAGCCGCCGGGTCGCCACCTGTCCCGTCGAGGCCGGTGGCTCCCGGGTGCGAACCGGTCAGCGCGTCACGCTGGACTGGCGCGCCGCGAATCGGGATCCGGGGGTTTTCAGGGACCCCGACGCCTTCGACCCGCATGGCAACGCCGCGCACAACCTCGTCTACGGCGTCGGCCCGCACGTCTGCCCGGGACGACCGCTCGTTCGCATGGAGCTGCGCGAACTCGTGCGGGCGCTTCATTCCGACTTTCGCCGGCTGGTCCTGGCGGGCGCACCCGTCGAGGAACGTCCTCCGATGGGCGGGTTCCGCTCGGTTCCCGTTCGCGCGCTCGCCTGAACTCCGGCGCGGCGGGTGCCGCGCTCAGGATCGGCCGACCTCGGGCCCCGGCCCCACCGCGGGCGCGTGAAGCTCGAAGCCATCCGGCAGGGGGCGCCGCAGGAAGAAGCTGGGCAGCATCGTGGTCACGATCGTGTACAGGATCACGCCGCCGAAGATCTCGGCCCGGACGCCGAAGCGGTCGCGCAGGATCTCGGCGATGACGAGCCCGAAGACGAGGGTCGGAAGCATCGCCACCGCCACGCGCAGTCCGGTGCGTGGCGACTCGTGCAGTGCCAGCCATCGGTGCAGGACGACCGCGCCGGCCCGCAGCGGAACCATCGAGGCGAGGAACACGGCTCCGTACGCGAGCGCACCCACGGACAGATCCTCGCGGCGCAACTGCAGGCCGGCCCCCAGGAAGTAGAAGGGCACGAAGAACGAGGCGAACATCTCGACCGCGTGGATCATCTGCTCCGAGGCGATCGCCGGCAGCCGTTCGCGGAAGCGCTGCGCGGACATGCCCACGACGAACGCGCCGACCAGGTAGTACACCCCCAGCTCGCGCGTCACGAACGAGCAGACGACCGCCATCATGAGCAGGAATGCGAACTCCGAGCGGGGCGCGAACGGCACGACGACCGAAGCGAAGGCGCGGAACAGCAGCGGCAGCAGGGCGATCATGCCCAGCAGCACCACGGTCGAGACGGCGAAACGTTCGATCGTCGTGGATTGCAGGGCCGCGAACATGACGAGCAGTGCGAGAAGTTCGGTCGCGATCGCCTTGGCCTTGACCCAGCGCTTCTCGACGTCCGCGAGGCCGAATTGGCCGATCGAATCGAGGATGAACCCGGTGGAGGGAGTCAGGAGTCCGAGGGCCAGCAGGGTCGCAGCTCTCGGCTCGAGTTCCAGAAGGCGCGCCACCGCGAACGCCACTCCTGCGAGCAGCGCGGTACGGACCGCGAGGTGCTGGGAGAGCACTCCCGCGTTCGCCCGCAATTCGCGGACGTCCACCTCGAGTCCGGCGAACAGGAAGAGCGCCGAGATGCCGAACGCCGAGAGCAGGTGAATCGTCGTGTCGTGCTGGTACAGCCCGAAGCCGATCCCCGCGGCGACGCCGAGGGCGAGGCTGGTGATCGCCGGCGGAACGGCGAACCGTTGCAGGGCTCGCGGGATCACGAACAGCGCGAACAGGACGCCGACGTAACCGATCTCCGGCGAGAAGGTCACGGTCCGGGATCAGCTCCGCGTCCGGCGGCGGCGGCGGGCGGGAGCTTCGCTGGCGACGCTCACCACCATCCACGTGCCGCTGCGCTCGTCCTTTCGGATCTGGACGAGGCCCGCGTCCTGCGCGTCCTCGAGCAGTTCGCTGAAGCTGCCGTAACCGAGGGCCGCCTCGCTGAATGCCGGCCGCTTGCGCTTCATCGTGTCCTTCACCAGCGATGCCTGGATGACGTCGAAGTTCTCGCGCTGGAGCGCACGCACCGTGTCGGCCAGCAGCCGGAAGGCGGAATCGCGTCCCTGCGCCGGCCGCTCGTCGGCTTCGGCCGGCTCGTGGGCCTGCTCGAGGTCCTCGTAGTAGATGAACTCGTCGCAGGCGTTGGCCAGCAGCGGCGAGGTGGACTTCTTCATGCCGAGTCCGATCACGTGCCGGCCGTTCTCCTTGAGCTTGGCGACCAGGGGGGAGAAGTCGCTGTCGCCCGAGACGATCACGAACGTGTCGATGTGCTCCTTGCTCCAGCACAGGTCCATCGCGTCCACGACCAAACGGATGTCGGCGGAGTTCTTGCCGGTGGTTTCGCGCCGTGGGATCTCGATCAGCTCGATGCCGTTCTCGTGCAGGCTCCGGGTGTGATTGCGGAACCGGTTCCAGTCCGCGTAGGCGACCTTGACGATGACGCGGCCCTTCTCGAGCAGGCGGTCGAGGATGCGGCGCACCTCGAAGGGCGAGGAGGGGTCGCGCAGCCCGAGGGCGATGTTCTCGAAGTCGATGAACATCGCGATGCTCAACTGCTGGCCGACAGGCGGGGGGGAAGCCTTCACGCGGTTGCCTTTCTGAAGGAGCGGGACGCTTCGGGGTCCGGGCATGCTAGGGCGCGGCCGGTAATGGCGCCACACTCCGCGTCGGGCAATCCGGGGAGGGCGAACACCTCGCCCGCTTGACAGCCGGTCGGCCCATCATGTTGAGTAGGCTTCACTGTGTTCGTTGGCCTCAACTAGCCGAGTCGGAGATCCACGTGGTCTGTCCCTTTGCGAGCCTGCTGGGTGTCGGTGCCGCGGCCGCGGGCACGAAACGGTTGTTCGTTCGTGACTACCGTTACCGGGCCTACACATGGTCGGTGACCGCCCTGCTGACCGCGGGCTGGCTCTTCTACTTTCTCGCCATGAGGCGTCCCGGCCTTCGCATCACGCTCGAGGTGGCCAGTGTCCTCGCCCTCGTGATCGGCGCGCTCCGGGTGCGCACGCTGGTCCGCAGCGGGCAGGTCGCGCCGCTGACCGCGGGCGCCTTCGGCCGGGTGCTCGCGGCCTTCGGTTACGCGGTGCGCTCGCCCTGGGTGGCGGGAGCCAAGGCATGGCTGTTCGCCATGCTCGTCTTCGAGTGGCTCGGTCGGGCGCATTTCACCGCGCTCGAGTACGCCGTCAGCGTCGCCGTCGTGCTCGCCCTGCTCACCGTCCGATTGATGCGCCGGCCTGTGGGCACCCGCTTCGAGTCCCTCGAACGCTTCGGCGCCGGCGCGACCGCCTCCACGTGCCCACTCGGTTTCGGCTGCGCGGTGGGCGGGCCGCCGTCCGCGAGGGACCCGGGCGAAGGTTCGCCCCGCGAGGCGGAAGCGGTGACGTTCGCGGCGGGCGCCGAATCATGAGCGGCGTCGCCCACGAAGCCGTTCCCGCCGTCACGCCGCTCTCGGCGCGCCTGCGCGCCGAAACGCGCGAACGGCACGACCAGGTCGAGCACGCCGCGGTCATCAACCGCTTCGTGGTCGTCCGGGTTCCCGCTCCGGGCTCGGCGCCGGAGGGCGCGGAGCGGGACGCCCGCCAACGCGCGCTCGCGGACTACCGCGAGGTCTACCGGCTCTTCCTGCTCGCGTCGCACGGCTTCGAGGCCGCGGTGCTCGACCGCCTCGCCGGATCGTCCGTCCACGAAGGTGCGCGCGAGAGCGGCTGGTCGGACGAGGACGTGCCCGCGCCCCTCCTCATCCGCGACGACCTGCGGCAGGTCTTCGGTCCCGACGCGATCGGTTCGCTTCCCGGCATGGAAGGCCTGCCCGAGGTCCGCTCGCTCGCGGAGTATGCGGGCATGGAGTACGTGCGCCGCGGCTCGCGCGCGGGCGGCGCCGTGATCGGCGCGGTGGTGGCCCACAACCTGGGCTTCACGCGCGAGCACGGGGCGTCGTTCCTGCTGCAGTACGGGCGCGACACCCGGCGCGTCATGGTCGCGTTCAAGGAATGGGTGGACTCGCTGCCCTTCTCCGAGGCCGAAGCCCGGGATGCGGTCGCCTCCGCGAACGCGACGTTCCTGGCGGTCGAGCGCTGGCATCGGCATCTCGAGCGGACGCTGATCCGGCGCTGACCGGGCCTGCTTCCGCGATGGAGCGGAATCGGGAGTTCTTGCCGGCACGCGCGGGGGCATGCTACACGGGAGGCGCTCACGGACGAGAAGTCCCACCCGGGTGGCCCATCCCATGACCGACGCGCGCACCGGCAGCCGCTCACCGCTCGCCTGGATCCCGTCGCTCTACCTCGCCGAAGGCCTGCCGTACGTCGTGGTGATGACCGTCTCGGTCATCATGTACAAGGGCCTCGGGATCTCGAACACCGACATCGGGCTGTACACGAGCCTTCTCTACCTTCCGTGGGTGGTGAAACCGCTCTGGTCGCCGGTCGTGGACCTGATCTCGACGCGCCGGCGGTGGATCTGGGCCATGCAGCTGCTGATCGCGGCGGGCCTCGCGGGTGTGGCGATCACCGTCCCGATGTCCGGATTCTTCGCCTGGACGCTGGCGTGTTTCTGGCTGCTGGCCTTCACCTCGGCCACCCACGACATCGCGGCCGACGGCTTCTACATGCTCGCGACCGACGAACGGGAACAGGCGCTGTACGTCGGCGTGCGCAACCTGTTCTATCGCGTCGCGATGATCGCCGGGCAGGGGCTGCTGGTGTGGCTGGCCGGCCGGCTCCAGGAGCGTCTCGGCGTGCCGAAGGCCTGGTCGCTGACCTTCAGCCTGCTGGCGGGAGCCTTCGTCGTCTTCGCCGTGTGGCACCGCTTCGCGCTTCCCCGAGCGGCCGCCGACCATCCCGGCGAGGCGAAGCGCATTCCGGAGTTCCTGCGCGAGTTCTTCGTCACCTTTGGATCGTTCTTCCGCAAGCCGCGCATCTTCGTCTCGGTGACGTTCCTGCTCCTCTACCGTCTGGGCGAAGCGCAGCTGGTCAAGATGGTCGCGCCCTTCCTGCTGGATCCGCGCGCCAGGGGCGGACTCGGACTCTCGACGGAAATGGTGGGGATCGTCTACGGCACGGTCGGCATCGTCGCGTTGACGCTGGGCGGCATCGTCGGCGGCTGGGCGGCCTCGCGCCACGGCCTGAAGGCGTGGCTCTGGCCCATGCTGTTCGCGATCCACCTGCCGGACGCGGTGTTTCTCTACCTGGCCTACGCGCAGCCGCACAGCATCGCGATCATCCAGGCCTGCGTCGTCATCGAGCAGTTCGGCTATGGCTTCGGCTTCACCGCGATGCTGCTCTACATGATGTACATCGCACGTGGCGAGCACCGGACCGCGCATTACGCCATCTGCACCGGCTTCATGGCGCTCGGCATGATGCTTCCGGGCATGTGGAGCGGGGCGCTCGAGGACCTGATCGGCTACCGGCATTTCTTCCTGGTCGTGATTCTCGCCACGATCCCCAGCTTCCTCGTCGCGCTCGCCATTCCGCTCGAAGGCGACTACGGCCGGAAGGTCGCCGGCTGAGAGCCGCACCCGCCGTCCGGCCCTTGGACCGGACGAGCCGCGGCCACCCCGGGCGGGGTGGCCGTGGCTCGTGAAGCGGCAGCGGATGAAGCGAGCGCGGCCCTAGCGCATCAGGACCACGTTGCGCGCGAAGCGGTGCCCCGGAGCCTCGAATCGCACGAAGTACAGGCCCGGCGGCGCCGGACCGCCGTCGGCGACGCCGTTCCAGACCACTTCGTGACGCCCCGCGGGCAGGACGCCGTCCACGAGGTTCGCCAGCACCCGTCCCTGGAGGTCCATGACGCTCAACCGCACGCGCGACGGCGCCGGCAGCGCGAACGCGATGCGGGAGGCGCCACGGGTCGGGTTCGGCGCCGGCGGCGACAGCGAGAAGTCCGTCACCGCCTGCGGTCCCGCGCCGAGCCAGATGTCGCAAACGTGAATCGGCGAGGCCGTATTGCGCGGCGTCGGCGCGGCCGTGGAGAAGTCGGCCGAGTTGTCGTTCGTCTCGTCGCAGCCGTCGTGGTTGCGATGCGACGCGCTCAGGTTGTCGGTCGCCGGCGCCGGTGCCGTCTCCGCGCACGTGGCGGGCCCGTAGCCGACGAAGTCCACGATCGCCGCGCTGCCCGGACAGGCCCCGCTCAGGACGACGTTGTCGCTGCACAGCGCCACCTTGCCGTCCGAGGAGCCCATGTTGATGACCCCGATGCCGTCCGGGGCCGGCAGGTCGCTCGAGCCGCCCGGGCCCTGCGCTTCCTGCACGAGGTAGTAGCCGCCCGGTTGCACGGTGCCGACGAGCGTGGTGGTCGCCCAGGTCACGCCGTCCTGGGCGGCGTACTGAATGGACCAGCCGGTGAGGTCCACCGTCACGTTGCCGCGGTTGAACAGCTCGACGAAGTCGTTCTTGTACGTGGCGCCGCCGTTGCCACCACCGCCATACACCTGGCTGATGACGACCTCGCCGGAGAGCGCGTTGGCGACGAAGTGGGCGGTGACGGCCAAGTCGGCATTCATGACGAGCGACAGGGGATTGGCGCTCCCCGTCGCTCCGCCCGACCAGTGGTCGAAATGCCAGCCACTCACGGGGGTCGCCGTGAGCTGGACCACGGCTCCGTTCGCGTACCCGGGCTGATCCGGGGATTTGCCGACCGAGCCGGATGCGGGAGGATCGGAGGCCACCGTCAGCGCGAACAGGCAGTCGTTCGCGGGTGACGAGCTGTTGCGTGGTGTCGGCCCGCTCGACGAGACGTCCAGCGAGTTGTTGTCGGTGTCGTCGCACCCGTTGCTGTTGCGGTGTGCCGCCGTCGTGTTCCCGAGCCCGCCCGCCGGACTGGTCTCGGAGCAGTTGGCGGCACCGTACCCGATCAGGTCCTCGATCTCGGGGCCGGCGGGACACGAGCCGGTCAGGGCCGTCGAGTTGTTGACGAGGGCGACCTTGCCCGAAGTCGCGCTCATCGCGATCGATCCGGTCGCGTCGGGAGTCGGCAGCGCGACGGAGCCCCCGGCGCCGGCCGACTCCTGGACCAGGTAGTAACGCCCCGCGGGAATGACACCCGAGAGCACCGTCGTGCTCCAGGTGCTGCCCGTGGCGGAGCCGTACTGAACGGTCCAGCCGGTGACGTCGATCGGGTCGGGCCCGTGATTGAAGAGTTCGATGAAGTCGTTCGTGAGGGTCGCGCCCGAGTTGCCGCCGCCACCGTAGACCTGACTCACGACCACCGAGTTTTTCGCGAACGTCGCGGTGATGCTCTTGTCCGCGTCCATCGTGACGTCCAGCGGGTTCGTGCTCCCGCTCGCGTCACCGCTCCAGCCGGTGAAGTGCCAGCCGGTCGCGGGGGTGGCCGTCAGCTGGACGTTCGAGCCGTAGGCGTAGCTCGGCTGATCCGGAGCTTTCGCCACCGAGCCGCTGCCCACGGTCGCCACCGCCAGCGTGTGCTGGTCGATCGCGAACGTCGCGGTGATGCTCTTGTCCGCGTCCATCGTGACGTCCAGCGGGTTCGTGTTCCCGCTCGCGTCACC